>NZ_JAGDEC010000003.1:0-546441 GCF_040148775.1 Pseudoalteromonas sp. NFXS39 | reverse complement strand
ATAAAAGTTGCTTAGCATGTTTTAGATGGCGCAGTTTTGGTAATCGACCTTAGACATTTTTATAAGAGGTCAGGTGAAATAAAAGTTGCTTAGCATGTTTTAGATGGCGCAGTTTTGGTAATCGACCTTAGACATTTTTATATGAGGTCAGGTGAAATAAAAGTTGCTTAGCATGTTTTAGATGGCGCAGTTTTGGTAATCGACCTTTGAAGTTTTTATAAGAGGTCAAGATAAGTCAAACTGCTTCAGCGACCTCATTCTCTTACTTTTTTCCTTTATAGCCAACGACGAACAGATTTTATGTATTGCTGGTAAGCTAATCCAAACTTCTCTGCCATAAACGTTTCTTCTGGCATAATTTGAAATCGATTCATATAGAGAATAAATACCGGCAGCATTAAAAAACTCGCAATATTGCCAAGATAAATTCCCCAACCAACTAGCATTAATAACATACCAACATACATTGGGTTACGGCTAAACTGATAAACACCACTTGTAACAAGACTCGCTGACTGTTCTGGAATTCGAGGATCAACGGTCGTGCCTTGCATGCGAAATTGATAAACACCTAATAAAGCAAACACCACACCTAAAAATGCAATGAGTAGTGCTACAAAAGATGATGCGAAAAACGAGAAGCTAAAACTCATAAACAAGTCTGCTATGCCCCACATCATCAACGCAATGATCAGCAGCAGCGCGACAGGAGGAATTTTTAATTCTAACTGATTCACACTAGCTCCCCTACTTTCAATGCCTTACCACGACTAATTTGATGACACTGGGCTAAGAATAACTCGGCCGTTGCCATGGCATCAGTGAGGGCGTGGTGCGAACTATAATGCGGTAAGCTGTATCGCTTGCGGCATTCACTAAGAGTTAAATCATCGTGGCCTATTTCGTGCCCTTGCTGGTGCAGGCGCTTTTTTTCTATAACAAAGGTATCAAGAATTAAACGCGCTTTAGCATCTAAGCCAAGCGTTCTGCATGCCTGTTTTAAAAATCCCCAGTCTAGCGCCGCGTTATGAAACACTAAAATACACTCGTCAAAATGCTCATGCAGCTTGCCAAGGATCATTGCTAAGCTTTCGCCTGTATCTATGTCTTGTTTTGCAATACCGTGATAAATCGGGCTTTGCTCTAAACTTTGCACATCTTTATTTATTAAATGCTTTGCGCCGCTGAGCTTAATGCACTGATCTTCTATCATCACCCACGCCACCGAGACAATTTCGTGCTGGCGAGGGTCAAGGCCTGTTAATTCCATGTCTATCACTACATAGCGCTCTTTATAAGCATCGGCTGCCAAAAGTTGCTTGCGCGCTAAATACCGACTTAACCAGCGTTTAACCATAACGCCTCCTATAAACTACCGCGAGCAAACTTAAATGCGGCGGCTTGCTGCGCCTGTTTAACCAAATAAAATGCTTCTTTTAATTGATGTCGTTCCAATGAATTCAAAGCATTTGGGTTAATGCAGTTGCTAGGCAACCCCTCTTCGTTAATTTGTGTACCTAAACGCAACTGAGTTAAAAAGCGCCAACAATCTTTTAAGTTATAAAGGTCATCTTTATTAAGTAGTGAAAATTTCATTAATGCATCAATACGCTCTTGGGTATTAGCGCGCTGAATACCTGCTTTGAGAGAATATAAACGTACTATGTCGTTGATTATCACCACACCGCGTTTTTTTAAGTCGAGATACTTATGCTGCTTTTCGTCTTTCTCTAATTTAAATTGATTAAACAAACCAATAGGCACAGGGGTATTTTTAATGTCGCTCGCCATGGCCGCATAGAATAAGTCATTTTTAGAAATGCGCTTTAACTGCTCACAAAAGCGCTCATACAAAGTAGTTGAGCCTTCAATAAAACGTAAGTCAAAAAATATCTTACAATTAAGCATCGCCTCTGGAGTCGGTGAGGTGATCCACTTATAAAATTTATTGCTCCACGCGCTTATTCCCATTCGACACTCAGAGTTGCTCGCCATAATATTGCCAGGACAACGCTTTATACCGCATTCGATTAAATGCTCACAAACATATTCGCCCATGCGTTTAAAGTACGCTTGTTGCTCTTCAGTTAAATCATCTGGTAGCAACAGACCATTATCTTGGTCTGAATGGAGTGTCTGCTCTTCTCGTGCTTGAGAGCCAAAACAGATAAAGCTAAAGCTGGTTGGTGCAGCACCATTATCTTCTTGAAACAAACGAATCAAGCGCGAAGTCAGCGCATCGGTTAAGCCACTTAATAACTTACCAATTAAGGAGATGTCATCAATATTGTTCGAAAAGCCTTTTAATAAACCGGGTATCTCTTGCGAATAACGTTTTAAATCAACCACACTATGTGCTTTATAAATTCGCCCAATCAATTGCACTGGGTCGCTTTTTTGCTGCCGCAGCAAATCGGTACTGGTGAGCATACCAAGTGGTTTGTGATATTCATCAAGCACTGGTAGATGGTGAATATTGTGTTTAAGCATTAAGTGTAAAGCAGAAAACACGCGATTATTTTCAAAAATAAACTTGGGCTTACAAGTCATGATACTGCTAACAGGCTCTTGTGGGTCAACCTCATCTGCCAATACGCGGTTACGTAAGTCTCTGTCGGTGACAACCCCAACGAGGCGATCATGTTCAGTTAACATAATCGACGAAACCCCCTGTTGTTTCATTTTTTTAGCAGTTTGACGAATACTTGCATCTGGCGCCAAGGTAACGGCCTTACGATTCATCAATTCGCAGATTTTTTTCTCGGACCAACTTTCGTTTTGACTCTTATAATGGGACGACAATAAACGGTTTTTATGGGCGCGAACAAAGTACTGCTCAAATACCTTGTACTCACGGCGTAAATAATCAAATGCCGCTTGGTTTAACATGTAAACAATGCCTTCCTTTTGCACTGAAATGCTATTTTGAATCGCTTCGCCAGTTAACAGTGAAGGAAAACCAAAGTAATCGCCACTCGATAACTTAGTGATCACATCTCCTTTTGGGTCAACTAAATCGTAATCGCCAGAACGAATTAAAAATAATCTTAAGTTATCTGAACTTAACCACTGGTTTTGATTTTCTCGGGTCAGATAAATAATATCGAGATGGTTAACAAAGTACTCGCATGCAGCGCTATCAAGCTGATTAAATGGCGTTTGTTGCATCACAAATTGGGCGACTTCCTGTTGCTCGGTATTCATGGTCATTCTCGCTATAGAATAGAGACAATATCTACACTACCCCTGTTTGAAATAAATAAAAAGCCCGACTTAAGTCGGGCTTTTGAACTTCAAGAGTGTGTTCTCATAAAATGGTTTTATTAGTGCGCGTGTGCTGCGCTCGAACCTTTAGGGTTACGGATACCTTCGACCATTTCTTGGATTTCAACCGGTGTTTCAGCTGTTAGTTTAAGTACGATACCTGCAACTACAAAGTTAACAATCATACCAACTAGACCGATACCCTCAGGTGAGATACCAAATAACCAGTGTGCCGGTGCATTCAATTCAGGGCTTACGAACTTGAAGTAGATAATATAAGCCGCTGTGAATGTAATACCTGTCACCATACCCGCAATCGCACCTTCTTTATTCATCTTCTTAGAGAAGATACCCATAATGATTGCAGGGAAGAAGCTCGCCGCTGCTAAGCCGAAGGCAAAGGCAACAACCGAGGCCACGAACCCTGGCGGGTTAATACCAAAGTAAGCTGAAATAACAATCGCTATCATCGCTGCTAGGCGCGCAGCAAGTAGTTCTTGTTTGTCGCTAATATCTGGTTTTAAGGTACGTTTTAATAAATCGTGTGATACCGAGGTCGAGATTACCAATAGTAAGCCTGCGGTTGTTGATAGCGCTGCTGCGATACCGCCTGCTGCTACTAATGCAATCACCCATGCTGGTAAGTCTGCAATCTCAGGGTTTGCAAGTACCATGATGTCGCGGTCAACTTTAACTTCGTTTGCGCTGTTTGGATCCTCAATCTTACCTGCTGAGTAGAACATTTTGCCGTCACCATTTTTATCGTTAAAGGTGATTAAGCCTGTTCTTTCCCAATTTTTAACCCATGCTGGTGCTTCTGCGTACTCTGTACCGCTACCGTCTTTACCGTTAATTGTATCAATCATGTTTACACGAGCGAATGACGCTACAGCAGGTGCTGTTGTATAAACGATTGCAATGAAAACAAGTGTCCATGCAGCTGAGATACGCGTGTCTTTAACACGAGGAACAGTGAAGAAACGAACGATTACGTGCGGTAAACCTGCAGTACCCACCATTAGCGCGCCTGTGATTGCGAATACATCAATCATGCTCTTCGAGCCTTCAGTGTATTGCGCAAAGCCAAGCTCGGTACTGAGTCCATCTAGTTTATCGAGTACAAACTGTCCTGAGCCATCGCTAAGCGTTGCACCAAAACCTGTTTGTGGGAAGAAGTGACCTGTCATCATCATTGAAATGAAGATTGCTGGAACAAGGTAAGCAAATACTAATACACAGTACTGAGCTACTTGCGTGTAAGTAATCCCCTTCATACCGCCTAATACAGCGTAGAAGAATACAATCACCATACCAATGTAAACACCGGTCTCAATATCTACTTCTAAGAAGCGAGAGAAAACCACACCTACACCACGCATTTGACCTGCGATGTATGTGAAACAAATAAAGATGGCACATAAAATTGCAACAACACGTGCAGCTTGTGAGTAGTAACGGTCACCAATGAAATCTGGTACCGTGAACTTACCAAACTTACGTAGGTAAGGAGCTAAACAAAGTGCAAGTAGTACATAACCACCTGTCCAACCCATTAGATATACACCACCGTCATAACCCGCAAACGAGATAATACCCGCCATTGAGATAAACGATGCCGCACTCATCCAGTCAGCAGCGGTTGCCATACCATTTGCCAGCGGCGGTACACCACCCCCTGCAACATAGAATTCATTTGTTGACCCAGCACGAGCCCAGATTGCGATGCCGATATAAAGCGCGAAGCTTAAACCGACGATAATAAACGTGAGTGTTTGAACATCCATTGCTTAGCTCCTATTCGTCTACGCCGTATTTTTTATCTAACGTATTCATTTTGAAAACGTAAACAAAAATCAAAGCAACAAAGGTGTAAATAGCGCCTTGCTGGGAGAACCAGAAGCCGAGTTTAAACCCAAAGAAACGTACCTCGTTAAGTACGTCTACCAGTAAAATGCCGAAGCCAAATGACACGACAAACCAAATTGCTAATAATTTAAATAGCAGTGCGAGGTTTTCCGCCCAATAAGCTTTTGCTTGTTCTTCATCTTTAAAAGCCATTTTTTATCCCCTTATGCATTACAAAAAAGTAATGAGTGGTATTAGTTGTCATTAACTAAGTTAGCAAGGGTTCTGATTTATGGAATTGAGACCATAGTCGTAACAGCTAGTTTACGTTTACGTAAACTGCAGAACACCATTTGTTAACAAACAGTAAAAAACGATATTTAACAATGACTTAACCTACAAAGATAAATTTACGAAATAGCGAAAATAGTAAAAACGAATGATCTGCGACATTAGTCTAATAACAACACAAAAAACAACACTATTTATTAAATATCAATAACTTGTATTTTATTAATAATTATTGCAAAAAATCTTGCCATCGAAATCGCTCATAATTCTGGTAAGGTAGTGTTATTACAATAATTACTGAATTTAAACATGACAGCTGCGCTTTTATTTGTTGCACTCGCCTATATTGGCGTGTTGTTTTGGTTGGCAAATTGGGGAGACAAAACCACTCCTCTTGCAAAAAGAATTAGTCACCACCCATTTGTTTATTCTTTTTCATTAGGAATTTACTGTACATCTTGGACTTATTACGGTTCGGTCGGAACAGCAGCCACCAGCAGTTGGAATTACTTACCTATATTAATTGGCCCTGCGCTGTTATTTTTCTTCGGCCAAGGATTTTTACGCAAATTAGTACTAGTAAGTAAAAAGCAAAATATCACCACCATCGCCGACTTTATTTCAGCTCGCTATGGTAAGCGGCAAACCACCGCCATTATGGTGACGATTATCGCTTTATTAGCGACGATTCCGTATATCGCACTCCAATTAAAAGCACTTAGCAGCAGCTTCTTGCTGTTACAAAACGACAATCGTATCTCCGGCTCTATGCTGGCACTTTCAGCAACACTCATCATGGCAATGTTTGCGATATTCTTTGGTACTCGTAAGGTGGATGTAACCGAATATCGCTCAGGGCTGATGCTTGCTGTTGCCTTTGAATCTATGATTAAACTACTGGCTTTAGTGGCCGTTGCTGGGCTTGCCTTATACACATTATTTAATTTAAGTACGGTGCAAACCGAGCAGCTAACGGGCTCTATTTGGCAGCACTGGCAGAACTTCGACTTTTTTAGTTTTAACTTTATTGGCCAATCACTAATGGCGGCAGCAGCGATTATCTGTTTACCAAGGCAATTCCACGTTACGGTGGTCGATAACCAAGATAAACGCCACCTTTATACTGCCCGGTGGGCATTCCCACTTTATTTGTTGCTTACAGCAGCAATGATTTTTCCTATTGCCACTGCAGCTATACACCCAGGCATTGGCAGTGGTTTTTCACCTGATAGCTTTGTGTTAGCACTGCCGCTAATGCACGAGAACGCTTTTTTAACGACCTTTGTATTTATTGGTGGTCTATCTGCGGCGACGGCGATGATTGTAGTAGCCACACTCACACTCAGCACCATGATCTCAAATGATGTGGTGTTGCCGTTAATGCTGCGTCGTAAGTTTAAACGTAACCTCATCACCAGCAGCTATAAGTCACAAATTCTCTTAGTAAGACGCTTCACAATTGCTGGTATTTTGATTTTGTCGTATTTCTACCAGCAATGGTTTGGCCATGGTAAAGCACTCGCTAGTATGGGTTTAGTCGCCTTTTCTTTGGTATCACAATTACTCCCAGCCATTGTTGGTGGCTTATATTGGCGAAAAGGTCATGCTTATGGAGTTTATGCCGGATTATTAGCAGGCTTCATTTGTTGGGTCTTGTTCTTAATGCTGCCTATTTTAGATGCGGGTAATAGCCTAAACGCAGAGCTGCAACAAACACTTATTACTCGTGGCACCCTAATCGCTTTATTTGCAAATATAGGTTGTTACATTAGTTTTTCGCTCGGAGCGGATGAACGTTTAATTGATAAAATTCAAGCAGCTGCTTTTGTTAATCCTAAAGAGCAAGCAGTATTCGCAAGACGCTTAAATAAAAACGTTAAAGCCACTGTTTATGACTTTAAAGTGCTGCTACAAACCTTCTTAGGTGTGCAGCGCTCACAACAAGTATTGGCTCACTTTGCGTTATCCCATAACTTAGATGATAACAACGCACACCCAGAGCCTGAGTTTATTGCTTATTGTGAACGTGCCTTAACCGGTGTGCTTGGTGCATCTTCAGCACAAGCGCTGATCCACACGGTTGCTTCTGGTAAACGCATGGCCTTTGAAGAAGTCGTTAACTTTTTTGATGAAACCACGCAAGCTCTGCAATTTAACCAAAACTTACTATTTACCTCTCTTGAAAACCTCAGTCATGGTATTTCGGTTGTTGATAAAGAACTGAATTTGGTGGCATGGAATAAACGCTACGCAGAGATGTTTGCCTACCCAGATGACTTTCTCGAAGTAGGCCAACCTATTGAAGATGTACTTAGATACAATGCCGAGCGCGGTGAATGTGGCCCCGGTGAAGTTGAGCGCCATGTAGAAAAGCGCGTGCAGCATCTTAAAAACGGTACACCCCATCACTTTATTCGCCACCGCCGTAATGGCCAAGTGTTCGAAATGATTGGTAACCCACTACCAGATGGCGGCTTTGTGACAAGTTTCTCTGATATTACCACGCATATCGAAACGCAAAATGCACTTGAAGAAGTAAACATGGATCTTGAAAACCGCATTGAAGCGCGTACTCAAGAAATTCGTACTATCAATAAAGATTTACAAGCACAAATCGATAGCCGGGTACAAACTGAGCAAGCACTTACTTTAGCTAAAAAAGAGGCAGAGCAAGCCAATGATAGTAAAACGCGCTTTCTGGCCTTAGCTAGCCACGATATTTTACAACCGCTGAATGCGGCGCGCCTGTACCTTGCGGCTATAGATGATAAAACCCTTTCGAGTAACAACCTAAACAACTTTGAAAAGCTTGGTGCTAGTTTAGATTCGACAGTGCATTTAATGTCGGCACTTTTAGAAATCGCTAAGCTAGAGCAAGGGGCAATGACCCCTACCCCGCGTCACTTTAGTATTGATGACATACTTGCCCCGCTGAAAAATGAATACGCTATTATGTCGAGCGAAAAAGGTTTAAAACTGACAATACGTTCACAGGGGATTATCGTTCACAGTGATATCACTTACCTACGCCGAATTATTCAAAACTTGGTTTCAAATGCAGTTAAATACACCGAGAGTGGTCGAGTTTTAATTGCTTGTCGCAAACGTAAACATCATTTACGCATTGAAGTATGGGATACAGGTCCTGGTATTAGTGAGGTAGAGCAAGCAAAAATCTTCAATGACTTTTATCGTATTGAAGCCGGTGATAACAAAGGAGTTGGTCTTGGCTTAGGGGTAGTAAAACGAATGGCTGACTTACTCTCTTTACGTTTAGATGTAAGCTCAACACCAGGAAAAGGTAGCCGCTTTAGTATTGAAGTGCCTTATGGTGAAAGCCAATTTATCCAACAAAAAGATACTCCTAAGAAAGGTGTTGAGAATCGCAGCGCAATGAACATTATTGCGGTTGATGATGACCCGGAAAACCTTAATGCTATGGCAAGCCTATTACAAAAATGGCAGGCAAATTATCAACTATTTGATCAAGTTGAGACCGTGATGGCCTATGCCAAAGAGCACCGTGCGCCAGATGTGATTTTAATGGATTATCAGCTTGGCCATGATTGCGATGGTATTACGCTTATTAAAACTCTAAGAGAAATCTGGCAAAGCCCAGTACCGGCAATTTTAATCACAGCAGTACGTGATGAAGCGCTAAAGCAGCAAACCAAAAAAGAGCAAATTCATTACCTTAGTAAGCCTGTTAAGCCCGCTAAACTAAAGGCACTGCTTAACCACAGTGCTTAACCAAAGTTTTTAACAACATCGATTTAAGGCAAAGCTGAGGGCTTTGCCTTAAATTTTTGGAACAACCAACTAAGTGCAACTAGCGATAAGCCTAATCCGATAAACGAAATAGCACGCAGTAACCCGGTTAAGTTTGCCATATCAACCAAGAACACTTTTAATACCACCAGCGCCAATATCCCTAGGCCGAACTTTTGTAATACCGTAATGGTTTTTAACTGCCCTACCACGACTACCAAAGCACCGATGATAAGCCAAGCTAAAGAATAACTGTAAAGCTCTGCATCTGAGGTCGGCAAAGCAAGATTTATAAATTCTCCTTGCCAGTTGTGGCGAATTTCCGCATTGATGTATAACACACTCAACACACCTGAAAATACTGTAAACAGCTTATGCAAATAGCGCTGAGATTTTGTCAGTTGGCTTGCCCAAATTGCAATACTAGCAGGAACTAACCAGAGTAAGAGTAACCAGTTAACAATCGGCCAACTGCCTATATTTATCGGCTCAAAAAACGGATTTACAGCGGTAAAGCTTTTCAGTACGAGCAAGCCACTCAATGTTAATAAAGCAAAACCTGCAACTTCATAAAGTTTACCTAATTGCTCAGTAAATCGTGAACGCATTAGGTAGACACATCCCAATATTCCCCAGTTACAAGTCAGCAAAATATATTCATACACAGACAAATCCGCAAAGTCAGGATAGTGCCCTACCAACTGATAGCTCGTCTCTGTGGTAATAAATAAAGCGATACAATGAAGCATGGCACCTTCTAGCCAAACGCGAACAGTTTGCTGCTGCCAGTGCCTTGCTGCCATGTAAAATAAGCCTGCACATACAGGGTACACAACTAAACTCCAATGCATCCCGAGCAACAGCGCATCACTGTAGTCAGCTGACCAAGGAGCAAAGCTTAACCTAACAAGTAAAGCGCCAACTAAGCCTTTAAGGGGCCAAGTAGGAATACTGAGTTTATGTTTATTGACATAAAAACTGACTAACAACACTTGCGCAGCAAGCGCTAAGGTTAAGCTGCTACCCTCTAATAGCATGGTTAACGCTAAACTAATGTTGGCATTACCACCAAGCCAGTAACTAAATACCTGCATTGGATTTGTACTATTGATTGATAACTTAAATAGCCAAGCAGATAGTGCCAATAATACAAAGCACCAAACCGGATACGCCGTCATCAAGGCATGATCGGGAGTAATGACATATAAGCAACTAATAATCACAAAGCCTGAAAGTGAAGCGAGTAAAGCAAAACCTAAGCGTTTAGGGTATTTTCGACCAAACAAAAACCCATAACCAGCAAACAAAGCAATAAAAAATAGCCCTGCTCCATAATTTTTTCTAAAAACAAAAAGCTGCTCAGAATAATCTACTGCATTGTATTGCCCTGTAAGCAAGCACACCACACTCACTACAGCTATTATCAGCCAGTGATCCCATACACTGTTTTTTAATACCAAAAACAACAGTAAAGCCACTAACGACAACATACTAAGCTGCCAGGTTAGTAGCTGGTTACTGCTTATGAGTAAAAGATAAAGTGGCATGACAACAGCTAATAACAGAAGGTTATCGGGCAGTTGTTTCAGTAGCGTTTTAAAGCGGTGTGGGCGGTATTCAACTTGTTTAATAGTCAGCCCTAAGCGTGGAATCGCAATTAACAATACAATGCTAAACAGCGCATAAAGATTAATAAACCAGTGCAGGTTTTTCGCGGCACTCATTGCAACCAAGCAATACCAGCCTAAATGCCCCGCCCATAACAGATACCACAACCAATGCCGTTTTACGTAATGTGCGACTAGCGAAGCTGATACACTGACAAAAGCAACATAAGTAAGGAGTGCAACAAAGTCATTACTCCCAGTATCTACCCATACAGGCACACTGTAAGCGCCAATAATACCAATTACAGCCAGCACGGGGCCAAAACGTAATGCCATCCAGCTTGCAGCCAAAGAGACCAAGGTTAAAATGCTAAATGCTGGTAAGGCTTGTAGTAAGCCATAATGGCTGTAGGCTAGTAAGGTCAATGCAAAACAACTAATAAAGCCGCCACTTGCCAGCGCCGCGGGAATATAGTTGCTAAACCCATCAAAGATAATACCTTTACGATGTAAAACCTCAGCCGCGACAATTAAGCTCAAACCAAAAATAGCGCCAAGTATGAGTCGCATGGTTTCGGATAATAAACCGGCTTCAAGTGAATAGCGGGCCAAAAAGATACCACCAAAGGCAAGAGCAACCGCTCCTACCCAAGTTAGCCAATTGGCTTTAATTTGTGTAACGAGTTGGCTAACTAGCGGATTAAAAGTTGCAGGCTTGGGTTTCGTTTGCTGTGGCTTTTTAGCCATTGCCTCACTTGGCTTATTAATGGCTTCAGGCTTTGGTTCTAGTTTTGAAGTGTCGGTCAGATCTTCGTTTAAACTATCAAACGAATTTACAGTATTTGCTTGTGAATTATGAATATATGGCGCGTTAAGTTTTATTCGAAGAGCAGCCACTTCTCGCTTCAAACTAGACAGTTGAAAAAAGGCAATAATGCCAGCAATTGAGCCACCTACAACAACTAATGCTAGTAATATTAGTAACGCAATACCGTCGTCCATACTCACTCCATGTGTACGCTTTAAACAAAAAAGCAAAAACCTTAATTGTTTATATAATAAACACTTAGCAAGAGTAAAGAAACAACGATATTGCGTTCAAGCCGGTTAAGACTGTTCAGTCACCGTACGCTCTAAGGTCATTTTATAACCTGAATAAGTAGTTTCATCGTGTTCAATCACCAAGATATAGTTACCTTCTTCAGTAAAATCCATATCGCTCTGTTGTAATAGCACAATCTGTTGGCCGTTATCTTCAAACACCACATAGGTTGTATAAACTTCGTTATCAACCACCTGCTCTTTTTGGTCGTATTGATCTAAACCTTCAACGACATTACTAGTATCATCAACGGTTTCACCATTGAGAGTGAAATACACATCGACTTCATCAATCTGTTGCCCTACATAGTTATCAATTAAATTAACCACAGTAACTGTGTGGCTATAGCTGCTAGGTGTTAGGTTTTCTTCAATGGTCATCATACGAGGGCCGTAATCTTTGTCATTGTAGAATAGACCAACCGCACTTTGCTCACGCTCTAATGTCATTAAGAAGTTATCAACAATCTTGTCGCCAGCCTCATCTAACATGGCTACGCTATAACTATTTGGTGACATACTCATGTATTCAGAGTAATTATCGTTGCTTACAACTTCGGTATTGGTAGACGTTGTTCCTCTTGTTACTTTAAATTGGGTTTGTGTGTAATCATCAATAGTATTAATAAATCGCAACTGGCCTTGTGCGTCTTGGTGGTTTAGTTGAGTCACCGAGCTACTTGCCGTCACTACATCAAGGGTAATGCCGTCTTCTTCTGTTGCATAACTTGGGCGGATCATCGCCATGTAAGTTGCTTCATCATTAAAGTACAATTTTGGTGATTCAAAAATCACATCAGTGCTACCACTGGCAGTGACATAAATAGTGTAATAACCTTCCTCAAGCGTAGATAGTTCTGGCTCTACCAGGTACTGCGAAGTCATCAGTAACTCTGCGGTATCAAATAAACCGTCATCAGTGGCAATGTAAACATCGTAAATCTTGTCTTCGCCGACGATATTAAAAAAGCCAACATTAAACTCATCCTCTTCGCTTGAAGATGGCACACTGAGCTCAGTAAACGTTGGCTCAGCAAAATCACCATTCATTACTAGCAACTGGGTTTGATCGTCTTTAATTTTAATGGCTTCTTCATCAATAGTGATATAGCTATCGTTGACATCAACATACTTAAAACTTAGCTCATACTCACCCGAGCTGTAATTATGGCGGGTTGATACATCACCAAAATCTGCGCCCGAACGTTCAGTGTCATCAACAAATAAACGTGTATAGGGGCTATTATAAGAGCCATTGTACAGTTGCACATAGCCGCTGTTGCTATTGCTGCTGTCGTCACTAGAACAGGCAGCCAGCACCGAAAGCAAACTTGTGACAACAATTGTTTTAAGCAGAGTACTTTTCATGGAGTTTATTCCTTATTGTTTGTAATAATCTACTTTGACTCAACTAAAGCAATAAAATTCTATATTTTACAAACGATTACCTTCACTTACAGTTACTTACGTTAAGGTTAAAAAGTGTAGAAAATGATGTAGAAAAGCACTTAATTAATCATAATTATGGACAGAAAATCACATTTATAATGAAAGAAGCCTACTTTTACACAAAAAGTAAATAATGGTTACATTTTAGGCGCCTAAGCAATCAAATAAGATAAATTATTAGATAGTTCAATTTGCGCTATGCAGCGCTAAAAAATTAGCAAATAATGGTGTTCACACAAACGGGATTAGAATGAGGACTATGAACACTATTTTAACCACACAATGCGATGATGATGTTGGTCTAATTGCCAAGATCACCGGTCTTTGTCATCAGCATAATTTAAACATTACACGTAATAACGAATTTGTAGATAAAGACGCTAAACGCTTTTTTATGCGTACAGAGTTAAGCGGCGTTATTTCAGATGATTTTTTACCAAGCCTTGCTGAGCTACTGCCTGATGGCGCAGAGCTTGCCCTGCATAGCAACGAAAAAACCAAAGTAGTATTGCTTGCCACCAAAGAAGCCCATTGTTTAGGCGGTGTATTACTTAAGCAATTCGAAAAAGCATTAAATATCGAAGTACTGGCTGTGATTGCCAACTATGCAGATTTAGCTCCGCTAGCTGCAGGCTTTGGCGTACCATTTCATGTGGTGTCGCACGAAGGTTTAAGCCGTGCAGAGCATGATCAACAAGTAGGTGATTTAATTGCCAGCTATCAGCCAGATATTATTGGTCTAGCTAAATATATGCGTATTTTAAGCCCCGAATTTGTGGCGCGCTTTGAAGGTAAAATTATTAATATCCACCATTCATTTTTACCCGCCTTTATTGGTGCAAAGCCTTACCATCAAGCATTTGAACGCGGCGTGAAAATTATCGGTGCTACCGCACACTTTGTTAATAACGAGCTTGATGAAGGACCGATTATTTTACAGGATGTGACGCATGTCAGTCATGCTGATACCGCAGAGATGATGGCAAAAATGGGTAAAGATGTAGAGAAAACGGTGTTCTGCAAAGCACTGCAACTAGCATCTGAGCATAAACTGTTTATTAATGGTAATCGAACAGTGGTGTTCGCTTAAGCTATAAAATGAAGAGGCTATATGGCCTCTTTATTATTTTTGTTATCAGTAATTTTTATGCCGACTCAATAGGCTCTAATTGTAATTTAGAAGCAATTAATACCGCTTGAGTACGATTATACACACCTAGCTTTCTAAAAATTGCTGTAATGTGTGCTTTAACTGTTGCTTCAGAAATATGTAATTCGTAAGCAATTTGTTTGTTTAACAAGCCTTCATGTAAGTATTGTAAAACCTTATATTGTTGTGGCGTAAGTGAGGCCACTTGCGCTGCAATTTCTTTGTCTTCGCCATCAACAGCAGCCACTTTGTCTTTAAGTTCAAGTGGAAGCCAAACATCGCCTTCAAGAATGTGGTTGATTGCCAATGCAATATCATCTGATGAAGATGACTTAGGAATAAATCCCATCGCACCATACCCCATTACTTTAGAAACTACATTGATGTCTTCGCTGCCAGAAACAACAGCTATTGGTAAGCTTGGATAGTCTTCGCGAATGCGAATAAGGCCGTATAAATCGCCATTGCCTGGCATGTGAAGGTCTAGTAGTAAGATATCAAGATCTTCTTGTTCGCTTAGCACCTGCAAAGTGGTCTCAAAGTTTTCTGATTCAAACACTTCTAAATCAGCGAACTTAGCACTTAATGCCCCTTTCAGCGCTTCACGAAATAACGGATGATCGTCCGCTATTAAAAACTGACTCATGGTTCACTCCTAATAAATTCGGCTGACACCTATTTCTAAGTGACAGCCGATATACTACGTTTAGAATCAACTTCTAATCAAGTTTTTAACGCGATTTTAACGATTTAATCGGTTTTCGATTAGCTCATCAACAACACTTGGATCGGCTAGTGTAGACGTATCACCAAGCTGTTGGTGCTCGTTTGCCGCAATTTTACGTAAAATTCGACGCATGATCTTACCAGAACGTGTTTTTGGTAGACCCGGAGACCATTGGATCATATCTGGTGAAGCGATTGGGCTTAATTCTTTACGAACCCAGTTACGTACCTCTTTCGTTAGTTCATCGCTCACTACAACACCTTCATTTGGTGTGATGTAAACATAGATGCCCTGACCTTTAATATCATGCGGGTAACCGACTACTGCAGCTTCTGCTACTGCTTCGTGAGCAACCAATGCACTTTCGATTTCTGCAGTACCTAGGCGGTGACCTGATACGTTAAGTACGTCATCTACACGGCCTGTGATCCAGTAGTAGCCATCTTCATCACGACGACAACCATCACCTGTGAAGTACACGCCTGGGTACGCTGAGAAATAGGTTTGTTCAAAGCGTTCATGGTCGCCATAAACTGTACGTGCTTGTGATGGCCAGCTATCTAAAATAACAAGGTTGCCGTCAACCGCGCCTTCTAGTGTATTCCCTTCAGCATCAAATAGTGCAGGGGCAATACCAAAGAACGGACGTGTTGCTGAGCCTGGTTTCATATCTGTCGCACCTGGTAATGGTGTGATCATGATGCCACCAGTCTCTGTTTGCCACCAAGTATCTACGATTGGGCAATTTTCGTTACCAATATGCTCGTAATACCACGCCCAAGCTTCTGGGTTAATTGGCTCACCCACTGACCCCATTACGCGTAAGCTTTTGCGTGTTGAGGTAGCTGTTGGTTCATCACCTTTTGCCATTAGAGCACGAATAGCCGTTGGTGCTGTATACAGGATAGTCACGTTGTGCTTATCAATCACTTCACCCATACGGCCCGCTGTTGGGTAGGTTGGTACACCTTCAAATACCACTTGTGTGCAGCCATTCACTAATGGACCATAAGCAATGTAGCTGTGACCTGTGATCCAGCCCACATCAGCACTACACCAGAAAATATCATCTTCTTTTAGATCAAACACGTATTCATGTGTCATCGATGCATAAACGAGATAACCCCCGGTTGTATGAACTACACCTTTTGGTTGACCCGTTGAGCCTGAGGTATAAAGAATGAAAAGCGGATCTTCTGCATTCATTGGCTCTGGTTCACACTTAGCAGGTAAGTCAGCGACAAGTTCATGCCACCAAATATCATGGCTATTCCACTCAACTTCACCACCGGTTAACTGATGCACAATAACGTGCTCAACCGTGGTAACTGAATCTTGTGATACCGCTTCATCAACATTTGCCTTAAGTGGTACGCAATTGCCAGCACGACGACCTTCGTCTGAAGTAATTACCACTTTAGCGCCTGAATCATTAATTCGGTCAGCAATCGCTGATGGAGAGAAACCACCAAATACCACAGAGTGAATCGCACCAATACGTGCACAAGCTTGCATAGCGTAAATAGCCTGTGGTGTCATTGGCATGTAAATAGCGACACGGTCACCTTTTGATACGCCTAATTTTTTAAGACCATTGGCTAGTTTAGCTACTTCGTCATGAAGCTGTTGGTAGCTAATATTTTCGTTGTGTTCAGGGTTGTCGCCTTCCCAAATGAGGGCTGTTTTATCGGCTTTAGTGGCAAGGTGACGGTCAATACAGTTATAAGATGCGTTAAGTTGGCCGTCTTCATACCAGCGAATGCTGATGTGGCCTTTGTCGAATGAGGTGTTCTTTACTTTATTATAAGGAGTTGACCAATCAAGACGTTTACCGTGCTCTCGCCAAAATCCTTCAGGGTCATCAATAGATTGCTTGTACAGTGTATTATATTTATCGTTATCAACTAGTGCTGCATTCTTGATATGCGCTGGTACTGGATAGATACTTTCTGACATTGTTGTCGTCTCCATTTTAATTACTTGCCTACGGCCTGCTTCAAGGATCACTCAGCAAAGCCCCTGAAAGTATTAGACCTTAGTTGTATATCTTGCCATTTAACAAAAAACTTCGAAATTGCCTTCTATAATCTAGTCCAATGTTAGGTTGGATGCGATTTAACGACCCATTCCACCTTAGTCTAATAGACCAATAGATAATTGAGAGAAGTCATTTCTTAAACAACAGTGATACAACAACATTAATGCAATCAACAAGTAGCTTCGACAGGAATACACATTATGACAACAACAAAAGTAACCGCATTAAAAACACTCACAGCTTCAGCTGTTTTATGTGCACTTGCAGGTACCGCTAACGCCGCAACCATTGGCAACACTGACGTTTCTTATGGTGGCTATGTAAAACTTGATGCCATGTGGAGTGATTACTCTGCAGGCGTACCAGCTGGCGGCAGTATTGGCCGTGACTTTTACGTACCGGGTACAACACCGGTAGGCGCAGACAGCGACAGCGATGCTGTGTTTGACATGCATGCACGCCAATCTCGCTTTAACCTAGGCACAGCAACAAAGTTAGACGATGGTAAAACCATTAAAACTAAAATTGAAATCGACTTTATTGCTTCAGCGCCAGGCGGTAATGAACGTGTTAGTAACTCTTACGCGCCTCGTATTCGTCAAGCATTTGTGACTTATGATGGTTGGTTATTTGGTCAAGCTTGGTCAAACTTCCAAAACGTAGGCGCATTACCTGAAACGCTCGACTTCGTTGGTCCTGCTGAAGGTACTGTGTTCGTCCGTCAAGCACAGGCACGCTACACCACAGGTAATTGGTCATTCTCTATCGAAAACCCAGAGAGTACAGTCACTGTTGGCGGAGCACGCGTAGCTACCGATGATGCATCAATGCCAGACTTTACAGCACGTTACGCACATAAAGCTGATTGGGGTGAATTAGTATTTACCGGTCTTGCTCGCCAGTTAACTTATAAACAAAATGGTATTGATGCTGATACATCATCGTTTGGTATCAGTGCCTCAGGTAAAGTTAATTTTGGCCAAAATAACCTTAAATTTATGCTTACTCAGGGTTCAGGTTTAGGCCGCTACATTGGTCTAAATGTAGCTAATGGTGCTGTTCTTGACGGTGATGATCTAGATGCAATTGATTCAACATCAGGCTTTATTGCCTACCAACAACACTGGAACAGCCAATGGCGCTCAACTTTCCTTTACTCATTCTTCTCAGCAGATAACAACACAGATTTACTTGCTGTGACTGGCGACCCTACAGAAATGAGCCAAAGCTATAGTGCCAACCTTTTATATTCGCCTGTTAAAAAGCTAACATTTGGTGTTGAGTTTAAACATGCTGAGCGTGAGTTAGAAAGCGGCGCAGACGGCGATATGGATCGTCTACAGTTCTCTGCAAAATATGTATTTTAAAATTTAAACTTATTTTACTTCCTGAAGCGGCTTCGGCCGCTTTTTTTATATCTCCTTTTTATATTTCTGTGCCCTTTAAAATTTTTTGCAAACAATTACTCACCAAAACAGCAAGACCTAATTGCAAATTGTTTTCATTTAGATTAAATTACGCATTAATTTCACTATTCATTGAACTAATTGGAACTTTGCATGTCATCAACAAAATTTTTGCGCTTATCTCAATTAAGCCTTGTGACCTCAGCACTTTTAAGTGGCCACGCTTTTGCAGAACAACAAAAAGAAGAACAAGCAATTGAAAAAATTGCCGTTTATGGCCAGCATCATAAAAACTACATCACTGAAGAAGCACAGTCGGCAACCAAATTAGGGCTAACAATTAAAGAAACACCACAGTCAATCTCTGTTGTTTCACGTGCGTTAATGGATGACTTCTCACTCGATAATCTAAACGCTGTACTTGAAAGCACACCGGGTGTCACTGTTGAGCAAATCGAAACTGACCGTACTTATTTTAAAGCTCGTGGTTTTGAGATCACCAACTTTCAAGTTAATGGCATGGGTATGCCGCAAGACAACGGTTCAATCCAAGGTACTCTAGATACTTCTATTTTCGATAGTGTTGAAATTGTACGTGGTGCCAATGGTTTAATGACAGGTGCGGGTAACCCATCAGCAACAGTCAACATGGTTCTAAAGCGCCCTACTTATCAAACGCAAGTAAATGCGTCTGTATCGTATGGTTCGTGGGACAACAAACGTTTAGAGCTTGACGCCTCTACAGCTATCAACGAAAACCACGCTGTACGTGCAGTATTCACTAAGCATAAAACCGAGTCATACCTTGACCGTTACGAGCAAGATAAAACAATTTACTACCTAGCCTACGAAGGCCAGCTAACTGATAGCACAGTAGTAACTGCAAACTATGTAAATCAAAAGAAAGATGCCGACAGCCCACTGTGGGGAGCCTTACCGCTTTATTACAGCGATGGTTCAGCTACAAACTTTGATGCTTCAACCAGCACAGCGTCTGATTGGTCTTATTGGAATAATACAACTGAGCAGCTGTTCTTATCAATTGAGCAAGCAATCACCAATACTTGGTTCTTAAAAGCAAGCTACGCGCACTTAGAAAATGAGCAAGACTCGGAGCTTTTCTATGTTTACGGCACACCAGACAGAGAAACAGGTCTTGGCTTAACGGGTTATGCCAGTGAATATGACCACAAAGATAAGCACGACATTTTAGATATCTACGCAACAGGTAAATTTGATTTATTTGGTATGGAACATGATCTGTCGTTTGGTGTAAACCAAGCAGATATGGATAACAAAGATAAATCATTGTATGACTACACTACAGGCAATGGTTTCCCTGCAATGCCTGAGCTAGGTGGTTGGGATGGTGTTGCGCCAGTACCAACACTTACTGATGGTTTAACAGGTGCTGATATCACTAGCCGTCAACGCTCTGCATATATTTCAACACGCATTCGTGCAACTGACGCATTCAGCATTTTAGCAGGTGTGAGCCAAGTAAATTGGGAAACTGAAGGTGCCTCTTACGGCGTTGCAAAAGACAAAGATAGCGACCAAACTGTGCCTTACTTCGGTGCTGTGTATGATATCAACGAAAGCTTCTCAACTTATGCAAGCTACACAGAAACCTTCGTACCGCAAACAGAGCGTGACATCAATGGCGATTACTTAGACCCTATCACAGGTAAAAGCAGCGAAATAGGTGTAAAAGCTCAGCTACTTGATGACGACTTATTTGTAACAGTTGCTTACTTTGACGCTAAACAAGTTGGCCTTGCTGTTGCTATCCCTGATTCATTACCTGATGACACTCGCTACTATGGCGCAGATGGTATTAACAGCGATGGTATTGAAGTAGAACTTAGTGGTCAAATCAACGAAACACTAAGTGCAAGCTTTAGCTACAGCAACCTAAACATTGATGGTGATGAGTTAGTCAAAGACTACACACCTGAAAACCAATTCAAACTTGCTGTAACTCATAAAGTGCCTGAAGTTGATGGTTTAACCTTTGGCCTAAACTATCGTTGGCAAGACGATACAAAGCGCGTACAAGTGCGTGATGCGGCTACGAATGCTGCACTTATCACCACAACGCAAGATGCGTACGGCCTATTAAACCTAATGGCAACGTACGATATTAACGACAATATGAGTGTTAACTTGAACGTTAATAACGTGACCAACGAAAAGTACATCCACAGTCTTTTCTGGGCGCAAGGCTATTACGGTGCACCGCGTAACTACTCAGTGTCTTTCAACTGGCAGCTATAATTTTATAAAGCGACAAGTTTTAAGCTTTAAGTACATTAAAAGCCGCATCATATGCGGCTTTTTTATTACCCCATTTTACTCTAAGAGCAAAAAACATAGCGAATAACCTTCACTTCATTGCACCTTATAAATTTTTCTGTAGTGTATTAAAAAATGAATATTTTAGTTATTTGGTACAGATTAATGGATGCTAAAAAATCGAAACGCTCTAGAAGATGTCCAGATTGTGGATGGAAGTTTCCAATAGCCAAAGCGAGTACACCAATAGACAGGGTTAATGGTAAACTATTCACTTGCCCTGATTGCCAAACAGCTCTAATATATCGAACCGACACAGAACTGATGTATCGAATCTTCACACTGATGACAATACCGGCTACCAGCTTGGCATTCATATATGACGATAATGCGCTATTTGAAACAATAGCGATTTTTTTGATAATCCCTCTGGCAACTCTTGCTGCTATTTTATGGCGTCGTAGCGAATATATTGAACGTGTAAAATAACTTAAAATTGTCACTGAATTGAAAATGCGACAAACTACTGCCTACTCCAACAGCTGCGGGTTTATCCCGCGTTATTACGCATCAAGCAATTAAACGCGATATAAAATCGCTGCTACAAGCAACCATAAAAAAACCGCTAACAATGTAGCGGTCTTTTTGTGTTAAGTGCGGGTCAAATCACGCTTAACTGTATTTTTTAGCGGTACTTATAGCTCGTCTTCAGCTATTAGGCCTGCATCTTCACCATCTTCAGGTTGCACAGTTGCTTGAAGTAATAGCATCTCACGTAACTTACCTTCGATCTCATCTGCGATCTCAGGGTTGTCTTTTAAGAACTTAATTGAGTTTGCTTTACCTTGACCAACTTTGTTGCCATTGTAGCTATACCAAGCACCTGATTTTTCAACAATCTTATGCTTAACACCTAGGTCTATTAACTCGCCTTGTTTAGAAATACCTTCACCATACATAATGATGAACTCAGCTTGTTTAAACGGCGGAGCAACCTTATTCTTAACTACTTTAACGCGGGTTTCATTACCTACAACCTCATCGCCTTCTTTCACTGAACCAATACGACGAATATCGATACGTACTGAAGCGTAGAACTTAAGTGCGTTACCACCCGTTGTTGTTTCAGGGTTACCAAACATAACACCAATTTTCATACGGATTTGGTTGATGAAAATACATAGCGTGTTTGAACGCTTGATGTTACCTGTAAGCTTACGTAATGCTTGTGACATTAAGCGAGCTTGAAGACCCATATGTGAGTCACCCATGTCGCCTTCGATTTCAGCTTTAGGTGTTAAAGCTGCTACCGAGTCAACAATCACAACATCAACAGCACTTGAACGAACTAACATGTCACAGATTTCTAATGCTTGCTCACCAGTATCTGGCTGAGAAACAAGTAAGTCATCGATGTTTACACCCAATTTTTGTGCGTATACAGGATCTAGAGCGTGCTCAGCATCTACGAATGCACAGGTTTTACCTTGCTTTTGAGCTTCAGCGATAACTTGTAAAGTAAGCGTTGTTTTACCTGATGATTCAGGACCATACACTTCAACAATACGACCCGTAGGTAAACCACCAATACCTAATGCGATATCGATACCCAGTGAACCTGTTGAGATTGCTTCAATATCTAGGGCTTTGTTGTCGCCCAGTTTCATAATTGAGCCTTTACCAAATTGACGCTCAATTTGTGATAAAGCAGCGTCTAAGGCTTTTTGTTTGTTATCGTTCATTCTGTTCTCCAAATCCGGCTAATGCAGACAGTATACTGTATGAAATCACAGTATCAAGCTAATTTTCAGATTTTATCAGTTCAATTATACTTTTTAATGAATAAACAATAGCTTGCAGCCTAACTTCAGCTCTATCGCCAGAAAAAACCTGCTGGCTTGGGTAGTTTTTACCTGAAAAATGAATACAAAACCATACTAAGCCCACAGGCTTATCCAGTGTTCCACCACCGGGGCCTGCAATACCAGAAATAGCTATTGCGATATCTGCGTTTGCAGCTTTAGCAGCACCCGATGCCATTTCAACAACTGTTTGTTCACTAACTGCACCGAAACTGTTTAAAGTTTGCTCATTTACGCCAATTAGCTCTTGTTTTGCTTGATTACTATAAGTGACAAACGCTCGATCAATATAGTTAGAACTACCAGGGGTATCAGTTAAGGCATAACTAACGCCACCACCGGTGCATGATTCTGCGGTAGTGATCCATAAGCGTTTATCCGTTAAAATAGATCCTAATTTCGCAGCAAGTGTTTTAATCTCTTGATGTAATTTCATATTCAGCCTTTGGGTAAATACATGTCGTTTGATCTTTATGCACCGCACACTATAAAACAACAAACCCCTATGATGCAGCAGTATCTAAAAATAAAAGCCGAGCATCGGGACATTTTATTGTTTTATCGTATGGGCGACTTTTACGAACTTTTCTTTGATGATGCCAAGCGTGCAGCACAACTTCTTGATATTTCTCAAACACATCGTGGTAAAGCCGGTGGTGATCCAATACCAATGGCAGGCGTACCCTATCACGCAGTCGAAAACTACTTAGCTCGCCTTGTACAAATGGGTGAATCAGTGGCTATTTGTGAACAAGTTGGTGATCCTGCTACCAGCAAAGGCCCAGTTGAACGTAAAGTAGTACGTATTGTTACGCCGGGCACGATTTCTGACGAAGCGCTGTTACAAGAACGCCAAGACAACCTGCTAACCAGTGTTTGGCAAAATAAACAAGGCGCTTATGGTATTGCTTATTTAGATATTAACTCTGGCCGATTCAATGTATTAGAAGTTAATACGGATGAAGCGTTTAGTTCAACATTACAGCGTTTAGCCCCTGCTGAACTGCTTTATAGTGAAACATTTGCAAATGTTCACCTAATTGAGCATATCAAAGGGGCGCGTCGCCGCCCAGAATGGGAGTTTGATTTAGATACTGCTCAGCATTTACTATGCGACCAATTTGGCACCAAAGATTTAGTAGGTTTTGGTGTAGAAAAAGCACACGCGGCTTTAGTTGCTGCAGGCTGCTTAATGCAATACGTAAAAGATACTCAGCGCATTGCCTTACCGCATATTCGTGCTATTACCCTTGAGCAAAATGAACACGCGGTGATCTTAGATGCAGCGACCCGTAAAAACCTTGAACTAACAGTTAATTTATCGGGCGGTTACGAGAATACACTTGCACAAGTACTTGATAAAACAGCGACTGCAATGGGTTCTCGCTTATTAAAACGCCGTATTCATACCCCAGTGCGCAGCAAAACAGAGCTCAATTCGCGACTAAACGCTATCAGCGCAATTATCGATGCTCAATTATGTGGTGAGCTACAAGAATCGTTAAAGCAAATTGGCGATATTGAACGTGTTATTGCACGTTTAGCGCTTTGCACAGCAAGGCCGCGTGATTTAACGCGCCTTCGAAGTGCACTGCAGGCTCTAGCGCCACTTCACGAATTACTTATGGATGCTAACGATCCGCGTATTAGCCAAATTATTGCAAAGTCACAACAGTTACCTGAACTACAAGATTTACTAGAACGTGCTGTAATCGAAACCCCACCGGTGCTTATCCGTGATGGCGGTGTAATTGCACCAGGTTATAACAGCGAACTTGATGAGTGGCGTGCGCTAAGCCAAGGTGCAACCGATATTCTTGAAAAGCTTGAAGAACGTGAGCGTGAACGTACAGGCATTAGCACCTTAAAAATTGGCTATAACAAGGTCCACGGCTTTTTTATTGAAGTAAGCCGCGCTAATTCACATTTAGTTCCTGCGGATTATATTCGCCGCCAAACGCTAAAAAATAATGAGCGCTATATCATCCCTGAGCTTAAAGAGCACGAAGATAAAGTACTTGGTAGCCAATCAAAAGCCCTCGCGCTTGAAAAACAGCTATATGAGCAATTATTTGAGCTTATTGCTCCGCACATTGAGCAGCTACAAACAATGGCAGCAGTACTGGCAGACTTAGATGTACTGAACAATTTAGCAGAACGAGCGCAGGCGCTTAATTATGCTAAGCCAATACTGTGCGATAACGATAACATCAGTATTAAACAAGGTCGCCACCCGGTGGTAGAGCAGGTTATGAAAGACCCGTTTATTGCCAATCCAGTAGAGCTTAATAACGACCGTAAAATGTTGATTATCACAGGTCCAAATATGGGTGGTAAATCAACCTACATGCGTCAAACTGCGCTTATTGTTCTGATGGCCCACATTGGCTGTTACGTTCCTGCTGATAGTGCAGAAATCGGTAATATTGACCGTATCTTTACGCGTATTGGCGCAAGTGATGACTTAGCATCAGGGCGCTCAACCTTCATGGTTGAAATGACAGAAACTGCAACGATTTTAAATAATGCTACAGCACAATCACTGGTGCTGATGGATGAAATTGGTCGCGGCACCTCAACCTATGATGGGTTATCGCTTGCCTATGCAACAGCTGACTATTTAGCATCAAAAATTGCCGCCAAAACCTTATTTGCGACCCATTATTTTGAGTTGACAGAACTCGCCGAGCAAAAAACAGGACTGGTGAATGTGCACCTAGATGCCATTGAGCATAACGACACAATTGCCTTTATGCATACCGTTCTTGAAGGCGCTGCAAGCAAGAGCTTTGGCTTACAAGTTGCGGCCCTAGCAGGTGTGCCAAAGGCGGTAATCCAACAAGCAAAACAGAAACTTAAAATGCTCGAAAATCACCAACCTGTTACAGCCCCAATTGAGCAGCAACAACAAACATTAAGTTTTGATGATGAACCTTCCGAGCTTGAATTAACCTTAGAACAGCTTGACCCAGATAGCTTAACGCCAAGGCAAGCTCACCAACTACTGTATCAATTAAAAGATTTACTATAGGTATAAAGTTGATATAAAAAAAGCTGACATTACGTCAGCTTTTTTGTGTGTTCTAGACCCAAAGGCCTAATACCCTTGATCAGGTATACATTGTTGTCAAATTAGGTGAATTGATCGAATAGGCTGTCTGTGCTTAAGCCTTCGTGTTGCAAAATATCTTTTAAGCGACGTAATGCTTCCACTTGAATTTGTCTAACTCGTTCACGTGTTAAACCAATTTCACGACCAACATCTTCAAGTGTTGATGGCTCGTAGCCTAGCAAACCAAAACGACGAGCAAGTACTTCACGTTGTTTTGGATTTAATTCCCCAAGCCAATCAACAATGTGTTTATTAATGTCGTTGTTTTGTACTTCGCCCTCAGGACCATAGTCTTTTTCATCGGCGATTATATCTAATAGCGCTTTGTCATTTTCACCACCAATAGGTGTGTCTACAGAGGTGATTTTTTCATTCAAACGCAGCATCTTAGTAACATCTTCAACCGGCTTATCTAAGCACTCTGCAATTTCTTCTGCGGTTGGTTCATGATCAAGTTTTTGCGTCAATTCACGGGCAGTTCTTAAATAAACATTAAGCTCTTTTACCACATGAATAGGTAATCGAATCGTACGTGTTTGGTTCATGATGGCACGTTCAATGGTTTGACGTATCCACCAAGTAGCGTAAGTTGAAAAACGGAATCCTCGTTCAGGGTCAAATTTCTCAACGGCTCTGATAAGGCCTAAATTACCTTCTTCGATAAGGTCAAGTAGCGCAAGGCCACGGTTGTTGTAGCGGCGGGCAATTTTTACCACTAAACGTAAATTACTTTCGATCATTCGCTTGCGAGAGGCTTCGCAGCCTTTCAGTGCTTTTCGAGCAAAATAGACTTCTTCTTCTGCACTTAGCAGCGGAGAAAAACCAATCTCACCTAGATACAGTTGTGTAGCATCTAGATTTTTGGCAACTTCTTCTTTTGCAAAAATTTCATCTTCGTTGTCGACTTCTTCTAATAATTCAGAAGATTCTTCTTCGACTACCGTGTCTTCAAATTTATCGTCAATCGTGTCAGTTTTTTTCTCAAGTTTTGCTGTGTGACCCATAAGCGTCCTCCCGAGCAAATATGTGATTGAGCTAAATCACTTTATCAATACCCTAAATGGCTAAGGTAGATACTTAGCAGGATTGACTGCTTGACCCCGATAACGAATTTCAAATCTCAAAGCCGTAACCGAAGAGTCTGAACTGCCCATTTCTGCTATTTTCTGCCCCGCCTTTACTTCCTGTTTTTCCTTTACAAGCAACTTTGAATTGTGCGCATAAGCACTTAGGTAATCATCATTATGTTTCAGAATAATTAAATTACCATACCCCCTCAATGCGTTGCCCGCGTATACCACAGTTCCATGTGCAGCAGCTAAAACAGAAGCCCCTTGTTTATTAGTAATTTGTAATCCTTTAAAGCCATTCTCTTTATTAGAGAATCGTTGTGTTACTTTACCTTTTGCAGGCCAGCTCCATACAACTTTTGCATTAGAATTACTGTTTTTATCACTAATTATTTTGTTGGCTTGTTTCTGAACATACTCTCGTTGTTTTGGCTGATCAAGCTCTTTCTTTAATTTTTTGTTATTTTTTTGTGTATAAACAGTAGACTTTTTACTCAAATTCGTATATTTTTTCGTCTTTTTTGGTTTTTGTGCCGATTTTTTAAGCAGCACTCTCTGCCCCGGGAAGATAGTATAAGGTGCTGGAATATCGTTTATTTTTGCAAGAGTGCGAAAATCTTGCTGAGCGCTGAAGGCAATTGAGTACAAAGTATCTCCCTTTTTGACTACATATTTTGAGCCAGAGATATTTACTTTGCGAGTGGCTGGTTTAACTTTATTATCTAAACTACTGACAGGCGCCGGTGCTTCGCGAGAAGTACAACCAAAGAGCAAAATACTAAGAAACAAAGTAACATAGACTGTTAACTGCCTGCTCATCGTAAAATGCTCCTTATCGTACTAATTTAATGGTTTTGCGGGTTATCGCAGTAAAAAGTACGCAACCACTACTAAAACAACTAATCCCCAGCCAAGCGCTTCAACATATTGACGTAATTTTTGTTCCATTTTAACACCCCCCCACTTCATTAAAGCCGACACTAAGAAGAAGCGTGCACCACGGCCTATTGTCGAGGCAATTAAAAACGGCAAGAATGCCATTTGCATCAAGCCTGCACCTATGGTGAAAACCTTATAAGGTATAGGTGAAAAGCCCGCTAAGAAAACAACCCATACACCATAGTTTTCGAACCAGCTTAATGCAGTATCAAATTTAGCTTGCCAACCCATTTGTATGATGAGTGGTTCAACCACAGGTTCAAATAACCAAAAACCAAGTAAGTAACCTAAAATACCACCGATTACAGAAGCTATGGTGGTAAAGCTGGCAAAGCGCCACGCTTTATCTGGTTGGGCTAGCGACATAGGCGCTAGCATGACATCCGGCGGCACCGGAAAAAAAACGGATTCAGCAAAGCTCATCCCTGCTAAATAGCGCTCTGCATGGCGGTGTTTAGCCCATATAAGCGCCATATCATATAACTTAGTAAACAACTTCAAAGTTTAACGTCCTATTCAATATCACCAGGTACCAAAGGTACAAATCGTACTGGTGCAACTTTATGTTCTGTAAATGTGTCGCCATTTCTAACGACCATCATTAATTGCTGATCTTGCTCACCAATAGGTGCAATCATAACGCCCCCATCAGCAAGTTGTGCAAGTAGCCCTTGCGGCATAGTGGCAGCTGCAGCTGTAACAATAATTCCTTCAAAAGGTGCTTGTGACTGCCAGCCCAGCCAACCGTCTCCGTGTTTCATGGTGACATTGTATAAATCAAGCTTGTGTAAACGGCGCTTTGCTTGCCATTGCAGTGCTTTGATACGCTCCACCGAGCACACTTTAGTAAAGGTTTTTGCCAGTATTGCGGTTTGATAGCCGGACCCAGTACCAATTTCAAGCACTTTGTCACGTACCCCAGCTAAGCGAAGTAATTCTGTCATGCGCGCCACAATATAGGGCTGCGAAATCGTTTGTCCTTGACCAATTGGCAATGCGGTATTCTGATAAGCTTTGTGCTGTAAAACATCATCGATGAAAATATGTCTGGGTGTCGAGGCAATCGCTTCAAGCACAGTGCTATCTTCTACACCCTCGCGTTTTAATAATTCAGCTAATGCGAGTGCGCTGCGATTATAATTAGTCAGCACTATTAATCTCCATATTTGCTAACCAGCTATCAACGGCTTGTAAGCTTTCTTTCGCCGTCATATCAACACTGAGAGGTGTGACTGATGCGAAACCATTATTAATGGCGTAAAAATCAGTACCTTCACCAGCATCACTTTCAGCACCTAAAGTCCCATACCAATAAATATCACGACCCCATGGATCTTGTTGTTTAGTCATGGTTTCAGCTTTATGGCGCGAACCTAAACGGGTTACCTTTACGCCTTTTAGCTCAGTTAGCGGAATATCTGGCACGTTTAAGTTGATGATTTGATCTTTCGGTAATGGGTGCGAGGCCAACTCTTTAATAATGCTTACAGCAACGGCCGCAGCAGTCTCAAAATGATTTCCTTCTTTAGAGCATAACGAAACAGCAATAGCAGGTAGTCCTAGATGGCGTCCTTCGGTAGCAGCTGCAACAGTACCTGAATACAAGGTATCATCACCTAAATTTGCACCGTGGTTTATACCGGCTACAACTAGATCTGGCTGCTGTTCAACTAGTTCATTAACCCCTAAATGCACACAGTCAGTCGGCGTGCCATTAATCGAAATAAAGCCATTATCAAGCGTGGTTGCACGCAATGGATTCATTAGCGTTAATGAATTACTTGCGCCACTACAATTGCGATCTGGAGCCACTAAGGTCACATCAGCAATTTGCGTTAACGCATGATACAAAACCGCAATCCCTTTAGCATGCACGCCATCATCATTGCTTAGTAAGATTTTCATTTACGCATCCTTTTGTTTTTGTTCTTTAGGGCTAGCGTCTTGATACTCCACCAGCTCTCTTAACAAGGCTGTAGCAAAACAACCTTTTGGCAAACCAAAACTTAACTTTAAAGTGCTTTCGTCAATGGTTTCAACTGCCAATGAGTCTGGAATAAGACGTAACATTCTACGTTCGTTCTTAAGGCCTAACTCGCTTAGCCCATCTATCCAAGATTGATAAGGTTCGAGCCACATTTTTTCGGTCTTGGTCAAACCCTTTTCGCCTTTACCAACCATAGGGGCCGACATCATAATATCGCCAGACGCTAAACGCGCTATATTGTCATCACTTATATTGTCTTCAAAAAACGCATTACTTCCGCTAAGCATAAACACTTCGCGGTGCATTGTTTTAGCAAGGCCATGCTCGGCAACACGCTTGCTTACTATTTCATTAAAGACATAAGAGCGTGCAGCTGAAATAACTAAACCACGCAATTTTTTATCACGGATACGCTCTCCAGCAAACATTCGCTTTGCCATTTCAAGGTTGTGGCCACCATGACCAAAGCGCTGCTCACCAAAGTAATTAGGCACCCCTGCGCGCACCGCATTAATACGACACAAAATATCCAGTGGCTCAGTCACATTTCGTAAAGTAATGCTAAAGCGATTGCCTTTATGGCAGCCGGTTCGAAGCTTACGATTATGACGCTGTTGCGATACAACAAAAAACTGCTCGTTATTTAACTCACTAAATTCAATGTGCTTTTTAATCGGTACTGGCACACTAAACCATTGTGTACACACACCATGGCGGTCTTTTAAACCCGCATAACTTACATCACGTGGGGATACGCCAGCTTTTTCGGCAATGCGTTTAGCAACAAACTGAGTATTTTCGCCTTTTTTTACAACCTGTAAGCAAACATGCTCACCAGAGCCTGTAAACTCAATACCTAAATCTTCATCAACCATGAAGTCTTCGGCGTGGGTTTTAAAATCAGCCTTAGAAAGGGGTTTACCGTATAAGTAGTTTAACTCACTCATGCGTTTTGTTTGCTCATAATCACTACAGCGTGGCTAGAGATACCTTCTTTACGGCCTTCAAACCCTAACTTTTCTGTGGTTGTTGCCTTCACATTTACTTGAGAAATATCAGCTTCAAGGTCTTGGCATAAGTTTTCACGCATAGCTTGAATATGCGGCAACATTTTTGGCGCTTGAGCAACAATCGTGACATCGGCATTGCCAAGTACGTAACCTTGCTCTTTAACAAGACCAACCACGTGGCGTAGCAAAATTCGGCTATCAATATTTTCGTATTCGCTGGCGGTATCAGGGAAATGTTTGCCAATATCACCCATTGCTAATGCACCTAAAATGGCATCACATAATGCGTGGATTGCTACATCACCGTCTGAATGAGCTAAGAAACCTTGCGGATAATCTATTTTTTCACCACAAATTACCAGCGGTCCTTCGCCGCCAAATTTGTGTACATCAAAGCCATGGCCAATTCGAATCATGAGGTACTCTCGTTTTGTTGTTTTTGCAGTAAAAATGTTGCTAAATCTAAATCTTCTGGGGTGGTGATTTTAATATTATCACTACGACCAACAACCAGCTTAACAGGCTGCTTAGCCCATTCAATTGCCGATGCCTCATCGGTGATAGTCACACCACTTTTAAGAGCTTGTGATAGCGCATCTGTCAGCGCCTGATAAGGGAAAAATTGAGGGGTTAAAGCCAGCCATAAATCATCACGTGGCACCGTTTGCTCACTGTGCGTATGGCCGCGCTTGATGGTGTCTTTTACTTTTGACGCTAAAATACCGCCTTCATTATCTTTTATACATTCAGTTATTAAACGCTGAATATCAGCCAAACACACTAATGGTCTTGCTGCATCGTGAACAAGCACCCAATCTGGCGGGTTGTCGGCAAGTGATACCAAGGCATTTAGCACAGAATCAGCGCGCTCTTTGCCACCTGAAACGCGTTCAATACGCTTATCAATATGAGGTAAATCAGCAAAATAACCATCATCATCGCTGATTGCTACTTTAATAGTATGTAAATCGTTTAGTTCGGCAAGCTTACTCAGGGTATGTTCTAAAATAGTCTTACCCGCAAGTTCAATATACTGTTTTGGCGCCGAATGCTGCATTCGACTCCCTACTCCCGCAGCGGGAACAATGGCGGTTATAATTTGCTTAGTGTTCATTTTGCTGTTGACCTGGTAATACACGAATAAAGGTTTCGCCAGGTTTGATCATTCCTAATTCATTGCGCGCTCGCTCTTCGATTCCCTCTTGACCGAGTTTTAAATCTTGAATATCGGCTTTGAGGACCTTGTTGCGCTTTAATAATTTTGCATTAGTGTCTTGATGAGAGGTAACCGCCTGTTTTAAACGAGTGTAATCTTGCACTCCATTATGGCCAAACCATAAGCGATACTGAATAAATAAAGCCAAACATAACAAGGCGAATTGAAAAACCCGCATTGAACACTCCTTCGCGGTTAAATTAAGTCAAAGGGCGTTTTAAATTACGCCAATTTATATTGCTTGCAAGTAGCATTTCTCTTAATGACAAACGCTTAGGTGTAGTGCGTTTATTAAATTGCCATTGATGGCCACAGCACGCAGCTGCCATCACCGCTTTTGCAGGCTTTAACAGGTGTACATGTGTGTGCTCTAACGATTCACCTGAATTATCAAACCAACCAAGCTCGTTGCAATGTACCTTATTGTCGCTTACTTGATCTAAGCTGTCTATGCGCACCGTAGTACATTGTTCGTCATTAATTAGCACGGGAACAATTAACCCGCGCTTAGCATGGTGACTATAAAACTCTTCTGAGTCTTTTTTGTTATAAACTGGCGGCGTTGTTTTTTGTTTTTCAAGCCAACTACCGTTTTGTGAATCTAGCTGCAATGGCGCATCACCACTCACAATACGCATAGCCAAACGCTCTATGTAGTAGGGCAAGCTTGCTAATAAGCGTTTTAGCCTTGCAGCATCTGGTTCATCAACCAAACGTGGGATCTCACGAGCATAAAATGCGTTGCATAACTGCGCATACAAAGCACGATCGGCATCAGTCTGCCAAATTTCGGCTTGTTGCGAGTGTTCGCTCTGTGAAGTTGGTTTAGACAATGCGCGCTCTTATAAAACAAATGCTTGACTGTTTTATAGCATAGAGCGTTTATTGAGCGCTACTTTACTGCGCCTTTTTTACCCAATTTTGCGTTGCCAGTTTCTAAAAACTGCACCACTGCATCACGCTTTTTACCTAATAACAAACTACCATCAGCTAAAAACATAAAGTTTTGCCAACAACGTTTAAAAACCGCAAAGCTGGTTTCAATAATATTGTCGCGAGCCATACAAAAATACACAGTGGTGTTTGCTTCCCACGCTAAGTGGTTAAGGATCTCTTCTGGTAACTGCTCATCACCAGCTTCCCACGCATTTTCCCAGTTAATGGTTTCTGAAAAGCTGTCTTCTTTGCCACACCAATCTGTTTTATCAAAAAAGTCCGGGTGGTCATGCTCACGGCTTACCATAGTGGTCCATAAAACCGCAGCGCGTTCAGCGCTCATAGGTTTGATTTGCGTTGCGTCTTCGCTGCTTATAGGCATATCTTTATGACGGAAAACCCAGGCTTTTTTGTATTCATCTAACGAAATATATTTCATAGTTTAGGCAGTTTGTTTCAGCGTATAATGTGCAAACTGCAATTATACCCAAATGACTCCAAGATGCGAGATAAACACATGACAATCAAACCTGGTATTTACCAACATTACAAAGGCCCAAAATATAAAGTTGAATATGTTGCTACTCATAGCGAAAGCAATGAGCCACTGGTAATTTACCAAGCGCTATACGGAGAATTTGGTATGTGGGCACGCCCGCTCAGTATGTTTACAGAAACAGTCATTGTAGAGGGGAAAACTGTACCGCGTTTTGCATACCTTTCAGACGTCGTCTAACTGTGGCATCATGACGTTATTAATCACTGCTCAGACCAGATAAGGTGACATCGTGCTTTTTAATTCAACCGATAACTACATTGCCAGTAACTCATTAAAACAAGCGGTTAACGCAGCAATCTTGCTCGAAAAACCCCTGCTTATAAAAGGTGAGCCAGGCACAGGCAAGACCATGCTGGCGGAAGAGCTTGCGAAAAGCTTAGACACCACGCTGATTCAATGGCACATCAAATCAACCACTAAAGCGCAGCAAGGCCTTTATGAATATGATGCGGTATCACGCCTGCGCGACAGTCAGTTAGGTGATGAGCGTGTGCACGATATCAGCAACTACATTGTAAAAGGCAAATTATGGCAAGCCTTTACCTATGGAGAGCAACATAATAAACGCCCAGTGCTATTGATTGATGAAATCGACAAAGCCGATATCGAATTTCCAAACGACTTGCTATTAGAACTCGATAAAATGGAGTTTCATGTTTATGAAACCGGCGAGCGAGTGATTGCTAAGCAACGTCCGATTGTGATCATTACCTCGAATAACGAAAAAGAGCTGCCAGATGCCTTTTTACGTCGTTGTTTTTTCCATTACATTGATTTTCCAAGTAGCGAAGAAATGGCACAGATTATCGATGTACACCACCCTCACGTTAAACAAGATTTAGTTCGCCAAGCACTTGAGGTGTTCTTTAATCTACGTGAAGTAAACGGCATTAAGAAAAAGCCATCAACCAGCGAATTGCTTGATTGGTTAAAGCTACTGATGGCTGAAGATATAGACGCTAAAACACTGCATGATAAAAGCCAAAAAGGTGGCTTAATGCCGATGTTTGGGGCGTTATTAAAGAACGAGCAAGACATTAGCTTAATCGAAAAACTTGCTTTTATGAGCCGCCGTTAAGATGTTAATTGCGTTTTTCTTTAAGCTTCGCGAATACCGCTTACCAGTTAGTTTGCGAGAGCTACTTGATTTGATCAATGCGCTCAAGCAAGGGGTTATTTTTGCAGACGTTGACGCGTTTTATTACTTAGCGCGTACCATCATGGTTAAAGATGAAACCCATTTTGACCGTTTTGATAAAGCCTTTGCTGATTACTTTAGTGGAGTCGCTGACCTTGATCTTCTCGAAAGCTTAAAACAACAACATGCCTTGCCTGATGATTGGCTGCGTAAAGAGTTTGAAAAGCATTTAAGCGAAGAAGAAAAAGCGCAATTACAAGCCATGGGCGGCCTTGATAAACTCATGGAGACCCTCAAGCAACGCCTTGAAGAGCAACAAAAGCGCCATGCTGGGGGTAATAAGTGGGTGGGTACTGGTGGCACTTCGCCATTTGGCGCCTATGGTTATAACCCAGAAGGTGTGCGAATAGGTCAAGACGGTAATCGACATCGCCGTGCAGTGAAAGTATGGGATAAACGCAGCTACCGAAACCTTGATAGCGACCGTGAAATAGGTTCTCGCACCATTAAACTTGCTCTTAAAAAACTGCGTAAATTTGCCCGCACTGGTGCCAGCGATACACTCGATCTAACCGAAACTATCCGCGCAACGGCAAAGCAAGGCGGTATGCTAGATGTAAAAATGGCTCCAGAGCGCCACAATGCAGTAAAAGTATTGATGCTGTTTGATATCGGCGGTTCAATGGATGATTACATTCATACCTGTGAAGAGTTATTTAGCGCTGCACACAGCGAGTTTAAACACCTTGAGTTTTACTATTTTCACAACTGTTTATATGAACATGTTTGGCAAGACAACGAACGTCGCCACTCAAATGTGATTGATACCATGACCTTGATTAACAAGTTCACCAGCGACTACAAGGTGATCTTTGTTGGCGATGCCACTATGGGGCCCTACGAAATAGCCTACCCCGGTGGCAGCGTAGAACATTGGAATGAAGAGCCTGGCAGTGCCTGGCTAAATCGCATAACTAATCACTTTGATAAAGTCGCTTGGCTCAACCCACAACCTGTTGAACACTGGCGCTATTATCAATCGATTGATTTTATAAAGCAGCTAATGGACAACCGCATGTACCCACTTACGCTAGACGGGATTAGTAATGCCATTAGGGAGTTGAGCTAAACCTGTCAGCCGTCAAACAGCATAAAAACCGAGAAATGAATGTAAAGTTACAATTGTTTATAAACACAAATAACTAAGCCCCTTCTCGAACAGCTAAAAACTGACGGCTGAAAGCTGATAGCTCCCTTTACATTACCTTCCAAACCAAAAACACCAGTGCAAAGCCAACTAAATAAAGCAAACCCAGCCAGCTTAGGGTACGTAATAAGGGTGAGTGATGAATGCTAGGTTCTGAGCGCACTAAACTAAAGTTCAGCCATGCAAATACGGGAGTCGTTACAAAAGCGAGGGTCATTGCAAAAGTAAGCATTGGCCCAAGGGCTGATTTAAAAAATAAAATCACTGCCATGCCAGCAAATGCTTGCAGTAATAACCACATATTTAAACTATGTTTAGATTGTTTAATCGATAGCAGTTTATGCGACTCATTTAATGTTCTGGCATAGCCGTCAAGCACTGTTAGCGTAGTACCAAACATACATAAAAAAGCGATACCCGAAACCAGCGGCCTTGCCCACTCGCCCATAGTGAGGGCATACATATCAATTAGCTGCTTAGCAAAGGCCACGCCACCTAATTGCACAGCTTGTGCTTGACCATATTGCACTAATACACCTAGTGAGAAAAACACGAGCGCCAGTGCTGCGGTAAGCCAGTAACCCAAATTAAAATCAAACAAGCCTTGTTGTTTTGTCACCGCTTGTTGGTGCTGCTTTTCTTTTAGCCACAGTGAGCTAATTGCTGATATTTCGATAGGTGCAGGCATCCAGCCCATCAAAGCAACCATAAAGCCAAGCATGGCAAGTTCATAAGGCGACGGGCCCACATAGTCAACAGACGCCGCTGTTCCATTATTCATAACGCCATTATTAATCGCTACTATCAACGCAGCTACTGTTGTAACCGTTAGCAGCCCCATAATTAGCTTAGAAACATTATCGAGCGCTTTAAAGTGCCCCAATAACAAAATAAGCAAACATACAGCCAAAATCAGCCAGCATAATAAGGTTACAGAAATAGTAATAGGTAATGCGTAGTGCAGCAGGCTAGCCGTTAATAATAAAACCCCTGCAGTGTTCACCACAGCGGCAACAATATTAAGCGCAATAAAACTATAGAAATACCCAGGCCCTTTTTGCTTATAGCCCTCAACTAAACTTTGCTTAGTCGCGAGTGTGTACTCCATGCCAAATCGAAAGAATGGGTACTTCAATACGTTTACTACAATGATTAGCCAAAATAGCTGCCAGCCGAATAACGACCCTGCTTGTGTTGAGGCTACTAGATGTGAGCCACCAATGGCGGCTGTAGCCATTAAAATACCCGGCCCTAGAGCATTTAATTTAGATTGCCAATTTGATACTGCTGATTGCATACGCTTTGTGTATTTTATTCTTAGTTACAAGCAACTTACAGCGTTTTAGGTGAGATTGGAAGCAGAGCAAGTTAGCAAGTTAGCAAGTTAGCAAGTTAGCAAGTTAGCAAGTTAGCAAGTTAGCAAGTTAGCAAGTTAGCAAGTTAGCAAGTTAGCAAGTTAGCAAGTTAGCAAGTTAGCAAGTTAGCAAGTTAACAAGTTAGCAAGTTAGCAAGTTAGCAAGTTAGCAAGTTAGCAAGTTAGCAAGTTAGCAACACTAGACTACCTATCACTTGTGTCAAGTAACTCGCTACTCGTTGGTTTTTTTAATCTGACTTCTAACGACTGATATCTAATATCTCCATTTTTGTTCGGCGTTAAAACGCCTCCTACGTCTCGTATCTCACTAACTTTACTCTTTCCCCTAGTAACTCGCTAACTTTTTGAATTTCAACCTGAGTGACGGCTGAAGGCTGAATAATAAGACTAAAAAAGCCAAGCGTTTCGCAACGGTTGGCTTTTTTAGGTTAAGTTTTAAGGCTAGTCACTTGGACTGGCGAATTATAATTAGCTCAGATTCATTTCCTGAATGATTTCGTGGGCAATTTCCGGTGTAGTACTGACCGGCTTTTCGTGTAGTTTGGCTTTCATTTGCCCTTTACGATGCTTCAGAGATGCATCTAGTTTTTTTGCGGCACTTGCAATTGCTGGGTACATCACATCATCCTCAGCTTTTACTGATAAACTTGCACCTTCATAGGTTGTGCTGATCTCAGCTTGATGTTTGTGATGTTCTTTTGAAAGAATAATATCAAGAGATATTAGTGATGGAAAATGGCTTGCAATTTTCGAGAACTTCTCGTTGATGTGCTCTCTTACAGAGTCAGTAACGTCAACATGATGACCAGAAATATTAATCTTCATAGGGTATCCTTTTTTATTGTTACCTCACAGTTAGTATTGGGGGCGAATTGAATTAACACAAGCGAAAATTGCAGATAATTAGTAATTGATTGTAACCACTGATGATTTAGATCATGCGTTGCGGATAAAGTATGCAAAAGCCCGCACCACACGGGCTGTTCAGAGAGGTTAACATCTGCTCATTAAGTGTACGAGCAACAATAATCTGCGAAATCAGTTACCTTGACGCGGAAGGTAACGTTCGCGTCTACATTAAATGAATCTCCCGCCTTCATGGTTTGCCACTGTGTTTCGCCAGGCAGTAATACTTGCCACTCTCCCGCTAGCAGCTCCATGTGCTCTTTTTGATTTGTGCCAAACTCAAATTCTCCTGGCTGCATAAAGCCCAATGTTTTAATGCTGCCATCGGCAAATAGCACAACACGGCTCGAAACTTTTCCATCAAAATAGACATTCGCTTTTTTTACAACACTTACACTGTCAAACTGAGTCATACTTACTCCTGAGATGTTTTGTTATTAACGTATAAACATTGCCAGTTGTCGGTTTAGTATTCAAGTAGGGCTGGGTGAGAAATAATCAAGCCGGATTAGCTGTAAGATCGTACAATTGTTGTAGGACAGGCTTTAGCGCGAGTATCTGAATGGATCGTTTTAATGGAACCTCAAAGAATATGGCTTTAACGCTTTGTAACGCGCCTTGCATCCAAGCTCAAACCGATACCATATTTAGGTATCTATTGGTATTAAGGGCTATATCATGGCTAAAACACTAGCATTACTTTGGGTGACCATTTTGACAGTTTTATTGCTAATCAACTCCAAAGCGGCCGCTATGGCTCAGCAAGTGAAGTCATACGCGCCGCTTTACGTTTACTTGAAAGCCAAAAAACGAAAATGAACACTTTACGCCAATTACTTATTGAAGGTGAAAATAGTGGAGTTGCGGATTATGACCTTGATTCGTTTATCAATGAATTAGATAAAAATGAAATAAAATGAGGCCATTTTAGTTAACTAACAAGGCAAAATCTGATTTAAAAGATGCAGCCTTGTTTACATCTCGACGCAGGGGTCGTAAACAGCGAAATATTTATCTAAAACAGTTTGATGACATATTCTGGCTATTAGCCGAAAACCCTGAAATTGATAAAGACTGTGACGAAATTCGCGATAGCTACAGAAAATTTCCACAAGGAAGCCACGTAATCTTTTATCGTCAAATCGGCAGTCAAAATATTGAGATTATCCGTATTCTCCACAAAAGTATGGATGTGAATCCAATTTTTGGCGCATAGCCTTCATTTAAAAGGCGAAAGTAGCAAACTCAAATCTGACTTCTGGTATTTAACTTAGAAACATGACTTTTCCCGCCAAATAAATTTCACGCCTACGGTGAGGAATTTTTAAAGCTGACGGCTGAAAGCTGAGAGCTAAAACCGTTAGGTTTCACTCTGCTCTTTAAATCGCCATAAAAAAGCCCGCGCTGTGGTTATACAGGGCGGGCTTTTAAATTTTAGCGGCTAAAGCTTAGAACAAAGCGTTTGCTTTGTTTACGATGTTTTCAACAGTGAAACCAAAGTGCTTGAATAGTTCGCCTGCCGGTGCTGACTCACCGAAGGTCGTCATACCAACTACTGCGCCATTTAGGCCTACGTATTTGTACCAGTAGTCTGCGATGCCCGCTTCAATTGCTACGCGGCGTGTTACGCTTGCTGGTAGTACGCTTTCTTTATAAGCAGCGTCTTGCTCATCAAATAAATCAGTTGAAGGCATAGATACCACGCGTACTTTTTTACCTTGTGAACGAAGTTCTGCAGCGGCATCTTGTGCAAGCTGTACTTCAGAGCCCGTTGCGATAAGGATAAGTTCTGGCTCACCGTCACAGCTAAGTACGTAACCACCTTTTTTCACATCAGCTAACTGCTGTGCAGTTCGCGTTTGTTGCTCAAGGCCTTGGCGAGTGAAAATCAGTGACGTTGGGCCATCTTTACGTTCAATAGCTTGTTGCCACGCAATTGCAGACTCAACTTGGTCACATGGGCGCCAGTTCACTAAGTTTGGCGTTAAACGCATGCTAGCAATTTGCTCTACTGGTTGGTGCGTTGGACCATCTTCACCTAAACCAATTGAATCATGCGTGTATACGAAGATGCTCGGCTGCTTCATTAATGCCGCCATACGTACTGCGTTACGAGCGTATTCCATGAACATTAAGAAAGTAGCACCGTAAGGAATAAAGCCTTTGTGCAGTGCAATACCATTCATAATCGCTGACATACCAAATTCACGTACACCGTAGAAAATATAGTTACCGCTTGCATCGTTTGCTTCTAAGCCTTTTGAACCATCCCAAAGTGTTAAGTTTGAACCAGCAAGGTCAGCAGAGCCCCCCATGAATTCTGGTAATAATGGACCAAACGCGTTTAATGCATTTTGTGATGCTTTACGAGTTGCTGGGTTTGCTGGGTTTGCTTGTAACTCTTCGATGTAAGCTTGTGACTTTTCAGCCCAATCAGCTGGTAACTCACCATTTGTACGGCGTTTAAACTCAGCAGCAAGTTCAGGGTATGCGCTTGCGTAAGCGGCAAATTTTTCGTCCCAGCTTGCTTCTAGTTGCTTACCTTTTTCTTTGCCATCCCACTCGCTGTAGATATCAGCAGGGATCTCAAATGCATCGCCAGTCCAACCTAGGAACTCACGAGATGCTTTAATTTCGTCTTCGCCTAGAGGTGCACCGTGACAGTCATGGCTACCTGATTTGTTAGGTGAACCGTAACCAATCACTGTTTTACAACAAATGAGTGATGGCTTATCAGTAATGCTGCGAGCTTCTTCGATTGCGGCGCGAATTGCATCTGGGTTATGACCATCTACATCGCTTACTACGTGCCAGCCGTATGCTTTGAAGCGTGCTGGTGTGTCATCGCTGAACCAACCTTCTACTTCACCATCAATTGAGATGCCATTGTCATCCCAAAACGCAACTAGTTTACCTAGGCCTAATGTACCCGCCAATGAACAGGCTTCGTGAGAAATACCTTCCATTAAGCAGCCATCGCCCATGAATGCGTACGTGAAGTGATCAACAATATCGTGGCCTTCACGGTTAAACTGTGCAGCTAGCGCTTTTTCGGCGATTGCCATGCCCACTGCATTTGTGATCCCTTGACCTAATGGGCCCGTAGTAGTCTCAATACCAGGAGCGTAACCATACTCTGGGTGACCTGGTGTTTTTGAGTGCATTTGACGGAAGTTTTTAATTTCTTCTAGTGGTAAGTCATAGCCACTTAAGTGCAGTAGAGAATAGATCAGCATTGAACCGTGACCATTCGAAAGAATAAATCGATCGCGGTCTGCCCACTCTGGATTCGTAGGGTTGTGCTTTAGATAATCGCGCCATAGTACTTCCGCGATATCTGCCATGCCCATAGGGGCGCCAGGGTGGCCAGATTTGGCCTGTTGTACTGCGTCCATTGATAAGACGCGAATAGCATTTGCAAGTTCTTTGCGTGATGGCATGAATTCTCCTACCTTTATGTATTTGCGCTGGTTGTTTATGAAGCCCCATTCTTACTTATTGTAAGGGTACAGTGCAATTAAAAATCCGCATTAAATGCACCAATTATGGGCGTTTATTAAGAACAATACGTTATTAGTAATTTTAAATGGACGTCTAGGCGTAAAATTACTATGCAAACATATTTGTTTTAGATAAAATACGCCCCTTAATTTTTTAGCGCTATTACCGACGTTTGTGAAGCGCAATATTTGTGAGCAGAAATACAATGGCAAAACATTTATTTACTTCTGAATCTGTTTCTGAAGGTCATCCGGATAAAATCGCGGACCAAATCTCTGACGCGGTTCTAGATGCTATCTTAGAGCAAGATTCTCATGCCCGTGTTGCATGTGAGACTTACGTTAAAACTGGTATGGTGATGGTTGGTGGTGAAATCACAACTAGCGCTTGGGTTGATATCGAAGAAATCACACGTAAAACAGTACGTGAAATCGGTTACACGCACTCTGACATGGGTTTCGATGCTGACTCTTGTGCAATCCTAAACACTATCGGTAAGCAATCTCCAGACATCAACCAAGGTGTTGACCGTGCTCGTCCTGAAGAGCAAGGTGCTGGTGACCAAGGTCTAATGTTCGGTTATGCATGTAACGAAACTGACGTTTTAATGCCTGCACCAATCACTTATTCACACCGTCTAGTTCAGCGTCAAGCTGAAGTTCGTAAAAGCGGTGAGCTTAACTGGTTACGCCCAGATGCAAAATCTCAAGTAACGTTTGCATACGAAAATGGCAAGCCTGTTGGCATTGATGCAGTTGTTCTTTCAACTCAACACTGTGATTCAATCTCACAAAACGACTTAGTTGAAGCGGTAATGGAAACTATCATTAAACCGGTTCTTCCTGCTGAGCTTATCTCAAGCGCAACTAAGTTCTTCATCAACCCAACTGGCCGTTTCGTAATCGGTGGCCCAATGGGTGACTGTGGTCTTACAGGTCGTAAAATCATCGTTGATACATACGGTGGTATGGCTCGTCACGGTGGTGGTGCATTCTCTGGTAAAGATCCATCAAAAGTTGACCGCAGCGCTGCATACGCTGCACGTTACGTTGCTAAAAACGTGGTTGCTGCTGGCCTTGCTGATAAATGTGAGCTACAAGTTTCTTACGCTATCGGTGTTGCAGAGCCAACATCAATCAGTATCGAGACATTTGGTACAGGTAAATTAGAAGAAGCGCGTCTAATCGAATTAGTACGTGAGCACTTCGATCTTCGCCCTTACGGCTTAATCCATATGCTTGATCTTGAGCGTCCTATCTATCAACCGACTGCGGCTTACGGTCACTTCGGTCGTGAAGAGTTCCCTTGGGAGCGCACAGACAAAGCAGACGCACTTCGCGCAGCAGCTGGTCTGTAATAGGTTAGATAAAATAAAAAAGCGCTTCGGCGCTTTTTTTTATTTCTGGCTTATCTGATTTAAAGATAACTTATAATTTTTTCGTAAACTGCCACACCCCAGACTAAGGCTAGAATTAGCAACGCCAATGTCACTGCCGCTGAAGCCATATCTTTAGCACGCCCTGATAATACATGATACTCAATCCCTACTCGGTCAGTCAGTGCTTCTATTGACGAGTTAAGTAACTCGACGATTAATAGTAATAAGTAAGGAATAAACAGCACTAACCAATGATTCAACGACTGTGCAAGCACGACTGATAAAGGTAATAAACACACCCCTAGGTAGATTTCAGAGCGAAATGCGGACTCTTCTTTAAATGCCGCTTTAAATCCTTTAACTGAACATTTAGTTGCTTTAAAAATGCGTCCAATACCAATACCATTTGGCTTATTAACCAAGGGAATTTTTGGTTCTTTCATGCTTTTCCTACTGCTCGCCTTTTAGCAACAAGTGCCACGCTATGCCCATATATTGGTTATATGCGTTGAATGTTGCGTTATCTATTTTTGCAAAAGGTGTGCTTTGTTTGTTGTAACGCACATCATATCGCTGCTTTTCGTTGATCAAATGATATTCATAAATCCCCGAAAAGTCACCTCGCCATAATTGTTGTCCTTTGCGAGCTGTCTGAAAGCCAAAAATTGTCCGGTCTGTTGTTGGTGATAATAGTGATTTACCAACGCTATAGAATGCACTATTTGGCTTTGCCACCAAATTCAAAATTGTAGGAGCAATATCCATATGGCTGGCCAGCTGCGGTTCTGCCTTTAGTTGCTGTATAGCTTGACCATAAAAAACAATGGGTACATGAGTGAGTTCATATAAATTAGGCTGGTCATGAATGTAACGACGGCTGTAATGATCGCCAGTAATAACAAAAAGTGCATCTGGGTATTGCGACTCCATCTTATCAACAAACTCTCCAAGCATATGGTCCGCATACCAAAGGTGGCCAAGTGTATAGGGCGACAAAAGTTCTGAGTTTAACTCTCGTAATGCTGAAGGGTAATCATCAATAGACTCCAAGGGGTAGCCATACTGTTTTAAATTTAAATTAAAAGGTCCGTGATAACTGGTTGTCATTACAACATTAAAGGTATTTTCTTTCGCTTTATTAGCAACCAGTTCGAATAGTTGTTGATCATCTATACCCCACACACCTGCTGAACCTTTACCTCCCATGTCTGCTGCTGAATATAATCTATCAACACCTTGTGATTTTGCGTATGTCCCAATATTCTGCCAAGACAATAACCCCCCATAAAAAAACTGGCTGCGATAGCCTTGCTGTTCCAATTGCTCGAATAACGACATTGGACTAGCTGGTTTTTGTGGGCCAATCTTGCTCATATTAACGCCTGCATAAGGAATGCCGGATAAGATGCTTGAAAGCGAGTTCATTGTGCTACTCGCTGCAGGCAATGCATCTGGGAAATACAAACCTTTTTCAGCCAGTTTTTGTAACTGTGTTGTAAGACCTAGCCCAAAATACTTTTCTTGCAATGGCCACGAATCATAACTTTCCATTATGATAAGAAATATTCTCGATGGCTGCGTAGTAAGTACGCCAGTTGTAGTATGCTTTAAATTAATTAGCGGTTCGCTAATAGATTGATCATTAGCTAAATAAGGATTCTTGGAGTTAGCACCATGACTCTGAAGTTCATTATAATCTCTGATTGCGTATATAAAGCTTCTCAACGGATTTATGACTAAGTTATTGGCGAAAGGATCTGGTGTCACTGCAGACCATTTGCGCATTGCAGGGCGAGATTCAAAAGACCCTCTTACAGCACAAATTGTTAAAACAACCATGATTATAACAAGCACTGTGCGCTTGACTTTACAATCCGTAAACAAATTACTCAGTACATGAAGCTGATGCCGATTAATCCAATTGCAAATGTTAAATGAAAAATACAATAAAACACATAATGTAATGACACTACCCCATGGTTTATATTGCATAGCGACTGTCTTGAGAATTGCGGCCTGATCGTCATGCAGCCCTTCAAACATGAAGTAATTAAACTGACTACCATACTCAGCTATGTAGGTCACACTAACAACACATAGTAACACGCTTAAACTAAGATATATCTGAGCACTGTAATGACGAACACTAGCAACCCAATGCGATTTTCGAATTGGTTGTAAGAAACAGTTAAAAATAAATGGAATTGTTAAGCAAACACCAGCAGCAGCAGAATCAAAGGCAAAGCCTGCTTTTAATGTCGTTGCAAATGTATCGAGTGTTAAAGGACTACTAAGATGGTCATAAAAATAGAATAAGAAAAACACTCTAAATGCCATAAATAAAGTGACACCAGCTAGCCATAACATTGCCAACCGAGTATTTTCCTCAACAAAGGCATACCACCTACTTGTAGCAAACGGCTTAAGTTCCATAAATACAATATCCCTGTAATAAAAACGAAACAGAGTGTATTTAAAAAAGGAACAATTTCAATCAATCTTTTGTAATTATATGTAATATTTTTGTATTACTACTCAAAATGAGGGCATGAACCGATACGGCTGGGTGATTTGATACGAGAAAATTGATTATTAGCTAATTGTTCTCGGAGTGCTTCTAGAGTTTTATAGACGCTTTTTAACGACACTTTATTACTTAACCAGCGGGGAATTGAGCCACTTGGATCTGCATAGGCTTGATGGCGTACCAACAAATTGCTTTGTTGCTCTTCTAAACGCCAATAAGCGGTAAGGTCTTTAATACGCACAATGCCTGCAACTTCGGCTTTTGCATACGGTTGGCTTTTGATTTGTAACTCTGTTTTGTGTTCATCCAAAGCATGATAACAAGAGTAACTCACTAAATCTCGGTCTGACACCGGCCAAGGCGAATTAAAATGGGTGTAAACAAGCGTTTCCGAGGGGCTTAAGCGCTCCATTAAGGTCACGCTTTTTACATTTTCAAGCCAATTTGGTGCATTGTCGGTATCACTTAACAACGCCATAAAGTCACTTGCTTTGGCATTTTTAACCAGCACAGAGGCATTAATTTCTACAATGCCAGTGTCGTGTTTTTTATAGCTAACTTTAATATCGTCTTGCTGTTTGTAAGTTTTCCATTCGATAGGATTAGCAAATGCCGATAAACTCAACCATGCTAACCCAATCCATAGGCCAAAGCGCATTGATTTACAGCCAGTAAGGGTCTGTATTAAATGAAGCGTGGCGACTTTGCTCCATTGCACTCACTAAAAATTCAGACTTTTGATCAAGCCATGATTGAATTTTTGTCAGCTCTAAGTCGTCTTGTCCTGCACATAATTGCTTTAAGTACTCAAGGGTACTTAACTCATAAATACCATGCGAGATATCGACCCACGGCATACGAAACTCATTTCGATCTTCTCTATCGAACAAAGCCCCTAAGCAGTTGCCGCTAAGTAATGAGTTTTCAAGACGCGTGCGCAGTGCCAAATAATCTTTATCTGTAAACACTTGTTGCTCAGGAATGAGCTCGTGCATGTCGTGCCAATCTTTAGCAAATAAACGCTTAGCAATATCGGCAACCGGTTTTTCCGCAGCCTGAAACTCAGCTTGCCCCCATGATTTGCGCCATTGCTTTTCAATTAACCACGTCGTTAGCTGTAATAGCAAGCGGTTGTAACGGGTGCTATGGAATAGTGTTTCAATATCGTCAATACTTGGCTGTAGTTCTTTTAAGTCATTAATAACCTGTGTGAGCTCTGGCGCACTGTTGATTTTTTTGTAGTATGCATGGCGCTTTGAAGTGTACGTTTTTAGCTGAATTGCATTTTCAACCCAAGCTAATTCACTTAATAACCACTTTAACTCAGTGCGCAATGATTCAGTGTCGTCTTTGCTAACAATGTCGTCAAAAAGCCAAAATGTATGACGAATTAAACGAATACCGTCGGTCACACGCTTAAGCGTTTTTAAACTCGGTTTAATGAAGTAACACGCTTCATGTTTTTGTACAAAACGAATCGCGTAGTTGATACTTTCGATTAATGCTTGCTCTTGCGTAGCATCACGTTTTAACGGCACAAAGCCGATTGATTTACTTGCTTTTAATGGCTTGTCATCGGCAAGCCCATAACCACGTGCAGCTTTAGAATAAAGACCTAAGCGAACATGACTCTCACTAACTAATTTATCCGCTAATGCAAACAGTTCATTGCGGCTACCTTCGATAAGTTCGATTTCAAGTTCAGAAATTGGCTCAACCTGACCCGATGCAGCAACTTCACCTTTATCTAACACCACTTCAATTTTTGCACCATTTTCGGTTTCGAGTAACCATGTACGGCGAATGAAATTTGTACTAAAAATTGGGTATAGATTCTCAGCAATGGCAGATACTTGCATTCCATGCGGCCAAATAGCGGCATCAAAAGCAAGTAAATCAGGGCGATTACCTGTGAGTGGTAAGTTGTATTCAGGGCGCTGATGAAGACCACCAACCACTTCGCCGGCAAGTTTGATGGTTTGCTCACAATCACTATCGCAACAACGAGTTCGTAGGCCAATATCTAAAGCACGTAATTCTCGGCTTGGCGTATCGTAATAAGCATTTTGTAAGCTTCGCGACGGTTTATTAGTAACGGTTTTTGCAAATTGGGTAATTAATGCGGGGATCAGTGGAACAACGGCATCTGACACCAAAAACTTCAGTTCTATCTCAGTATCCATTCGTTTTGCGGAGTACATTTAAAATAAATAAGTGCTCAAAATAAACAAAGCAGCTACTTAATGCAAATTTTTTCCTGATTTTTGCGACCAAGTCTAATCACGGATTACAATATCAGCCTTGCTATTGATAGTTGAAATCCCTACTATCTCTATACTTAAAGAAATTATAAATTTAGCCACTTCTAGGCAAGATCACATTAACAAGGTAGATTGATGTTAAAACAGTGTATTTTTGGGTTGCTCCTTGCGGCCACCTCTTTTATTAGTTACGCAGAAGAAGCGCCAAGCAGCGACAGCCAAAACACCGCCTATATAGTCGATAATCTGTACACCTTTATGCACTCTGGTCCAAGCAAAAACTACCGTATACTGGGCTCAGTCGATGCAGGTACACAAGTTATGTTGTTATCGGATGAAGATAATGGTTACTTTAAAATTCGTGATGATAAAGATCGTGAAGGCTGGGTAGAAGCAAAATTCGTAACCGAAAATGCAGGTATCCAACAACAATTTCAAGCCCTAAATAATGATATGACGTTAATGCAAGAGCAACTTCGTCAAGCAGAGATTGAGCTGCCGCAATTACAAGAACAAAATAGAGCACTGACAGATCAAAACCTAGCACTTAGCAAGCAAATCGAAACCCTTAAGAGCACCATCGAGTCTGAGCGTAATGCAAAACAAACCGCAAGTGCTAAAGAGAAACGCCAGCTATTAACTTATGGCGGTGCCATTGCATTTATTGGTTTACTGTTAGGCATTATCCTAACTGTAGTGTTATCTCGCCGTAAACGCTATGACGGCTGGGCATAACCGGTAAAACTGCAAAAAAGCACCTATTGGTGCTTTTTTTGTATCTATATATCGAATCTAAGTCCGGTATCTTGTTTAATTTTTTCGATAACCATATAAGTATGATGTGTACCAACCCCCGGAATATCAACTAAATCGCCAAGCACTTGGCGGTATTCATCCATATCTGAGACTCGCACTTTTAATAAATAGTCATAGCCACCAGCAACCATGTCACATTCAACGACTTGAGGAATATTTAAAATATACTCGCGAAACACTTTAAAAACTGATGTATTAGATGTCACCAAGGATACTTGCACGTGCGCTAACAAGCTCTGGTTAAGTTTACCTTCGCTAAGCTTTGCGTAGTAGCCTTCGATGTAGCCTTCTTGCTCTAAACGTTTTACACGGTCTAGACACGGGCTTGGGCTCAGGTTTACCTGTTTTGCGAGGTTTACGTTCGATATTCTGCCATTTTTTTGCAGAGCGTCTAAAATTGCTAAATCGATGCGATCTAACATGCGTAATCTATTCGGACTGGTCATAACAGAATTTTATGCGGCTAAGTTAACGGTATGCCCTGTAAATTATCGTAAATCGAAAAATTTAACCAGCATATTCTGCTGGATTTTAATTAGAATGCACGAATTATATCAATGGTAAGAAATGCAATTAGTTCATTTTTTAGACTCCACACACCAGAGGGTTACATATGCTATTTAATGGCGATTTGACAACTGAATGTCCAATTAGACAAAAGATCCGTGATTTCTACCGTATTGACGAAAATGCGGTTATTGATCACATTTTGCCTTTGGCTGAAGTAGGCGTGAAAGCGCGTAGCCGAGCGTGGGAACGTGCTCGTCAAATGGTTTTAAATATCCGTCGCGATCAGGATGGTCAAAGCGGTGTAGATGCACTATTAAATGAGTTTTCACTTTCAAGTGAAGAAGGCGTTGTTTTAATGTGTCTTGCAGAAGCACTATTACGCGTTCCAGATAAAGCGACGCAAGAGTCACTAATTCGTGACAAACTTGCTAAAGGTGACTGGAGCTCTCATTTAGGTAGCAGCGATTCTTTATTTGTAAACGCCTCATCTTGGGGTCTGTTAGTAACCGGTAAAATGGTTAATTACAGCGACAAATCGAAAGAGCAACAGTTCGGTGTGCTTAAGAAAACAATAGGTCGTCTAGGTGAGCCTGTTATTCGTAAATCTGTGAACTTCGCGATGAAGATCATGGGTAAGCAATTCGTTATGGGTCGTACTATTGACGAAGCAATTGAACGTGCAGCGGATAAAGAGCAAAAAGGCTACGTATATTCATACGATATGCTAGGTGAAGGCGCACGCACCATGAAAGATGCTGAGCGTTACTTCCAAAGCTATATGACTGCTATCCACGCAATTGGTAAAGCGGCAAATGGCCGTGGTCCAATCAAAAGCCCGGGTATCTCAGTTAAGATATCTGCAATTCACCCGCGCTATGAATTCACTCATCGCGAGCGTGTTATCGCTGAAATCGTACCTAAGTTAAAAGAGCTTGCGCTTGCAGCGAAAAGCTACGATATCGGCTTTACTGTTGATGCTGAAGAAGCTGACCGTTTAGATATCTCACTAGATGTGATTGAAGCAGTATTTAGCGATGACGATTTAGGTAACTGGAACGGCTTTGGTTTAGCAGTTCAAGCATATCAAAAACGCGCTATTTTTGTGGTTGAGTGGGTTGCAGAACTTGCTCGTCGCGTTGGTCGTAAATTAATGGTTCGCCTTGTAAAAGGCGCATACTGGGATACCGAAATCAAAACGACTCAGCAAGATGGTTTAGATCACTACCCTGTATTCACACGTAAAGCGACCACTGACGTTTCTTACAAAGCGTGTGCTATCAAACTACTTGAAGCTCGTGATGTTCTGTATCCGCAATTTGCTACACACAACGCATATACTGCAGCAACAATTTTAGAAGTGGCGAAAGGCGACAACGAAGGTTTTGAGTTCCAACGCTTGCACGGTATGGGCGAGTCATTATTTGATCAAATCGTTGAGAAAGAAAAAATTCAATGTCGTGTTTACGCACCAGTTGGTCAGCACGAAGACTTACTTGCGTACTTAGTACGTCGTTTATTAGAAAACGGTGCTAATTCATCATTCGTAAATGCGATAGTTGATACCACTAAGCCTGTTGAATCACTATTACCTGATCCTGTCGAAACGCTGCAAGGTTTACGTAATAAATACAATACGCAAATTAAAATGCCAATTGATTTATATGGTGAAGAACGTGCTAACTCAAAAGGCATGGACTTGACTGACATCAATGTAATCACACCATTTAAAGAAAACCTTGATACGTGGTTTGAAGAGCATCGTATTGAATTAAGCGATGTGCCTGAAGGTTCTATCCCTGTGAAGAACCCTGCAAACCATAAAGAAATCATTGGTCATGTGAAATTACAATCATCAGAAGAGATGACTGCACTTTTAGAAAATGCAGAGAAAGCATTTGAATCATGGTCACAGACACCTGTTAAAGAGCGCGCAAACTTACTACGCCGCGTTGCTGATATCCTAGAGCGTCACCACGATGAACTTGTCGCTATTTGTATTAAAGAAGCAGGTAAAATTACCCAAGATGGTATCGATGAAGTTCGTGAAGCAGTGGATTTCTGCCGCTACTACGCAGCACGCGCTGAGGAACTATCAGAAGATGAACGCTTTGAAGCGCGTGGTGTGATCTTATGTATCAGCCCATGGAACTTCCCGCTTGCTATCTTCTTAGGTCAAGTTGCCGCAGCAATCGTAACTGGTAACACAGTTATTGCTAAACCTGCTGAGCAAACCAGCCTAATTGCTCTTCGTACCATTGAACTTATGCTATCTGTAGGTTTACCAGAGCATGTTGTACAACCTGTTATTGCTCGTGGTAGCGAAGTAGGTAAAACTATCGTTCCTGATGAGCGAATTCAAGCTGTTATGTTCACAGGTTCTACAGAAACAGGGACTCTCATTTCGCAAACACTTGCTGCGCGTAACGATATTCAAGTACCGCTTATCGCTGAAACCGGTGGTCAAAACTGTATGATCGTTGACTCAACAGCTCTACCAGAACAAGTTGTTGATGATGTGATCAGTTCAGGTTTCCAAAGTGCTGGTCAACGCTGTTCTGCACTACGTGTATTATTCTTACAAGAAGATGTTGCTGATGGCATCATTGAGATGCTTAAAGGCGCTTTAAAAGAGCTTCACGTTGGCGACCCTTCATTACTTTCAACGGATATCGGTCCTGTTATCGACGAAAAAGCACTTAAAAACTTAACTGACCACGTTGAGTACTTAAAAGGTAATGCAACACTTCACTATGAATGTGCAATTCCTGATAACAGCGAAAACGGTGCTTATTTCTTTGCACCTCGTTTATACGAGATCAAAGATTTATCGGTGCTTAAACGCGAAGTTTTTGGCCCGTGTGTACATATCATCCGCTTCAAAGGCACAGAGCTTGATAATGTGATTGATCAAATCAATGGCACTGGCTTTGGCTTAACCATGGGTGTGCACTCACGTATCGAAGAGCGCTGCGAGTACTTAGCGAAAATGTCACGTGCAGGTAACGTTTACATCAACCGTAATATGATCGGTGCGATTGTTGGCGTACAACCTTTCGGTGGCCGTGGTTTATCTGGTACAGGCCCTAAAGCCGGTGGCCCTAACTACTTACAACGTCTTGTGAAAGAAAAAGCATCACCAGATAACGTACAAATGACAAATCTAACACCTGATGAGTTAGATACTCACCACTACTCAGGTGCTGCTGAGCAAGTTGCTAAGCTGATGGATAACTCATTACGTGATGAAAAAATCTGGCGTGCAACACCACTTAACGACCGAGTTTCTGCTGTTCGTCAATTACTTGCAAAAGTAGCGACTGTTGAAATCATTGATGAACTTGCTGATGACTTAGCGTTAACCTTAGCTGATGCACGTGCACAGCTTAACCGTCTTGAAAAACACATGCGTAAACACACTGTGTTGCCTGGGCCAACGGGTGAGTCTAATACGCTGCACTTAGAGCCTCGTGGTTGTGTAGTTTGTTATGCCGACAAGAGCACATCGTTTAACTTCTGGGCAATTTCAATTATCACAGCATTAGCTGCTGGTAACACAGTAATCACGGTTGCTTCTGAGTTATTCTTTGATGAAGCAGTTGCATTTAGAGATAAGTTTATTTCAACAGGTATTGCTGAGGGTGTATTCCAAGTTGCTAAACCTAATCAGTTACAAGCAATTTTAGCACATCCTCACCTTGCTGGTGCTGTTGTAGCTGCACGCTCATCACGTTTAGGCTACTTCAGCCAGCAGCTAGCACAGCGTAAAGGTGCGATTCTGCCAGTGATCAGCTCAGAGTACTACGACACGCTAATCAAGCGTTTATTAACTGAGAAAACAATTAGTGTTGATACAACCGCATCTGGTGGTAACACATCACTAATGACATTGGTTGAAGACGACGAGTAATCGTATTGATTAAAGGAAATTAACCCCTCCTGAGCTAAATAAAAGCCCTCGCAATTGCGAGGGCTTTTTGATTTTTAAAGATACCTTTTCATTATTCTTGTTTACCGAGATACAAATTTTCTGCTAGTTTTATAGTATTGAACTCGATTAGAAGTAAAGGCCTTGAAAACACTCCCTATCAATCAACTTAAGCCGGGCATGTTTGTCCAAAGTGTAACGAAACAGACTGGCAAGATCCGTATTAAAAACCAAGGTTGGGTAAAAACACAGGGAAGCATAGACAAGCTGATCAAGGCTGGGATATTAGAAATAGCTATCGACCCAAACAAAACACTGACTTTAGACAGTGAGAATAAAGTGGTTGAGCAGCAAAATAACCCACAACCTGCTGACGACACCACTGCTTTTGATCCCTGGCACACCACTCATAGTGTGTCGGCAGAAATGAGTAAGGCAAATAGCTTATATAACGAAGCAAAGTCATTACAAAACAAAGCCTTTGACGATATACGTGATGGTAATAAAATTGATATAGCTCCTTTTAAAGACCTAGCAAACGGTTTTATTGATTCGGTTTTTCGTAATCAAGACGCCCTCGCCTGTATCACTCGTATGCGTGAGAAAGATGCTTATCTACTTGAGCATTCAATCAACGTATCAATTTTAATGAGTATTTTTGCCAAACATTTAGGGATAGAAAGATCGATAATCCAAGAAATTGCCACAGGTGCATTACTGCACGATATCGGCAAAATTAATATTCCGGATGAAATTCTCAATAAGCCAGGCAAGTTAACAGATGACGAATATAAAGCCATTCAAGATCATGCTCGCTTTAGTAAAGAGATTTTAGAGCAAGCAGGCTTGAGCGGTATTGCTGTTGATATAGCAGGGTTCCACCATGAGCGCCTAGATGGCAGTGGCTACCCATTTGGTAAAAGCGCTGATGAGATAAGCTTGTATGTGCGAATGGCATCGATTGTTGATGTCTATGATGCATTAACCGCTGAGCGGGTCTATAAAGCAGGTATGGAGCCAATAAAGGCGTTTAAGATACTTAAAGATGGCTGCCCAGATAGCTTTGATGGAGACCTAGTAACCAAATTTATACAGTGTATCGGTATTCACCCTGTTGGCACCTTGGTAAAACTTGAAAGCCAAAAATTAGGAGTGGTAACACGTAGTAACCCTACCAGCCCATTAAAGCCCTCTGTAAAGGTTTTTTATAATGCCAAACATGCACACTATACCGAAGTACAAGATATCGATTTAGCAAACAGCCGCTGTCACGATAGCTTAGAAGCAGCTGTCAGACCGACTGACTTTAATATCGATCTGATCCGCTTCTTTAAGAACTCTATTTTACCTTAGCCCTTAGTAAGACTGGCTACTCAGGCCAGTCTTGTAATGCTTTTAATGTAAACTCATAACCATCGTAGCTTAATAAAGTTTGCTCTGGGGTGATTTCCACCACAGATAAAACGCCGATGTTATCTCCTTCATATAACTCTCGGCCATTAAGCTTTATCCAACGCTTAGACGTTTCTGAAGCATAGATGTGTGCTTGGTATTTAATTGTTGGAATAAGGCTTTGTAATGCATCTGGCAAGAGTTCAATAGGCTCTGCATAGGACGTGTTTTTAGTACTTCGAGTAATATCGACACTACGTTTGCTGTCAACATCTTCAACAGCCTTAGCAAAAGCGTCTTTCAATGTATCTGGCACATCTCTTAACTCATCATTGGCTGATGATGTAGAAACAGGTTGAACTGGCTGACTACCGAGTGGTTTACCAAGCACCTTATATTTACTTAAATCGACACCGTTACTACTCATTTGTTGAGGATTAATTTGCTGCATTGGTTGCGAGAACTGTGGCTGTGATTGATACGCAGGCTGATTTTGGTATACCGGTTGCTGGTACTGAGGTTGTACTTGATAGCCTTGATTGGCGTACACAGGAGCTGAATTAACTGGCACTTGCACCCATTGATATTGCTGACCTTGCACCGGAACTTGCTGCATCATTTGTTGCTGTACCGCTGCTTGTTGCATTACTTGACCTTGCTGAATCGCAGCTGCTTGTCCTGCATTATTTGTAGCTTGCTGAGGTTGAATTTGTGCTACTTGCTCTTGTTTAGCAGGCTGTTCGTTTTCAGGGCTTGTCTTAATCTCAGTCGAGGTGCTTTCGGCCACTTCATTGTTGTTATTAACGACCTTTGGCTGCTCGGCAAATGGTTTAGTTTTCTGTAACCATTTACCAATCGAAAATCCAGCCATAAGCGTTAATATTGCCGCTAGTAATAGGCCAAATAAAAAAGCTAATCGACGATAACGTTTAAGTTCTTGCTGTTGTTTGAGCGCTAGTGCAGCTTGATCGTGATCAACCGCGGTTTGTTCGTGCTGACCAGACTGTTTAATTGCATCTAATAATAATGACATAAATGTAAACTCGTTATATTAGGTAGGATAAACCAATACCCATCCCTAATACGGCTAAAAATGAAACTGGATAAAGCCAAACATAACTCGGCTCTTTATTTTCTACTGCAGCAACAGGAGTGCTGGTTGGCGGTAGTGCTTCGGCGGCAGAGCGCATCACAAGCTCACTGTCAATACTCAGTTTTTGTTGAGAAAACGCGCCGACTAGGCAACGCTCACACAGTAAATTGATTAACCTTGGAACGCCTTGAGTAACTTGATAAATCGCTTTTAATGCATCACCCGAGAATAAAGCTTGTTCTGTCCCCGCTTTAAACAAACGATGCTTAACATAGGCAAACACTTGCCCTTCAGTTAGTGGCAATAAGTGATAACGCGCAGTGATTCGCTGAGCAAGTTGTCTTAATTCAGTGCGTTTTAGTAGCTCTTGAAGCTCAGGTTGCCCTACTAACACAATTTGCAGCAGCTTCTTATGATCTGTTTCGATATTGGTTAACAGCCGCAACTGTTCTAACACATCTGGCGCGAGTAGTTGTGCTTCATCAATAATTAAGATGGTATGGCCGCCTGCTTGATTATTTGCCTCAAGGTGTTTTTTGATTACATCAGTGAGGGTCTTTAAGGTCGCATTAGTGCTGTCATAGTCGATATTCAATTCATCACAAATACTGGCAAGCAGTTCAAGCTGTGACAAAGCAGGGTTATGAATTTGTGCTACTTGAGTATTTTCAGGTAGCTGCTCTTGCAGGCTTCTCGTTAGTGTTGTTTTACCTGTACCGACTTCACCTGTTAATAAAACGAAGCCACCCGCTTCACCTAATCCGTAGGTAAGGTGTGCTAATGCCTCTTTATGACGCTCACTAAGAAATAAATACTCAGGATTTGGGGCAATTGAAAAGGGTTTTTCTGACAAGCCAAAATAGCTTAAATACACCGTGTTATTCCTTGCGTTTAAAATCACGGTCTATAATGGCAAAAAACCTCGCTACTTAAAACCTTGTTTACATTTTATTGGTTAAATAACGTAAAATAGCCAAAAGGAAAAATTAGAGGTGTTTTATGCAGGTTTATTTAGTCGGTGGCGCAGTCAGAGATGCACTACTTGGTCGTGACATTAAAGAGCGTGACTATGTGGTGGTTGGCGCAACGCCTGAGCAACTTATTAGTCAAGGCTATCAACAAGTTGGTAAAGACTTCCCGGTATTTTTACATCCTCAAAGTAAAGAAGAATACGCGCTAGCTCGCACCGAGCGAAAACAAGGCCAAGGCTATAACGGCTTTATTTGTGATTTCGCGCCGGATGTGACACTAGAGCAAGACTTAATTCGCCGAGATCTCACTGTAAATGCCATTGCACAAGCTGAAGATGGCAGCTTAATTGACCCTTTTTCTGGCCAACAAGACTTAGAAAATCGCTTACTTCGTCATGTTTCTGATGCCTTTAGTGAAGATCCATTGAGAATATTACGGGTAGCCCGTTTTGCAGCTCGTTATCATTACCTAGGTTTTACTATTGCTCCAGAAACCAAAGCTCTTTTAATTGATATGGTGAAGGCGGGTGAACTTAACACTCTCACCGCTGAACGAGTGTGGTTAGAGTGCGAAAAGTCTCTCAGTGACGGTGCATTTAGCGAGTTTCTAAATGTGCTTGCTAGTATTGGCGGTCTGCATGTCGTAAGCGCGGAGCTTGAAGAAAAGTGGTGCGATGAGCTTTACAACACGCTACAAGCACGCTTTGCCTATGCTAATAAACTGCAAATTAATGACATTGCAGTGTTATTCAGTCAAGTCACCTTATCGCTTTCAAGTGACGAGATAAAGATCATTGCAACTAGCATACGCTTACCTAATGAAGTACGTGATTTAGCGCTATTTAGTCAAATACATCAAACAACGTTAAGCGCAGAAAAACCGACTAGCGAGGCTATTTTTAGCAGCTTTAATCAACTTGATTTATGGCGTCGCCCAGAACGCTTTGAACAGGTATTAAAGGTTTTAGAGGTTAGTCATCAACAGTCAGTTGCCTGCTATGAGTCAATAATAAAAGCAGCAGCGCAAGCGCGTGCAGTTAATCCGCAGCAGTTTATTGCGCAAGGTATTAAAGGGGCAGAAATAAAAACCGCGCTTGAGCAAGCGCGGTTAGAGGTTATTAAAAATTACTTTTCGTAGCGCACCAAACGCAAATAAACATCAGATGTTTTTGCATGAAGGCTATTTATGCCTTTATCAAATTGATACACCCAAGCAAGATCAGTGCGACTGATCCCTGAAGTGCTACTCCAATAGTTTTGCAGCTTAGTTGATAAAAACGCCGTTTCGTTAATACTAGGCTGCACACAACTGTGCTCTAAAATGCTTGCTAACTCCTTAACATTTGGCACATGCCAATCGCTGTAATCAGCAAAGGTTGCATTTTCAGCCCCGCGCAGTGCCTCACCCCAGGTAAGTTGCTGGCTGGTCCCTTCACAGGTATCCGTTTCACTATTATAGCTTTGACCAAATGTACAACGTTGCCACATAAGGCCCGTTGCGCTGTCGCTGACTGTACCATCTTCGTTAATCACAAAACGGCTATCAGGGGTGGTCTCTGTGACGGCGTTATAACATACTTGCGCTGCGACATAACCCGATTGCAAAGCAATAACGGTAAGTGCGGTAATTAAAGGTAACTTTCGCATATTACTCTCCCGGCGTTCTGACTAAGCGCACAAAGGCGGTGTTATTTTTGGGGTACGCTAAATCATTAGCACTACTCATATCAATAATATAGGCCTGCGATAGACTTGTACCATCTGCCGCTGTTTGTGAAGTCCAATATGGCATAAACGAACTGCTACTAGTACTTAGCTGAGTATCACTAGGCTGATTAGGGAAAAAGTCTGTATTAAGTAACGTAGACTCACCTTGTTTGGCATAATCTAATAGCCCTAATAATTCAGTGTAAGTGGGCACACGCCAGTTTGTACCACCGCAAAAGTCGCGGCTATTTACATCATCAATATAAGTTTGCAAGCCACAGTTACTAGTACTTGGGCATGTAGAGCCCGCAGCCCCTTGTACACTGCCAGTTTGCACTCCAGTTGAACCATTTAGATACCAAGTATAATGATTTGATCCAGCACGCTCGGTGGTTGACGGTGGCAATGTTGAACTTGCTTCTTTCACTTCCCATATAAGCCCTGTCACGTTATCGCGTACGCAGCTAAAGCGAGTAGCATCATCAGGTAGTTCATCGGCAAATTCATTCATTTTCGTAAAATCAAACGCCAAGTCACCCTGACCAACTTTATCGAGTTGATTTGCGACGCTGTCACGACCTATATCAGCGTCTTGGCTTGGAAAGTCTTCGCTGTCACAATTAATTTTTTGTGAGTTGTTGTAGCAATCACTCATGCCGGTATCATTAATTAAACCCAGAGGTTTTGGGCTTATATCTATAATCACAATATCCGTGTCGCTACGTGATTTACTGTCTGTCACGGTAACTTCAAAGCTCAGCTCTGAATCGGTATCAACATCAGGAGCGACGAAAGTTGTGATACATTGATTCTGGTTTGCCAAAGTCACTGTTTCGCCTGTTAATTGCTGCCAAAAACATGATTTTGTTGCCGTCACGATTTCACTATTGCTAGCATCAAGCGTCACGGTATCAAACTCGATAACTTGTTGATCAACGCCCGCATCAGCAATAATTACTTCAACCGTTTTATTTAATGTAAACGACGCTTCAGTGCTCGCTGAACCACCTTCATCGTCGGTTACAGTCAAGCGCCAAGTCATCGCTGTATTTGATTCAAGTAGTGGGTGAGTGAAACTAATGGTTTGCTTGTCGTAACTATCAGCCGTTAATTCATGGCCATCAAGTTGAGTCCATAAGTAGCTATCAACCGAACCATTTTCATCGATATCAGCAGACTCTTCGCCACTTAATGTAATCACATCATTGTATTGTGATGGTAACTCTTCTGGCGCGGTTTGAGTGATCACTGCAACTGGCAGTTGATTATTAGAGGTAATAAAAATACTAACTTGATCGGAAACAAGTTGCCCATCAGTTTGATAATTTACTTTTAAAACAAGTTCAGAGTCGAGTTTAATATCAGGAGCGGTAATGGTTTGTTCTGCGCCTTCAGCTGGAAAGCCTTCTACTGCTGGGCCACTGACTCGCTCCCAGGTAAAAGTGCCATCTGCTGGAGAGCCTTTGGCAAAGACAGTAAATTCACTTTTTTCAATAATTTGCTGATCTGAGCCTGCATTAACTGTTGCTGCGACTGGATTCGAATCACTCGAACCACCACCGCCGCCACAGGCTGTTAATGTCGTTAATGCAACTAGGGTAAGAGGCACTAATCTCATGTTTACCACCTTAAAATGCAAAGTCGGTCATGGCCGACTGCCAAATAAGCTAATAACAAGCAATTAAAGTGCCAGACTCGGGTTTATAAATAACTTTCTTGATGGATACGAACGAAAAGCTTTGTACCTACTTTACTGTAATCGACTTTGTATTCTCTGCCATCGAGGGCTTGGATAAACAACAAACGTTTTTCTTCTGCAAATACATCAGGGCTTGCTACATACACCATCTCTAAGTAGCGCTCTTTGGCTTCACGACGGTTTTTTGGCAGGTCGTCTTTAAACGGCTCTAAACCATTTTGAGTAACTTTAATGCGTGGGTGATTCTCACCATTCACAACCACTAAGTCGAGTTTTTTATCTTTGTGTATTATTGTGTTTCGACCGCTTTTAATAAAAGAACGTTCTTGACTCATAGTCTTATCCTGCTACTTACTGCACCTAACTGCTTACTTTTTCTGTAAACGCGCCTCAATAAACTCATTAGGATTCAGTTTCCAACGATTTAAATCAGCACTAAATTGCCAAATATCAACATCAAGAACATTGGCTGGCAACAATAAATCGTATCCTGTTAATTGCCTTAAATGCTGCGTACGATTAGCAAACATGGCAATCAATCCTTTGTAAAGCTGACCACTAGGGGCAGTGTAGTCCGTCTCTTCTATTAACCATTCTGATGGGCAATCACCATTTTTGCAATATTTTTGAATGACTTGCATAAATAAATGACGTTGCTCTATCAGTAATCGTCCAGCAATTCTCGGGGAAATCTGAGTTAAAAATTCATCTATGTTATTGAGTTTAATACCAACTGCGTTTAACTCAAGGTATTCTAAGCCTTGTTCCACTTTTGGTATACCACTATGATGAAAATTAGCACGATTTAGCTGCCAATTCCCAATTTTGTGATGATAAATAAGTAAATTCTGAGTAAATGTTAGGCTAAAGTATGGTTCTTGAGTTTTTAAAAAGCCAATAAAAATTGCGGCAATACAGGTTGTTGCTAAAAAAATCTCAACAATGCTAATTTCACCGGGCCTCAATAAGTTAACCAACATAATAATGATTAACCCAATACCGCCAACAATTAAAAACTCGCTGCCATGGCGAGATGCTTGAGCACGCACTTTGAGTGCAGGAAGTTTCTTATCCATATACTGAAAAGTAAAAAATAAACATCACAATTGTGACCAAAACTATCTTTCTAAGCGTTAAACAATAATTACACTTTGGTTCTTTACCCATACTAAAACCTCTCTTTTAGTCACAATAAAGGAACAAATTAGCCGAACTTTTAACTTTTACGCCAAATGCACAAATTTATGAGATACCTGACATACGGGGCACGTACTAATTTTGTACACTACACTCAACTAATTTTCTGGTAACACGATGATGTATTCTACACAATCTGGTAAAGCACTTTTTCCTTTTATTATTACCCTTTTACTTGGGTTATGTATTTATTTGTATTTACCTTCAAGCCAAGGGGAGCAAAGCAACTTTGGCAACCGTGCAACACAAGTAACAGCGCACACTGTTACAGCCGAGGAAAATGCAGTACTCATTGAAGCAATTGGTAGCGCTCGTGCTAACCAAGCGATTTATATTCGCAGCGCGCAAAACGATTATGTTACCGATATCTTTTTCAATGATGGCGACTTAGTGAGTAAAGGTCAAAAACTAGTTCAATTGCAATCTCAAGAAGAAGAATTAGCAGTAAAAGAGCTAAGTATTAATTTACGCGAAGAACGCCGCCAACTTGAGCGCCTCACTGAGTTATCTCGCTCACAAGCGACTGCTAAATCATTACTTGAAGAGCAATTATCGCGGGTTGACGCAACCGAAGCACAACTTGAAAGTGCTAAAACAAAGCTGGCAGAAATGACCATCAAAGCGCCATTTTCTGGCTTGCTAGGCAAGCGCGAAATTTCAATTGGTACTTATGTTAGCAATACAACAAACATTACCACACTTGATGATATCAGCATTATTAAGGTCGACTTTAAAGTGCCAGAAAAATACCTAGCTCAGTTGCAGCTTGGTATGAAAGTGATGACGCAAAATGATGCCTACCCAGAAAAAACCTTTAACGGTAAAGTGACCCACATTAGTTCTCGTATTGATTCTATAACACGTAGCGTTGAAGTAACTGCAAGCTTTATTAATAAAAGTGGTTTATTGCGACCAGGCATGTTGCTGAACACGGCGTTAGAGTTAAGTTCAAACCAAGCGCTAATGGTGCCAGAGAAAGCCGTAATCCCTCAGCAAGACAAACACTATGTGTTCCAAATTGAAGATGGCGTTGCTAACAAAGTAGAAGTACATGTGGCAGGTCGTCACAATGGCTGGGTAGCCATTGATAAAGGCCTTGAAAGTGGTCAGCAAGTTGTGACTGAAGGCATTATTAAGATCCGTACTGGCAGCAAAGTAAGTATCAAGGGCTAAACCATGAAAATTACTGATACTAGCGTTAAACGCCCGGTCTTTGCGATCGTAATCAACCTGTTATTACTTACCTTTGGTTTGGTGGCATTTTCTATGCTCCCACTGCGAGAATACCCGGATATTGAAACACCGATTGTCAGCGTTAGCACTGATTACACTGGTGCCAGCGCAGAGATTATTGAAACCAAAATCACCCAAGTACTCGAAAACCGCATTTCGGGTATCGAAGGCATCAAAAGTATTAATTCATCGAGCCGTAATGGTCGCTCAAATATCACCATTGAGTTTAATATCAGCCGTGATATCGATGCTGCATCAAACGATGTACGCGAACGTGTAGCCCGTGCCCTAGATAGCTTACCTGAGCAAGTTCGCCCGCCAGAGGTATCTAAATCAAACAGCGATGAAAGCCCAATTGCATGGTTCGTACTAAACAGTACTACCATGGATTCATTACAGTTATCTGATTATGCACAACGCTTTATTGTTGACCGATTAGCCGTTGTTGACGGTGTCTCAAACGTGCGTGTTGGTGGTGAACGTAAATACGCAATGAAAATCTGGTTAAACCGTAAAGCGATGGCTGCACGCGGTATAACCAGTAGCGATATCGAAAACACGTTACGAACTGAAAACGTTGAATTACCCGCTGGAGAAATCGAGTCTATCGACCGTGATTTTACAGTACGTACCGCCCGTAGTTATAAAGATCAGCGAGACTTTAGAAACTTGGTTATTAAACGTGGTGAAGATGGCTATTTAGTACGTTTAGGTGAAGTGGCTGATGTTCACTTAGAAGCCGCTGACGACGAAAGTCTGTTTCGCGGTAATGGCAGAAATATGATTGGCTTAGGCATTGTAAAGCAGGCCAAAGCCAATACTCTTACCGTCGTTGATAATGCCCGCGCAGAACTTGAAAAAATCAAGCGTAACCTGCCAGAAGGCACAACCATTCAAGACAGCTATGACTCATCTATTTTTATCAAAGAATCAATTGATGAAGTATATAGAACGCTTGGGATTTCAATGGCACTGGTTGTATTGGTTATCTACCTATTCTTAGGTAATATTCGTGCAACACTCGTACCTGCAGTCACGGTACCAGTAGCGCTAGTTGGTAGCTTTATGTTCTTGCTTGCTATGGGTTACTCAATCAACTTACTGACTCTATTAGCTCTCGTTCTTGCGATAGGTTTAGTCGTAGATGACGCAATTGTAATGCTTGAAAATATTCACCGCCGAATAGAGTTAGGTGAACCGCCTCTTCTTGCTGCGTTTCGTGGTGCCCGTGAAGTTGGCTTTGCGATTATCGCCACTACGCTCGTACTAATTGCGGTCTTCGTACCACTGGTGTTTATGGATGGCCGTATCGGCGCACTATTCACCGAATTTGCTATGGCAGTAAGCGCCGCAGTGTTCTTCTCTAGTATTACAGCCTTAACCCTTTCTCCGGCACTTTGCTCAAAAGTACTGAAGCCATCAGAAAAAGAAAGTAAGTTTAGCCAGTGGATGGATAGAACATTTAACAAAATTGAAAACGCCTATCGTAATTCACTTACTTCAAATATGAGTCGTAAGTGGAGCTTACTACTAATGATGATTTTGGCTGGTGTTGCCAGCTTTATGCTATTTCAAAAAGTGCCATCAGAGCTGACGCCAAAAGAAGACCGTGGAACATTCTTTATCATGATGAGCGGCCCAGAAGGCGCTAGTTATGAGAATAATGCGGCTAACATGGCAAAAATTGAAGAGCGTTTGATGCCTTACTCTGAATCTGGTGAATTAAGTCGCGTGCTTATTCGAGTCCCGGGTTGGGGTGGTCAAGGTGGCGTGGCTATCATAGGAATGGCTGATTGGGATAAACGCAAGCGCTCAACTTGGGAAGTAATGGATGAAATTAGCGGTAAGATGACGGAAGTGACCGACGTACGGGCTTTTGCGATTATGCGCCGTGGTATCGGTGGCGGTGGTTCATCACGCCCAATTGAGTTTGTATTGCAAGGTAACGATTACGATCAACTAGCTGATTGGCGAGACCGTATTATCCAGCGTGCAGAGAAAAACCCTGGTTTGGTGAGAATCGACCATGATTACAAAGAAACCTTCCCGCAGTTTTTAATCAACATTGATAAAAACAAAGCTGCAGATTTAGGTGTTTCTGTATCTGATGTAGGTCGCACGCTAGAAACCATGTTAGGCCAACGTCGCGTAACGACCTTTATCGACCGCGGTGAAGAATACGATGTAATTTTAAAAGGGACCAAAGAAGATTTTGCTAACCCGACTGATATTTCAAATATCTACTTAAAATCACGCAGTGGCGAATTGGTTCCGCTAGATAGCTTAATTAGTTTAAAAGAAGAAGCCACAGCGTCTCGTTTGAACCGCTATAACCGTATGCGCGCAATTACGTTAAGTGCGAATTTAGCAGATGGCTATACCTTAGAAGAAGCGCTGAACTTCTTAAATCAAGTTGCGGCTGAAGAAAATGACATAGACGGTGCAATTGACTACAAAGGTGAATCGCAACTATTCTATGAAGGCGCATCAGCAATGACCTATGTGTTCATTCTTGCACTAACTGTAACTTTCTTAGTACTTGCAGCCCAGTTTGAAAGCTTCATTCACCCGTTTGTGATCATGCTTACCGTTCCGCTTGGTTTAGTCGGCGCATTATTTGGCTTATGGTACACAGATCTCACTCTGAATATTTACAGCCAAATTGGTATCGTAATGCTAATTGGTTTGAGTGCGAAAAACGGTATTTTGATTGTTGAGTTTGCTAACCAACTACGCGATAAAGGCGTTGAGTTTGACGAAGCGATTACTCAAGCAGCTACGCAGCGTTTACGCCCCATTATCATGACCTCACTGACCACTGTAATGAGCTCGGTACCGCTAGTACTTGCAAGTGGCCCAGGTGCAGAAAGCCGTATGGTAATTGGTGTGGTGGTATTTACTGGTGTTATTGTTGCAACCTTACTTACCTTATTCGTAGTACCTGCAGCATACAGTGCGCTAGCCAGAAATACCCAGTCGCCTGAGTACTTACAAAGCAAGTTAGAACAACAGGCAAAAGATAAGCCGTTAGAAGAAATTTAAACGAGTTTAAGATGTTACAAAACGCCGTCTTTACGGCGTTTTGTTTTTTCAGCTATAGTCAGCAAAAAGGTAAGGAAGTTAAATATGGATAACAACATACAAATAGCTACTTTTGGCGGCGGCTGCTTTTGGTGTATTGATGCAGCATTTAGACGTGTGAAAGGAGTACTTAATGTCAGCTCTGGCTATGCTGGCGGCGAGATTGAAAACCCAAGTTATCAGCAAATTTGTACTGGCTTAACAGGTCATGCCGAGGTTGTTCAGCTTGATTTCGACAGCAGTGTTGTGAGCTATAACACCCTACTTGAAATGTTCTTCACTTTACATGATGCCACACAGTTAAACCGTCAAGGTAATGATGTCGGCACGCAGTATCGCAGTGTGATTTATTATCATGATGAACAACAAAAAACTGAGTCACAAGCCATGATTGATGCTTTACAAAAGCAAATTCGTGAACCCATTGTGACTGAACTCAGCCCTCTATCAAACTTTTATCCTGCAGAGCAGTACCACCAAGACTATTACAATGAAAACCCGAATCAAGGTTATTGCAGCATACTTATTGCCCCAAAGCTTGCTAAGTTCGAGCAATATTTCGCTGATAAACTAAAATGAAAAAAGCCCGCTAAGTAGGTAGCGAGCTTTTAGACGCAGAACTAATAATGAAGCTGAGCTTGTTTTTTACTTATACAAATGACATGAATGGGCAAATTAATGTCAATTACTCGCTTTAAGCAAACAGCTCAGCTGGCCTTAATAACTATTAGAACTGATAACGGGCACCTACAAACAAGCGCCGCTCAGCCGTGTTGTAGTAGTAATATTCATCGTTGATGAAGTCACCATCTAAGTCAGTGCCATAAGCATCAACGGCGTTGTAATCTTTATCGAATAGGTTTTCTATTCGTAGTGACACAGTTAAGTTGTCAGTCGCTTGGTAGTGACCTACTAAATTCCATAATGTATATGAAGGTAAGTGCGTTAACTTACCATCACGATCACCACGGTATTGCATATCAATACCGGCATCAAAATCACCCCATGCTTTGTGCAATGACCAATTCACACTGTGATTTGACACATAGGTGAGTGACTGACCTGTTTGTGTATCTTCCGCTGAAAGGTAGGTAAAGTTAAAGCTATGATCAAAGCCAAACACTTGGTTTTTAAAACTAAACTCAACACCTTCGTGGCGAGCTTCGTTTATATTGGTTGGGATCCATTGCCCTGATGCATTTGGTGCCCAAGCGATTTTATTGTCGATTTCGCTGCGGAAAATCGCAATATCAAGACTAATATCATTCACATTGAGTGATAAACCAAGCTCTTGGTTATCTGATGTTTCAGGGTTTAACTCTGGATTACCTGAGCCTGGGTAATATAGATCATTAAATGTTGGAGATTTAAAACCAGTACTTTGACTAACACGGAATGTGGCGATGTCATTTAAGTGATAGCCTACAGCTGCAGTGTATGTTGTTTCATCACCAAACTGCTGATCATCATCTTGGCGAACTGTCAGGTTAGCGAGTACTTGTTCGTCATCATAATATGCGCCAACAAACACAGCGAATACTTCACGGCTGTCTTTTAAGTATGTACCTGAGTTAGTGTTCACTTCATCTTTATACCAATTCAAACCGCCACTAAGAGTCAGTGCTTGATTGAAAAAGTATTGGCCATTGTAATCGATTTGCTCACGCTCAGTTTCAAACTTATCAACCACCGTTGCACCAGTGTAATCAATACGTGAGTCATCTGAACTATCACTTGATATGGCAATATCGATGGCATGGCTGTGTTTTTCGAAGGCTTTTTTCCAACCTAATGAAGCTTGGTAATTTTCGAACTCGCCTTTTTCTACGGTACTGTTTGCTGGGCTATAAGCACTGTCGTATTTGGCTTCGCCTTCTGAGTACTGTGCTTGAGCTAAAAATTCACCTAATTGCTCATTTTGATAACCTAGATTAAAGCCAATGTTTTTGTTTTCGTAGCCGTCTTCATCTGGCGCTAGACCTTGAAGAACATCAAAACCATCTGTTTTTTCATAACCAGCATTAACAGCAACATCAACACCCGCAAACTGACCACCCGTCGCTACTTGGTACGCTTGATAAGAGTCTGAGCCAAAAGTCACGTCTAAGGTCGTGTTTTGTGCTTTACGCGTAATGATATTAATCACACCTGCTAGCGCATCAGAGCCATATACAGCAGCACGTGAGCCTTTAATTACTTCAACACGCTCAATACTGTTTAAAGGAATATTGCTAATACTTTTATAACCAAGTGTTGCAGAGCCTGTACGTACACCATCAATTAAAATAAGCGTATGACGAGAGCTTGCACCACGTAAAGAAACACCTGAGCTTTGCCCAAAACCACCATTAGCATTAATTTGAAAGCCTGCTTGAGTCGCCAGTAAGCTTGGTAAGTCACGCACATAGCTTGCTTCAATATCAGCACGGTCAATAACAGTGACACTGGCTAATACATCATTAATTGATTGTTCGAATTTATTGGCAGTAACTGTGATGTGCTCTATTGATTGCTCGTCAGCAGATACAGAAAAAGATAACGCAGCAGCAACCGCTACGCATAACGCAGATTTATTTAGCATGATATCCCCTAGCCTGTGCCCACCGCACACGCGAATAGTAAGTTAATTCAAGGCCGGTCTCCGGACTCTGTACATGCATGGCATATACATTACCGTTGCGGGGGCAGTGTTGGCATTGTTTTCTCCCTGAAAACGCACCGACTTCCCGATTATCTTGCGACTATTTCACCCTTTGAAATATAACGTATCTGAAGATACAGCAAGCACCTCGAAAATAGGCCGTTATTGTGATGATTTTGGGGAAGAAAGTCAATGGACGGCTATACTTCTAAAGCAAAGCTTTAAGCCTAAAGCTTCAAACTGTAAGTGGAGTCAGATCAAAAAAGCCAATCAGCATGGTGATTGGCTTTTATAAAACAATGATTACCAGAAGTACTCGTGAGGTTTTGAATTTCCTAACGGAAAAACAATTCCTTCTGGGTCAGCACCATTCAGCACAAGCTTGCAAAGAGCTTTATTTAAGCGTCTTCTTGGCTTGGTCATCGTCATTTTCACCCACCAACTTGGTGTTTGTTGGTAAAAATAAGTACTGTGTGGGCCTGTGTATTTTCTGTTTATTTTACCGTGTTTATTACGGTCAATTGTTTTGTTCTTTACTGACATAAATATCCTCTAGCTGAAAATAGCTAGAAGATATCTTTTTCTGTGTAACCTAATATTCGTCTCAAAATACGCTCCTTGTAAAGTTCAGAAACTTGCAGGTTTATAGCTTAAAACCTACAGCTCAAAGCTATAAACACAGAGTATTAATCGCGGAAGTTTTTGAACTGGAATGGTTGACCTAAATCAGCAGTACGAACAACTTGCATTGCTTCTTGTAAATCATCACGTTTTTTACCTGTTACACGTAATTCTTCACCTTGAATAGCGGCTTGTACTTTGATTTTTGAGTCCTTGATTAATTTAACGATTTTCTTCGCTACGTCTTTTTCAATACCTTGCTTAAGCGCAACGTCACGCATTACGTATTTACCACTACGCGACTCATCTCTTAATTCTAAGCTAGATACATCTAAGCCACGCTTTGAAATTTTCGCAGCAAGAATGTCAAAAAGTTGCATAACTTGTTGTGGTGCTTCTGCTTTTAACTTGATTACTTTATCACTTAGTTCGATTGATGCATCAACACCACGAAAATCAAAACGCGTCTCTAGTTCACGCTTTGCATTATCTACTGCATTCTGCGCTTCGTTCATTTCTACTTCAGAAACAATATCAAATGAAGGCATGGGGTTCTCCTAACATAGTCTTTTTTAAATTCATTTATGGTTGGCAATTATAACGCTTATTTGTCGATTCTTTCTATTTTTATCCGATTTGTTCAGGTGCGATGCAAAAATTGTTTGATATACTGACCATTCAATTTCGGCATTTTTAGGGTTTATTGTGACAAGGCGTGTTTACCAAGTTATCTTTTTAGCCAGCATTATTGGCTTTACAATTTTATTTGCCAAAGAAATTAAAGGGGTGAGCAACCTCTTTCCACACGTAGATAAAGTGGCGCATTTTGGTATTTTCTTTGTACTGGCTATGGTGATGGACAAAGCCTTTAAATTGCCTCTTTTGGTGCAAATTTTACTATTAGCCGGATATGGTGCGGCCATAGAGTTTATGCAAGATATGCTGCCTTACCGTCAAGCTTCGGTTGGGGATTTTGTCGCTGATTTTATCGGTGCTGTAAGCTATTTTATTATAAAACTTGGTTTTCATGTAGGTAGTAAGCAACGTAATGGCTAACATATTAATTGTTGGCGACGGTGCGATTGGCTTGTTGTTTAGCCATTTTTTATCTGCACAACATGACATTACATTACTGACCCGTAAGCCAACCCTGACCACGCGCTTTTATCAAGCCAGTAATGGTAAATCACATCCAATTAAAGCTCGCCTTATTCACCACAAAGAGCTTAGTCAATCCGCCCCCTTTGACTTAGTATTAATCACAGTTAAAGCATTTCAGGTGCAAGCTGCCTTTGGACAAGTAAAACCTTACCTTAGTAAAAAATGCCAAATCGTTATTTCTCATAATGGTATGGGTAATGTTGATGAAGTTAATGCCCAGTTGTTAGACTCTCAAGGGTTAGCGTTTTTAACAACGCGTTTAGCTGGCTTTAAAACAACGCCTTATAGTGTGAGCCATACTGGTAATGGCGAAAGCGTGCTGGGTGCTTGCAATAACGCTGCTAGTGGAAAGCTCAATGAGCTAAAGCAGCAGTTTAGCTACTTACCACACTTTTCTGTTAGTGATGATATCCACTCATTGCGTTGGCAAAAGCTGTTAGTGAATATTGCCATAAACCCGTTAACAGCGATTCATAACATTAAAAATGGCCAATTACGTGCACCGCAATTTAGTACTCGTATCATTAACTTGCTCAATGAAGCATGCCTTGTTGCCAATAAACAAGGTGTTGACGTAAAGCTTAGCGAGGCACTGGACCAAGCCTATTCAGTGATGACGGCAACCGCTGAAAACTTTTCTTCTATGCAGCAAGACATCAGCCATAATCGAGAGTCTGAAATTGATGCAATTTGTGGTTATGTGTGTGAACAAGGCGCTAAATTAGGCGTAAAAACACCTTATAATCAAGCAATGCTTAGCATGATAAAAATAAAAAGTTAGCGAGGGGAAAGAGTAAAGTTACTAGCTTTCGTTTCTCGCAGTTATTTTCGGTATTAAAAAAGCGCGAACATGTCGCGCTTTTATCACTATCCCTTACGGGCGATACACTTTTACGTTGCTGTAGCCTTCTTCGTGAAGGATCAGTGCTTGTAGCTGGCTCATCACACCTTTAGCACAATATAAGTAATATTCTTTATCTTTTGGTAAGTCACCAAATTTAGTCGCTAAGCGGAAGAAAGGTAAATGAACAACTTCAATACCTTCAAGCTCTAATGGATTTGCATCTTCTTCTTCAGGTGAGCGAATATCAACAACAACTGCCCCCTCTGGTAAGTCAGATACAGACTCAGCTTCTTTCACTTCTTCTTTTGCTTCGGTGTCGATATCGCGAATATCCATCACACGGGCATTCTCAACAACCGTATTTAGCACGTCGAAGTCAAACTTAGCTTCTTCAGCAAGAATCGTTTTGATTTTTGCTTTAACTGTTGGCTTCTTAGAAATAACACCACAGTACTCAGGCATGCTTTCTGCCATTTCAGCCGTACCAATTTGACGTGCAATATTAATAATATCTTGTTTATCGTGTTGGATTAACGGACGAATAATTAAGGTTTCAGTTACACGGTCAATAACACTTAAATTAGCAAGCGTTTGGCTCGATACCTGACCAATGCTTTCACCAGTTACCAGTGCTTGTACACCTAGCTTTTCTGCAACTTGGCTACCTGCACGCATCATCATACGTTTAAGAACAACACCCATTTGGCTGTTTTCAACGTTTTCTAAAATTTCAGCGACTACAGGTTCAAAATCAACCGTAACGAACTTCACTTTATGAGTAGAACTAAACTGCTTCCAGATGTAGTAACTCGCTTGCTTAACACCGATTTCGTGAGCCGCACCACCTAGGTTAAAGAACAAGAAGTGAGTACGTGCACCTTTACGGATCATTTGATAGCTTGCAACACCTGAGTCAAAGCCACCCGACATTAGCGATAGTACATCTTCTTGTGTTGGTAGCGGGAAGCCTGCCATACCGTAGTGAGTTTGAGTAACGATATAAGCTTTATCATCACGCACTTCTAAACGAACTGTCACCTCTGGGTGAGATAATTTAACGCGTGCACCTTCAACATGCTGGTTTAAGCCACCACCTACGTAGCGCTCTACATCGCTTGATGTGAAATCATGCTTACCTGAACGTTTACAACGCACACAGAATGTTTTGCCTGCAATGGTATGACCGATTAGTTCAAGTGCTTTTTGGTAAATATCGTCGATTGAGTCGAAGTCTGTTTCTGTTACTTCAATAAACTGTACGATACCTGGAATGCGTTTTAAGCCATCGATAATATCTAAGCGAACTTGCTCAGAGTCTAGCAAACTGACAACAGAGATATTATCCCAGTTGTTTCTTACCTGAACTTTTTCGTCAACGCGACGCAAAACGATCTTAATATTATTTTCTAATAACTTGGTAAAACGTTTACGAACAGATTTACTCTTGATCGCGATTTCAGGGTGTAGTTTGACGATAAATTTAAGCATAGTTCACTCTTAGACTGTGGATTTCACACGCCCCAAGGTTAAGCAACCTCAAGGGCGCGCGATTATAACAAAAATTATAGCGTCTAGGAAATAAACTGCTTTGCGGGATTATTGTTCGCTTTGCTCTGTTTCAGCAAGGGCTAAATACTTAGCTCTTAATTGGTTAACTTGCTCTAGATGTTGCTCTGTGCAATGAGCTTTTAATAGCAGTAATACTTTTAAAATACCGTTATAAATATCAGCTCTGGCAAGTTCACCACTTAAGCGGCGAGCTTTGATATAAGGCGTCCAAAAGCTCACAGTCATTTTAAGCATATGCGCAAGCTCTGTAACATCTTCGTCTGCAATGCAAATAACACCGCCTTCACGTAATGCAAAAAGTACATCTTTAACTTGCTCTAAAAGCTCAGTTTGAAACGCAATGTAGCCTTTTTTCAGCTCTTCATCACGAGATAAAATATCGCCTAAGTTGTCGTAGAAAAACTGAAAGCGCCACATTTGTTCAAACAACGAATCAAGATAACCCGCTAGGTTTTCAAGCGCATCGTCATCAGGAGTCAGTGGCTTGAAATGAGTGTGTAGATGGTCGCTGTACAAAGCAAATATGTGACGAATAATATCTTCTTTATTTTTAAAGTGATAATACAAGTTTCCTGGGCTTATCCCCATATGCGAGGCGATATGGTTGGTTGTTATGGCACGCTCACCGTGGCGATTAAATAACTCAATGCTGGTGTGTATGATTTTGTCCTTTGTGCTCATAGCCTATTTACTCTGTTTTTTATGATTATTACGTTCCCCAGCCAAGCAGTATAAACAAATGCGTGGCAATTAAATACTACCTTGAAAAATAATAACCTCAATCAGTTTACTACCTTATATAGGTGAAGGTTCCTAATCCGATACGCGTATTTTCTAAGCTGCATAGTCGAGAAAACACTGTTAATATAGCAGGCAAATTTATAAATCGCTGATAGTTATGAACGTTACTGCAATCTATCCGGGTACCTTCGACCCCCTTACAAATGGCCATACCGACTTAATTCATCGAGCTGCAAAAATGTTCGAAAAAGTTATTGTTGCTATTGCACATAACCCTAGTAAGCAGCCGTGCTTTACACTCGATGAGCGTGTTGAGCTTGCCAATAAAATCTTAGCGCACCTTGATAATGTAAGTGTGATTGGCTTTTCTGGCTTATTAGCTGATTTAGCTCGCGAGCATAAAGCCGAAGTACTTATTCGAGGTATTCGTGCAGTGTCTGACTTTGATTATGAATTTCAGTTAGCAAATATGAATCGTCGACTAAATCCAGATCTAGAAAGTGTATTTTTGACACCTGCAGAAAAAAATTCATTTATTTCATCTACTCTAGTCAAAGAAGTAGCACGCCACAATGGTGATGTAAGCGAGTTTGTTGACCCTATCGTAGCCAAAGCACTACAGGAAAAAATTCACGGATGAAATTAAAAAAGTTCATTAGCTTAACTGCATTACTAATGTGCTCTGCGCCAAGTCTTGCAGAACCATGGATAGAAAGCGACGACCCTTTACTTCGTGCTTCAATCGAAATGCTATTTAACCAAGGTGTCATAAAACAACCTATTAATAGTTACCCCTTAATGTGGCAAGGTATTGCACGTGATCTAAACATTGCAGATACCAGTCAACTTGATGAGCAGAGCTTATTTGCTTATCAGCATGTTAAGCATGCCCTTGATAATGCAAAACAAAAGTCGAGCTCAGGCATTCGCCTGAATTACAACAGCGAACCACTAACCCAGCAAGGGTTTGGTAAACGCCACCAGCAAGAAAGTGGCATAAATAGCTATGGTTCTATCACAGGGAAGCGCGTAAGTGCTAAGGTCAGTGTTAATTACGCCGATGATGCACTTGATAAACAACATGTGACCTATCAAGATAGCTATTTAGCAGTTTTACTAGGTAATTGGTCAATCAGTGCTGAACAAGTAAGTCATTGGTGGGGGCCAAGTAACGATAACGCCCTACTGCTATCAAATAATGCCGCGCCAATGAAAGGCCTGCGCTTTACGAGAGCGAATACGCAATATGTAGGCCCAAGTTGGTTATCGTTTATCGGTAACTGGCAGTTAACGGGTATTTACGCCAAACAAAAGCCATTTCTTAATAATTCCGAAGACGGTGACTTTTGGGCGTTAAGGTTTGCAAGTACACCATTAACAGGGCTTGAAGTTGCTATTAATAGTGCAGGCTCTGACTATTTAACTAACCTAAAAATTGACCCTGTTACCCTTGAGAGCATCGAATCAAAACACCGATTAACCAGTTTAGATGTAAAGTATTCTACAACTCTAATGACGCAGCCTGTTGCCTTTTATGCTGAAGTTATGGGTCGAAATAAAAGCGGTTTAGCACCGAGCGAGCCATTCTATACGCTGGGTGTTGAAAGCTACTTTGGTTCAACAGAGGATTTACTAAAGAGTTATTTTGAATACTCAAATACAGAGCAAACTTGTGAGCAAATTAGCGATTGCGTATATGGCTCTGGCAGCTATACACAACGCTCACGTTTACTTGGCAGCTCAACACCACTGCAAATTAAATCTGCTATCCTTGGTGCCTATTACCACACTTTAAATGGCTATGGTGGCCATGCAAAGTTACGTTGGATTGAAAGCGAAACCACACACGCTGAGGTCGCATCTGAGATGAGTCAGTTGCAGTTAGAGCTCGGTTATCAACAATCTATGTTTAATGGTTTGTGGAAAGTGACAGGGCTTATTTCAAAAGATGAAATAGGTGATGAGTCAGAAACAAACACAGCCCTTAGAACCAGTTGGGAATACCGTTTCTAACGAATTGAGGTCAAGCTGCTCCAGCTTGGCCTTGAACTTTCCGATAAAGCTTAACAAAACCCAGAAAATCTTTATTACTGAAAAGTGCAATGAGCATCATAATGTCCATCAGGTTCACTGTGATACTATAGACATTCCAAAACCACCAGCTTCCTGTATAGGCATAGTTAATATCAAAATACATGCCTAAAAACAGTGATGAGTTAACTAAAAGCCCAATGTATACATAAAGCTTTGCAGGAGCCTGAGTAAGATTTCGCTTTCGAGTAATTAACCACACAACTAATAGTATTGTTAAATCAGATAGCGCCCAAATCACATAGGCAAAACTTGAATCTAAAATATTATAGCCAAGCGCTATATTGAGTAATGGGTCACTCATCATGTAAGAAATAAACAGTGCAAGTGAGATCCACATCACTGTTTTGTCACCATTTGGCGCAGATGATTTCTTTACCATGTTATAAAGAAAGGACATCAAGAAACCCCACATGATAAATGCTGCGAGGTACACTCCAAAATTGTCTTGGATTAGTTTAAGCATGAAGTAAGTCTTAAAATTCAGATACTCTTAAAAATAAAACGAGTTTCATTAAGCGTTGGTGGGCTTTTCAGATTCATCTATAAACCACGGCTTAATTTTTTTACCTTTCACAAACCGGCATAGTTTATGAAGTAGTAAAAAGTCGCGATTAGTAATTAATGCTATTAGCATCATCATATCAATAGTATTTACTCCAAACGAATAGATACTCCATAGTGCCCAAGGAGTTCTATTTTCGATAACCACAATATCTACAAATATGCTAAGCATCAAAAGAGCGTTTGAGAACAATCCCAATACAATGTAGTAAATTGCACTAAAAGAGCCTATTTTTGCAACGTAAATCCACGCCAAAACAGTTGTTATGGTTAGTAGATCAAAATAAAACCAGTTTAGATAGATATAGATAGATAAGTTAAAAATGCCACTTAGGAAGTATGAAACCATCATTATAAATGCCAAGATTACCAAGCGTTTATCAGGTTTATTAATATGTGTCACTAAATTAAAAAGAAAAACCATTAAGAACCCCCATTCGATGAAGGCTCCTATCAAACTTCCAACAACATCACTTATGTACATAGCTTTGAATTATTAAGCTAATTTATGGTTATTTGCAGAAGACACTACAAAGCTTTTGAGTTTGTTCAATAATAGAAAATCACGATCAACAATTAAAGCAATGATCATTGTAAAATCAACGATATTGACTCCAATCGAATATATGTCCCATAAAATCCAATGGGTTGTATTTTTATAGACTTCCACATCTAAATAAACGGCAAGAAACAATACTGTGTTAATTATCAAGCCTACAATAAGATATATAAATGAAGGTGTAGTTCGTTTTACAAAATAAAAAGAAACAGCTAAAAATGTAAGTGTCGCTAGATCATAAAGAGCCCAATCTAGGAATGTTGTAGCTGTGTAAGTTAACCAATTAAAAAAATAATCCCCTCCTAGATAAGAGAGCATCATAATAAATGAACTTAAGAGCAACGTGGTTTTTCTTTTATTTTCATCTATACAATAAACAAAAATATTAAAAAAGAACGCCATTAAAAATCCCCATGCACTCATTGCGGATAGGGAAAAAAAACCTAGTTGCTCTATAAAAGACATTCAGTTCCTAGTACTCTTTCTTGCTAGGTGGAAGCATTGCACCACCGCCACGTTGAATCTCTGCACCGCCTGATAAAGCCAGCGCTTCACTTGATAAAGTTACTGTATCAGATTGCAGGGTTTTATTACTAGTAGTTTGTTCCAAAGCAGGCTTTGTTTGTTGCATTTGGCTGTATGCTTGCATTTGCAACTGGCTATTGTTTGAAATTTGCATGAGTTAATTCCTTTAAGTTAATTGTTTTTTCAGTACAGCTTACAATAGCTTGCAAGCTGAGTTAAGCGTTCTCATTTTTTTGACGCTTTTTTATACTTTAACGCGACATTGTCGCCGCGTCGATAATAAAAGCAATTAACGATCCAACTTTTCTAAAAGTGATCTTTTTTGATCATAAAAGTTAATAAACCAAAATTTCAGGCATAAAAAAACGCACAGGGGTAACCGTGCGTTTTTCTTATCCAGGGAAATTAAGCCACGTGTTTACACGGGATCACCGCGCTATTACTTGGCTTTAAAATATATTCCATCGCTACTTCATCGCAATTATCTTTGCGAAGACAAAGCTCGCAATCTTTGATCACTTTTTCTGGCAAACTATCTTTACTACAAAAGATAAAGCCTTGGCTTGCAAAGAACTCTGGCACCCGCGTCAGAACAATTACGCGACTAAGCGCCAAGCTTTTAGCTTTTTTAAGCAAATGTTCAACAAGTCGACGCCCCTGCCCAGCAATACGTGATTCAGGGCTCACACCAAGCGAACGAATTTCAGCAAGACCTGTATCGTAAATATATAGCGAGGCACAGCCAGCCACTTGGTTTTCAACTTCAGTGACAGCAAACTCATTAATTGAGTGAATCATATCGCTCTTAGCCCGTGGTAGATTTTCACCTACCGTTGCCCAATGCTGAATTAGCTTAGCAATAGACTCAACATCATTTAAGGTTGCGTCACGTACCGCTATCTGCTGTTTTTTTTTGCGTATTTAATGGCACTCGTTACTTGCTCGATAGAGGTGCCACCCTGTGCTTGTCTTGCTTTAATGCAGGCGTCTATTTCTAATACAGCATATACATCTGACTCGAAAATGCTATGCACAGACTTAAATTGCTCTAAACTTAAATCTTCTAAGTTATTCCCTTGTGCAATAGCCATTTGCACGAGCGTACCAACAATATGATGACCTTCTCTAAATGGAATACCTTTAGCCACTAGATAGTCAGCAAGTTCAGTCGCATTTGAGTGACCACCTTTTGCTGCTGCTAATGTTTTATCAGCATTAACTTTGATGCCTTTGATACACGCCTGTGCCATATGAATACATGCCAACCAGGTCGGCATTGCATCAAATAAGCCTTCTTTGTCCTCTTGCATATCTTTGTTATAAGCAAGTGGTAGCGCTTTAAGTGTCATCATCATGGCACTGAATGCACCAAAAACACGGCCTGTTTTACCACGGATTAACTCAAGAGCATCTGGGTTTTTCTTCTGCGGCATAAGTGAAGAGCCTGATGTTACCCCATCAGAAAGCTCAATAAAGCCTGCTTCACCAGAGTTATAGAAAATTAAGTCTTCTGCCATACGCGATAAGTGAATCATTGAAATTGATGCGCAGCTTAGTAGCTCAACCACAAAGTCACGATCAGATACTGCATCAAGGCTATTACGTGTTGCACCGGTAAAACCTAACCCTTCGGCAAGAATTTGCCTATCAATTGGGTACGCCGTTCCAGCTAAAGCACCACTACCAAGAGGGCAATAATTCATACGATTCTTAGCATCGGTTAAACGGCTTTCATCACGTTCAAGCATTTCAACATAGGCCATGCACCAGTGGCTAAATAATACAGGTTGTGCACGCTGTAGGTGTGTGTAACCAGGTAAGATAGTGCCTAGTTCACGCTCAGCCAAGGCAATAAACTCACCTTTCAGCTCTGCGATTGCTTCAAGAATATGCTCAGCTGTATCACGACACCATAAGCGGAAATCGGTCGCGACTTGGTCATTACGACTACGACCTGTATGTAACTTTTTAGCTAGGTCGCCCACTTTATCAATTAGCGCTGACTCAACATAAGAATGAATGTCTTCATGCCCTGCGACAGCTACTGCTTGTGGGTTTGCTTTAACCTCATCTAGCAGCTTATTAAGTGCTGCAACTAGGTCATCGTATTCTTGCTGATTAAGTACGTTAACTTGTTTTAACGCTCCTGCCCAAGCAACTGAACCAATAATGTCTTGCTCTGCAAGTTGATAATCAAAAGGAAGTGAATCGTTGAATTGTTTAAACGCTTCATCTGGACCCGTAGAAAAACGTCCGCCCCATAGTGCCATTGAACTGTCTCCAAATTCGGCTATTGCCCTGCCGTGCAGGGCAATAATTAAATTACTTTTTCGTTAGTGCTGAGATTCTGCTTGATAGCGAGAATAAACGAATGAAGCCTTCTGCATGTGATTGATCATATACATCATCTTCACCGAAGGTTGCGAAATCTTCACTGTATAAGCTATTCGGTGATTTTTTCTGTACCGCAGTTACTTGGCCTTTATAAAGCTTAAGCACCACTTCACCGGTTGCTAACTTAGACAGTGATTCAGCACCAGCTAGAATCGAGTCTTTTAATGGTGTAAACCAACGACCGTCGTAGACTAAGTGAGAGAACTCACCACCAAGCACTTCTTTCCACTTACGGCTTGATTTGTCTAATACTAGCTCGTCAATCGCTTGAAGAGCAGCCATGATCACTGTGCCCCCTGGTGTTTCATAACAGCCACGAGACTTCATACCGACTAAACGGTTTTCTACAATATCAACACGACCTACACCATGTGGCGCAGCAATGTCGTTTAATTTAACTAAGCAGTCATATGGTTTAAGTGACTCGCCATTTACAGCAACCACTTCACCTTCAACAACATTTAATGTCACATATTCTGCTTCATTAGGCGCTTGCTCAGGTGAGTTTGTCCAAGTCCATACTTGCTCACTTGGTTGACACCATGGATCTTCAAGCTCTCCACCTTCGTGAGAAATGTGCCATGCGTTAGCATCACGACTATAGATTTTTGTCGCAGATGCAGAGCACGGAATATTACGCTCTGCTAAGTAATCAAGTAATGATTCACGACTTGATAAGTCCCACTCACGCCATGGTGCAATGACTTTTAGATCTGGTGCAAGGGCTGCGAAACATGATTCAAAACGTACCTGATCATTACCTTTACCAGTACAACCATGCGAAAGCGCATCAGCACCTACTTTACGGGCAATTTCAACCTGTGCTTTAGCAATAATCGGACGTGCCATAGACGTACCTAGTAAATAAGTGCCTTCGTAAATAGAACCCGTTTTTAATGTTGGGTAAATATAGTCACTTACCATTTCGTCTTTTAAGTCAACGATGTGGCACTCTGAGGCACCCGAAGCAATTGCTTTTTCTTCAACGCCTTCAAGCTCTTCAGCACCTTGGCCTACATCAGCAACAAACGCGATTACTTCACAGCCGTAGTTTTCTTTTAACCATGGCACAATTGCCGATGTATCAAGACCACCAGAATAGGCTAATACGACTTTTTTAATTGAACTCATTGGTGTTCCTTAAACAAAATTTGGATTTAATAATGTGACAAGTAGAGCATTTTGCGCGTGCATACGATTCTCTGCTTGTTGAATAATTTTTGATGCTGGGCCATCCATTACCTCAGAGGTAATTTCAAACTCACGATGCGCTGGCTGACAATGCAGTACAGTTTGCGCACCCGTTTTCTCTAATAGGGCTTGATTGAGCTGATAAGGCATATATTTAGCTTTCACCTGCTCAAGCGGTGTTTTATCACCCATTGAAACCCAGGTATCAGCATAGACTGCATTTGCTCCGACTGCCGCCTCAATTCTGTCACTGACCATTACCGAAGCACCATTCATCGCTGCAATTTGCTCTGCTTGCTTAAGAATTTGTGAATCCGGTGAGCTACCTTTAGGACAAACAGCTACAAAATCAGTGCCTAACGTGGCAGCTAATAACATTAGAGAGTGTGTTACGTTGTTACCTTCACCTAAGTAAGCAAGCTTAAGCTTACTTACGTCGCCATGTACTTCTTGTAGCGTCAAAAAGTCTGCAAGTGCTTGGCATGGGTGATATAAATCACATAAGCTATTCACTACAGGCACAGATGAATACTCAGCAAGCGTAGTCAATGTTTTGTGTGCATACACGCGAGCAACAATGCCATCAGCCCAAGCTGACATATTGAGAGCAAAGTCTTTAACCGATTCACGACCACCCATAGCACCGTTTTGTGAATCTAGATAAACCGCGTGACCACCCAGTTTATTAATACCTATATCAAATGATAAACGTGTACGTAAACTTGGTTTTTCAAAAAGTGTAACGACAGATTTGCCTGCTAATGCTTGGCTAAAGTCTGCTGGATTTGCTTTAATTTTTTGCGCTAAATTAAGTAATTTAAGAGCGCCCTTTTGGTCTAATTCAAGACCGTTTAAGAAATTTTTTAACATGAAATACCTATGGTGTAATTTTTGTTCCTACATGCTCGCCTTTTAATAAGGCGACTAAATTTTCTGGCTTTAGCCAGCTGGAGATATACACACCACGTCGTAAATGTTGGGCAGCAAGAAGGCTGGTCTTTACTTTGACCTCCATCCCGCCCTGAATAACTCCTTCAAGGATTAGTGTTTCGATTTGCTGCGTATTAAGGTGATGTAGTGGCTGCTTATTTGCATCAAGCACAGCTTCTACGTCAGTCATAAAAATAAGTTCTGCATCGAGTTCTTTAGCAATAGCCGCCGCGGCTTCATCCGCATTGACGTTGTACCATTGACCATCTTCGCCAAAGCCAATAGAGCTCACCAGTGGTAAACGACCTTGCCCAAGTAAGCTTGGCAATACGCTGTCACAACTACCTGAACACTGGCCAACTTGCGCCAATACTTTAAGTTTTTCAGATACCAGTACACCCGCTTCATAAAGGCTTAAACCCACAGGTTTGTGGCCAGCGCTGATTGCTTGACTCATCAATTGTTTATTGGCACAACCTGCCAGGGCGCCAACAATATAAGGCATTTGCTCATTTGGGCTAATACGTAAGCCTTGATGTTTTGCTGTTACAAAGCCTGCGTCTTTAAGCCAAGCATCAACCAAGGCTCCACCACCATGCACAATGACAAAGTTATCTTGTTGCTCAGTGGCTAAAACATCAAAAAGAGCTTTTGCAGCATCAGCGCTATTTAGCACAGCACCACCGACTTTAATGATCCAAGTTTTCATTACAGCGCTCCTACTAAACCAGTGTGGTGAGGTTCACCCATAGCTAAATTAATACACTGTAATGCTTGCCCAGCCGCGCCTTTTAATAGGTTATCAATTGCTGACATAACAATGAGTTGTTCACCTTTTTGTTGCCATGCAATATCAACAAATGGTTGTTTAGCCACGCCTTTAATACTTGGAACTTTATTTCCAAGTAAACGGATTAAAGGCTCATTAGCTAACACTTGATATGCTGCATCCACTTGCTCTGCTGTCACACCTGGCTTTAATTGCACATAAATAGTTTCTAAAATTCCACGGGGGAAATTACCTAAATGAGGGGTGAATAACACAGGGTGATCAAGGTGCTGCTCAATCTCAGGTGTGTGTCTGTGATTAAATAAACCATAAGGGGCAAGTGATACTTCACAAAAATGCGTATTAACACTGGCTTTTCTACCTGCGCCAGTAACTCCAGACACAGCATTAACAATAATGGCTTGCTCAGCTAATAAACCAGCTTCTTTAAGTGGTTTTAAAGAATTGAGTGCTGCTGTTGGGTAACAACCTGCTACAGCAACAAGCTTTGCTTTACTTATAGCATCGCTATTCCATTCAGCTAAGCCATAAGCCGCTTGCTCTAAAAGCTCAGGGTGTTCATGTGCGAAACCGTAATAAGTTAGGTAATCCTCATTCCCAGCTAAACGGAAACCACCAGACAGGTCGAATACTTTTTTACCCATGGCTAAAAATTGTGGTGCAAGGTCAACGCTTACCTTGTGATCTGTACATAGACATACATAGTCCGCATTACTTTCGATATCCTTATACGCTTGGGCAGTCAGAGGCTGTAGTGGATACTCTAACAATCCAAGGTGCTCTGGATATAAATCGCTTAATAATTTGCCTTTATCTAAGCTTCCTTCAGATACATAACATGCTTTCAGGGTCAGTTTTGGGTGCTTAGCAACTAAACTTGCTAGCTCTGCGCCGCTATAACCACTTGCGCCAATAATCACTACATTCATTGCTTACTTTTACCTATTCAATCTATTTATCGATACGCCTAAAAATACTCGCTCAAATGCGAATAAAAACACTGTCTAAAGTAATGAAATCAGGTTATCGTCGTTTCGTGTTCATCGTAAAGCTTTACTAATATTTATGCTTAAAAAGTGAATTGATATTCATCATAAATACTTTTATATTGTTATGCAATTAGATTGAATAATTATTTTTGGATTTTTTTATGTCGCTACCCTCTTTTTTATCTATGTATCAGCAGCTAATTGCTGCTCCTTCAATTAGCGCGATTGAAGATTCTTTGTGCATGAGCAATAAAGGGGTTATTACCTTGCTCGCACAGTGGTGCGAAAGCCTTGGGTTTACATGTGAAATCACAGAGCTTGAAAACGGTAAAGGGCGTTACAACTTATTAGCTAGACGTGGTGAAGGAGACGGCGGTTTAATGCTTGCCGGCCATACTGACACTGTACCATTTGATGATAGTCGTTGGAATTATGATCCGTTCAAACTCAGCGAAGATAACAATAAACTTTATGGTTTAGGTAGTATTGATATGAAAGGCTTTTTTGCTTTCGTACTGCAAGCTATTAGCGAACTTGATGCAAGCAAGCAAACTGAGCCTCTATTAATTCTAGCCACAGCCGATGAAGAAACTACAATGGCGGGTGCACAGCAAATCTGCCGTCACCCGAACTTAAAACCTGCACGCTGTATTATTGGTGAGCCAACAGATATGACTCCGGTATTTACACATAAAGGTCATATGAGTACAGCTATTCGCGTAATTGGTCGCTCGGGCCATAGCTCAGATCCTGAACGAGGTTTGAACGCCATCGAAGTCATGCATAAAATGATTACAAAATTGTTAATCATAAAAGAAGAATTAAAGAATAAATATTCAGTAGAACACTTTGAAATTCCGTACCCTACTTTGAACCTTGGCCATATTCATGGCGGTGATAATGCCAACCGCATTTGTGGCTGCTGTGAAATGCATATTGATATGCGACCGTTACCCGGTTTAAGTGTACAAGAACTACAAGCGATTTTGCTTAGTGCCGCAGAGGAAATTAATACTCAATACCCCAACGCAGTGAGTGTTATCGATATGCATGAACCAATCCCTGCGTTTAGCGGAAGTACAGATACTGCACTTGTGAAACTGGCCGAAAAAGTCTCCGGTCAGCCAGCTGTCGCTGTAAACTATTGTACAGAAGCCCCTTTTATTCAACAACTTGGCTGCGAAACAATTGTCATGGGGCCAGGCTCAATTAACCAAGCTCACCAACCAGATGAGTTTTTAGCGATGGAAAAAATCAAACCTTCGCAAGCGATTATCAGTAACATGATCAAAGCTAGCTGCTTTAACGACTAATTAAAAAAGGAGCATCATGCTCCTTTTTTATCACTAACTCATATATTTACTTAAGTACTTTTTAAATACTGGGTCAGTTTTCGCTAGCTCTTTTTGCTCCGCTAAAATATCTTTTAGAATAGCTTTTGAGGTTAATGGATTGGCTAATACGACACGAAAAACCACGGTGGGTTGATGGTCATATTTTGCTGGTGTTAAACGAGTACGAGATACAAAAGAGCGTCCAGCTTCACGCTGGCGCTTTTGCATACTTGCAGTGAAGCGATTCAACGAAGCGTAAATATCTAATTTAGTTTCTTCGTTAGCACCTTTGAGCTTAGCTTGAATTTCTTTTGGAACGTAACGATATGTTAATAGGCACAGCTCAGGTTCAGAGATTAATTCAAAATCTTCATCTTGTTTGATCATTTCGGCAAAAGTGCGCGCTTTAACAATACTACGGTCAATCAACATCTCGTAGCCTTTACGGCCAATAACACGTAAGCAAGCATGCACTAACATTGCCATACCTGGGCGGCTTCCCTCTAATGTATGACTACCTAAATCTTTAGAGCCTTTACGAAGAATATATTCAGCATGATGCTCAATAGCATCTGTCGCAGCGGGGTCTTTAAATAACACAAGACCCGCGCCCATTGGCACATACATTTGTTTATGCGCATCAATAGTAATTGAGTCAGCACGTTCAATACCGCTTAAAAGATGGCGATAGTTTGAAGAAAGTAAGGTTGACCCACCCCATGCGGCGTCCACATGAAAATGACAGCCAAGCTCTTCGCTTAAATCAGCCATTTCATTTAGCGGGTCTATGCTGCCAGTTTCTGTCGTCCCAGCAACACCAACGAGTGCCATTACCTTTATACCAGACGCTTCCAGTTCATGGGCTTTTTTGCGCATAGCATCGACATCAACTTTATTATTTTCGCCTGTCGCAATTGCGACAATGTTATCGCGACCAATACCTAGCAAATCAACAGTCTTGCCTAATGAATAGTGACCTCGCTCAGAAACCAGTACCGCTAAGCCTTTATAACCATAGTGCAGCATCCCAGCGATTAATCCCTGTGCTGCAATACCTTTATAATCGCCATCGGCTTTCAATAAGCGGTTGCGAGCAATCCATAACGCAGTAATGTTAGCTACGGTTCCGCCTGAGCAAAATGCGCCTAAAGAGGTTTTTGCACTGTGCATCCACTTGCTATAAAAACTCTCAGCTTCGCCATAAGCAAGGTGATGCATCATCCCTAAGACTTGTCTTTCAAGTGGTGTGAATGCCTTTGAAGTTTCAATTTTTACTAAATTTTGGTTAAGACCTACCATTAACTTAGAAAGCGGTAATACAAAATGCGGTAACGCAGAGGTCATATGACCAATGAAGCTTGGTGCAGCCGTATGAACAGAATGAGCAACTAACTGCTCCATAATGTCTTGAGCATAATCAGAAACAAAAGTTGGCTCTTCTGGAATAGTGGCCGTTTGAAAGTCTTTTTCAATTTCGTGCAAAGGCTTTTCAATTGCAGCTATGTTCTCATTCAAGAACCCAGCTAAATTACTAGAAATTTCAGATTCGATTTTACTTAATGTCGAGTCTGGTGCTTCTGGCACCGTAAAAATACGAATCAAGCTTTCTTTAGAGGCGACGGCACAACGCTTTTGATCCATCCTAATACCCATAATTAGCAGCTAAAAATGCACCCGATGATGGAACACCTAAGAGAGCACTTTTGCGGCACTGTTTCTACGAAATTGGCTAACTTTACTGGAATATCACGAAAATGTCTCGTATAAAGCAAAAAAGCCCTAATTTCGATGACAAAAAAGTGAACCGTTAATGAAATTTACGGTTATTTTCTACTATCAGACAAATGTTTTTTTAGTATAATCAAGTGATAACTGCTAAGGGAACGTCTATGCCCAAAGGATTGCAAAAAACCAGTTGGCTACTATATGGCTTCGCCGCATTTTTTATTAGCTTATTTGGCTATATCTATTACACCTATGAAACTTCGCGTAGCGAGATCATGGCGAATATCGATAGTAAATTGTTCAATGCCGCGGTCAGTGTCAGACATATCCTCGGTGATGACTACCACAATATAGTCAATGCAGGTTTACCTATCTCCGCATCAATGTATAAAGAAAAAAGTCGTGCCCTTTCTGAATATGCAAAACAAATGCAACTTGCCTATGTTTACGCCATGGTGCTTCGTGATGACAAAGTGTACTTTAGTGCATCTAGTTACACACAAAAAGATCAAAATAATGGTCGTGTTACACAATTTTTAGATGCCTATCCTGAAGCGACTGAACTTAACAAAGAAGCCTTTTTTTCGACAGAGCCAGTTTTTGAGGTATCAAAAGATCAATGGGGCTATTTTAAAAGTATCTTTGTGACTTTTGTCGATAATAATGGTCACACCTATATCACCGGGGCCGATATAACTATTAGCGATTTAAACCAGCAACTGCAGCAAAGTGTTTCACGAGCGATGATTACCGGCTGCTTTTTTTTCTTTATTGCAGCACTAATTGCAGGGCTCTATTTTTTACAGTTAAAACGCTCGCTCTCAACTGATGCGCGTACAGGTTTTGCAAATCATGTAGCACTTGAATACTACATAAAAAGAACCACCAAGCATCGCATGGAGCTGGCAGTAATTGTTATTAACGAACTAGAAGATATTAGCAGCTTTTATGGCAGTGAAGTTAGCGACAAAGTGATGGCTAACTTGCTTGGCTATTTTCAATTAAGGATACCTAGCGAAGGAGTTGTCTATCGTTTAGCAACCAATAAAATTGCGTTATTGCAAACTCATAGTGATGAACGCAATATAGATGATGTAATTAATGCCTTTAACTATGCTATTCCAGCGTTAAAAGAGCCTTATATCTACGTGAGCTTGTATGCGGGAATTGCCATAGGTAATAAATCAATGCTTATAGAGAACGCCCACGTTGCATTACAGCAAGCAAAACTAAATAATCAACGTATTGTGCGTTATGAAAATATCTTTAAACAAGTTGAAGAGCAATTTAGAAATAACGTTACGCTTGCCAAAGAAGTGAAAGAAGCCTTCGATAACAATCGCATCGTGCCTTATTTTCAAGCTGTCTATGACAGCCAAAGGAAACATATTAATCATTACCAGTGCCTAGCCAGAATGGCCAGTGCCACAGGTCGTATCCATACACCTGATTACTTTATGATGGTGCTGAAACGCTCACGTATGGATGGTCTTTTAAGGCGTACTATGTTTACCCGATGCATTGAGCAGTTTAGAAAAACCAATGTGTGCTGGAGTATCAATATTACCGCACAAGATATTCTTGATCCAAGTTTAAGCGAGTTTTTAGAACTTCAGCTAAGGCGCTACCCGCAGCCCCACAATATTATTTTTCAGTTTTATGAGCGTGATGCCATTGCTTACTTTAGTGAAGTAAAAACCTTTATTAATATTCTAAAAAATAAAGGGGCTCAGGTTATTATCAATGAATTCGGCACGGGCTTTTCAAGCTTGCCACACATCAGAAAGCTCGAAATTGATGGTTTAAAACTTGATAAAGGGTTAGTGAGCCAAATTCATACTAATACAGATAACTATCTGTTTATTGAGAACTTGGTAAAATATGCTCAGCAACTAAAGTTAGATGTGATTGCTGAGCAAGTTGATAACGAGCAAATAGCACAGGCACTTGCTCGAGCAGGTGTTACTTTAATGCAAGGGAGCCACTTTGCACCGCCGACTCCTTACATTCATTAAAGATTAATCACTAAACGATGACTTTGTTGACCACTAGCCCAATATTTACGTTCAAACGGAGTAATTGCAGTATCGCTTTCATACTGCTGGACATCGCACTTATGCCCTGCAAGTTCAAGTGAGCGAGCAAACTCCTTTACGTAAATATCCCAGTTACTCCTAAGCTCTAAACGACCACCTAGTTTAATGATAAACGGGAAGATAGCAGCGCCGTGCCATCTTCTTTGCAAGTGTTTTGCTTTCGGCCATGGATTTGGATACAACAGGTAATGATGGCTTGGTTGCCAGTTTGCAGCGACCGCTAAACGCCAAAAGTCGTTTAAGTCAGCTTGCACTAAAATATACTGCCCTGCATCAGTTTGCTTATATTCGATATCATGTTTATCTAAACGATGTGATGATTTATCAATTCCAATCACTAACGCATCAGGGTGATGTTTTGCTAAGTTAGCGGTACTTTCACCAACACCACAACACGAGTCAAGAATGATAGGTCCGCTAAACTCTTGCACCTTTTCATTGACCTGATCAAAAGCCGCTTGCGTATGCTCTGCAATCGGCTTTTTAAATTCAGCACTTAAGTGCTTTAAAACTATTTCGTCTAGCTTTTCATGTAAGCCAGGTTGATTCGATACAATACTTCTCGAATTTGCATCCGTCATTAGTGTCTAAGCCCCACACCACGTTTAATAAGGGTTAATGCTAAAGTAAATAAACCCACAATAAATAAAGCAAGTACACCAAATGCTACCGATAAGTCGACATCCGACACACCTAAGAAGCCATATCTAAATGCATTTACCATGTAAATAATTGGGTTTACTTGCGATACACCTTGCCAAAATTCTGGCAACAGGCTGATAGAGTAAAACACTCCACCTAGATAGGTCAGCGGCGTTAAAATGAAGGTCGGGATAATACTAATATCATCGAAGCTATTAGCATAAATTGCGTTAATAAGTCCGCCTAACGCAAACACAGCCGACGTTAAAATAACCGTAGCCATAATCACAAAAATATTATGAATTTGAATATCAACAAATAGTAAAGAGACACAGGTAACAATTAAACCAACCAGCATGCCACGCGTCATACCACCACCCATGTAGCCTAGTACGATAATGTAATTCGGCACTGGCGCAACTAAGAGCTCTTCAATGCTTTTTTGGAATTTAGTAGAATAAAAACTCGAGGCAACATTTGAGTACGAATTGGTGATCACCGACATCATTATCAGACCCGGTACAATAAACTCCATATAAGTAAAGCCACCCATATCACCAATACGAGAACCGATCAGATTACCAAAAATGACAAAATACAGGCTCATCGTGATTGCAGGCGGAACTAAGGTTTGCACCCAAATACGTAAAAAGCGAATACACTCTTTGATCCAAATACTTTTTAGCGCTACTCCATATTTAAACATTATTCGCCTCGCCCTTGTTCTAATAGTCCTACAAACAACTCTTCTAAACGGTTTGCTTTATTTCGCATACTAAGCACTGTATTACCTTGCTCACTCAGTGCACTAAATACATGGTTTAAGCCCTGAGACTTCGCCACTTCAACTTCTAAAGTGTGGTCATCAGTCAGTGTATATTTGTAACCTGCAATGCTAATTGGCTGCACAGGCTGCTTTAAGTCAAGTACAAAGGTTTCTTTGTCAAGCTTGGCAAGTAAGGCTTTAATGGTGGTGTTTTCAACAATCACGCCGCTGTCGATAATCGCGATGTTTCTACATAACAGCTCAGCTTCTTCTAGATAGTGGGTAGTCAAGATGATGGTGACACCTTGCTTATTAATCTCGCGAAGAAAATCCCACATAGAGCGGCGTAGCTCAATATCAACACCTGCTGTTGGTTCATCTAAAATAAGTAATTTAGGTTCATGCATCAGTGCACGAGCAATCATTAAACGGCGTTTCATACCACCTGAAAGGGTGCGCGCTTGCTTATCTTTTTTCTCAAATAAACCTAGCTGCTTTAAGTACTTTTCAGCTCGCTCATGGGCCAGCTTTCTTGGTACACCGTAATAACCTGCTTGGTTAACCAAAATTTGGTTAAGTGTTTCAAATTGACTAAAGTTAAACTCTTGCGGCACTAAGCCAAGTTCAGACTTAGCGGCTTCCAAATCTGTATCAATGTCGTGACCAAACACCTGTACACGACCGGCACTTTTGTTCACTAAAGATGAGATAACACCAATGGTGGTTGATTTACCGGCACCGTTTGGGCCAAGTAAGGCAAAGAAATCACCTTGCTGAACTTGTAAATCAATACCTTTTACAGCTTCAACACCATTTTTATAAACCTTTTTTAGGCCTTCAATATTTAATGCGATCGTTTTTTCGCTCACTGTTTGCCCTCTCCATAACCCCAACGCTTCGTCAAAGTATGTTTAATGTTTAAATGATCTAAAATTCGCGCCACCATAAAATCGACCAAATCTGAAATCTGCTCAGGTTGGTGATAAAAACCAGGTGCCGCCGGCATAATCGTTACGCCTAGTCGCGCTAGCTTCAACATATTTTCAAGATGAATTTCGCTAAATGGTGTTTCGCGCGGGACTAAAATTAGCTGACCACGCTCTTTAATAACTACATCTGCCGCACGTTCAAGTAAGTTATCTGATGCTCCCACTGCAATTGCAGAGACAGACCCTGCGCTACAAGGGCAAACCACCATTTTTTTCGGCGCTGCTGAGCCAGACGCAACAGGACTAAACCAATTATCTTTGCCAAATACTTTAAGTTGCTCAGGGGCTGCATTAAAAAGCGTGCTGAGTTGTTCTGTCGCTTTCTCTTCGTTACCCGAAAGTTTGATATTTGACTCTGTATCAAGCACTACTCGTGCTGCACTTGAGATCAGTACATATACCTGAAACTGCTGTTCAAGTAATACTTCTAACAACCTTAAGCCATAGGGAGCACCTGAAGCACCACTAAAAGCTAATGTTATTTTATCTTTAAATTGCATACAGTTAAGCTCCTGATACTGATTAGTTTTGTTCAAGTGCTGTGATTAAACGCTGATGAATACCTTCAAAACCACCATTACTCATAATTAACACATGTTGTGAAGGCGCGATACTAGCGATGACTTGAGCAATTATATCCTCAGTGCTTGAGCTACAATGCATCCCAGCTTTATCTGCGTATTCTTTTAGCGACCAGCTTAAATTTTCTGGCTCAAATAAATACACTTCATCGGCCGCTTTCAGTGAATCAATCAAGGTTTGTTGATGCACGCCCATTTTCATGGTGTTTGAGCGAGGCTCTAAAATAGCAATGATCTTCTCTGTGCCCACTTTTGCACGAAGTCCTGCTAAGGTTGTTTCAATTGCCGTTGGGTGATGGGCAAAATCGTCGTACACTTTAATCGAGTTGATGTCAGCTTTGAGCTCCATGCGGCGCTTAGGAGAAATGAACTCAGCTAGGCCTGCAATGCTGACAGATACGGCAATGCCTACATGCCTTGCAGCTGCTATCGCCATAATGGCATTTTTCACATTGTGCTCACCCATGGCTTGCCAGCTGACAACGCCTTGAACTTGTGAACTTAATAACACTTCAAATTCACTACCATCTGCTTTAAGTAAACGGTAATCCCAATCGCCAAAGAGTGTTTCACTCTCGCTCCAAAGGCCTCGTTCAATCACATCTTGTAGAGCTTCGTCTTGGCTAGGCCAAATAACTTTGCCACTACTAGGTAGTGTACGCATCAAGTGGTGAAATTGTTTTTTAATCGCGTTTAAATCTTCAAAAATATCAGCATGATCAAATTCGAGATTATTTAGAATTAATGTGCGCGGTAAGTAGTGCACAAACTTACTACGTTTATCGAAAAAAGCAGTGTCGTATTCGTCGGCTTCAATAACAAAAAATGGCGTTTCGCCAACACGAGCAGACACACCAAAGTTTTGAACGATACCACCAATCAAAAATCCCGGCTTCATTCCCGCATATTCTAATAACCATGCCAGCATACTGGCTGTGGTTGTTTTGCCATGGGTACCCGCTACGGCTAAGACCCAGGAGTTTTGCAATAAATTATGTTTTAACCATTCAGGACCTGACGTGTAAGGCAAGCCTTTATCAAGCACGTATTCAACACAAGGGTTGCCACGGCTCATAGCATTACCAATTACTACCATATCGGGCGCGGGATCTAGTTGGCTAATGTCATAACCTTGGGTTAGGGTGATACCTAGCTCTTCTAATTGTGTACTCATCGGCGGGTACACATTTTGATCAGAGCCTGTCACGGTATGACCTAACGATTTAGCGATTGCGGCAATACCACCCATAAAGGTGCCACAAATTCCAAGAATATGAATATGCATCTACTGTCCTGAGCAAAATGAATGAGAGTTAAAATAAAGCGTTATAATGCCAAATATAAGCTTTACTTACCATTACTACACGGCAATAGACTTTTGCCAAATAGCCAACATAAAAAACACCTCAATTTGAGGTGTTTTTTAATTGAAGTGAGCGCCTATTTTACAGCATTAAGAATGCAAACAAACCAACACCTAATAGTAAGCGGTAGATAACAAATGGCATCATGCCCATGCGCTCAATTACTTTTAAGAAAAAGAAAATACATGCATACGCTGATACAAATGATAATGCTGCGCCTAATAAAATAGCATGCCAATCAATCGCTTCACCCGCTGTTGCCAATTGATACACATAATATGAACCTGCAGCTGCAATAACCGGAATCGACATTAAAAACGAGAAACGCGCAGCACTTTGCTTGTTAAGACCCAGCATTAAACCCACTGTAATGGTAATACCAGAACGCGATGTCCCCGGAAATACCATCGCAAGCACTTGCGAAAAACCCAGTAATAACGCACTAAAAAAGTTTACTTGGTAAATATTCTTAACTTGTTTTGCTTTAGCATCGGCATACCAAAGCAGTAAACCAAATACGATAGTCGAGGTTGCAATAACCCAGGCATTACGTGAGTAGCTTTCTACAAAGTCTTTAAATAGGTAACCGATTAATAATGCAGGAATAGTCGCAACAATAATCCACCAACCTAAACGGCTGTCATCAGTCGCGCCTTGTGATCCAAACGATTTAAACCAAGCGCCAAGAATATCCACTACTTCTTTACGAAAATACAGTACCACGGCACCTAAAGTACCAACGTGAACCGCCACATCAAATGCTAAGCCTTGGTCGTGCCAGCCTAAAACTTGTGAGGGTAAAATTAAATGTGCTGAGCTCGAAATAGGTAAAAACTCAGTCAATCCTTGAATTAAGGCTAGAACAATTATCTCAATAATACTCATGGGTTAGAAAACTCCACCTTCCATAGTTTTTGTTGCGGATTGTTATAATTCTTCCATAGTTCAGCTAAAGTTAGCTTAGCTACGGGATGAAAAAAGTTAGGGGCTACTTCAGCTAATGGCTGTAGTACAAACGCATTTTTGGTAATTTCGTCACGAGGTAACTGCGCAGGCGAGTCACAGATAATGTCATCATAAAACAATAAATCTAGATCTAAAGTGCGCGGGCTAAATTTTTTATCCTCGCGGGTGCGACCGTTATCAAGTTCAATCTTCTTCAGAAGTTTACACAGTTCGGTTAATGGCATATCTGTTTGAGCAGCAATCACAGAGTTATAAAAATTGTTCCCTGCAAAGCCAACTGCCTCACTCTCATAAACTGACGAGTGTTTATAGTCAGGAAAGTAAGGCTTTAGGGCAATAAGCGCCTGTCTCAGGTAGTGCTCTTTATTAACATTAGAGCCAAGACTTATAAAAATTTGCGCCATAATCAGTTAGCCTTATGACGGGTGATTTCGACTCCCACCGTTTTAGCTTGTGGTACCGCAGCCGGCTTACTCACACGAATAGTCACTTGACTGGTCGCAAACTCACTAAGGATCATTGCAGCCAATTGCTCAACTAAGGTCTCAAGTAACTCAACAGGCTTTGCTGTAGTATGCTCAATAACTCGCTCGCTCACTTTGGCATAATCAAGTGCTAAATTTATATCATCCGTCGCCGCAGCGGCTGAAATATCACATAACATTTCGATATCAAAATACAGGCTTTGTTTACTTTCTTTTTCAAAATCATACACGCCAATGATGGTGTCTACATGTAGTTGTGATATATATACCTTGTCCATTGATACTCCAAGTGACATAAATATTTTAAAACAATACTCATCCTAAACGCTTATTGATTTCAATAATGCGCTATATAAGCTGTCATACTGTTTTAATATATAAAAATTACCCCTACAATAACGGATAGATGCATTGCAATATGGTGCGTACATTCTACTCGATGAGAGCGGCAGATGGTTTTGCCGCCAATGATAGCCCAAAAGTGCAGATTAAAAAATAAGGAAGCGCGTGTTAGAAGTTTTAATGTTAGTTTTAGCTTACATACTGGGATCGGTCTCTTCCGCTATCCTTGTATCACGGCTGTTTAAACTACCAGACCCACGCAGTCATGGATCGAATAACCCTGGTGCAACAAATGTTTATCGCCTTGGCGGAAAAGTCCCCGCTGTTTTAGTTCTTGTCTTTGATATTTTAAAAGGGACGATCCCAGTTTGGGGTGCCTACTTTTTAAAAATAGATCCTCTAATGTTAGGTCTAATTGGTGTAGCAGCCTGTCTAGGGCATATGTACCCACTGTTTTTTAGTTTTAAAGGCGGTAAAGCGGTTGCAACTGCCTTTGGTACTTTATTACCTATTGGTTTATCGCTAGGTGGGATGTTAATTGCAACCTGGATCTTAATTGTTGCTATCACGCGTTATTCATCACTTGCGGCACTGGTAACAGTTTCATTAGCGCCTCTTTATACCTGGTGGATAAAGCCCTTGTATACTTTGCCTGTTACCTTTCTAACCGTACTGATAATTTTCCGCCACAGAGCAAATATTACTCGCTTGATGGCTGGGGAAGAACCTAAAATAGGGGCTAAGAAAAAAGCCCCTGAACAAGAGTAGTGCTATAAATTAAAGCGCTTCGAGTGAATCAATAGGCCAGCGTGGCTTAGTTTTCATATCGAGGCTCGCGAATTGACCTGCTTTCAAACGCTGCATACCTGCATAAGCAATCATTGCACCGTTATCTGTACAAAACTCTGTGCGCGGGTAATACACTCGCCCTTTCATACCTTGCATAACTCGCTCTAGTTGAGCACGTAATTGCACGTTAGCACTCACGCCACCAGCAATAACTAAACGTTTGATACCTGTTTGTTTTAAAGCTCGTTTACATTTAATAATTAGGGTATCAATAACAGCTGTTTGAAATGCATGGGCAATATCTGCTTTAGTTTGCTCATCGTCATCGCTATCACGAATAGCGAGCGACGCTGCTGTTTTTAAACCACTAAAACTAAAATCTAAGCCAGGTTTATCGGTCATCGGACGCGGGAACACAAAATGCTCTGGCGTGCCTTGCTCAGCAAGCTTTGCTAAACGTGGACCACCTGGATAATCAAGGCCTAACAACTTCGCTGTTTTATCGAATGCTTCACCTGCAGCGTCATCAACTGACTCACCTAATACTTCATACTCACCAATACCAGATACTTTAACCATCATGGTATGACCACCAGACACTAAGAGCGCGATAAACGGAAACTCTGGTTTGTCTTCTTCTAGCATTGGCGCAAGTAGGTGGCCTTCCATATGATGCACAGCGACTGCTGGAATATTCCAGCCATAGGCCAGTGAGCGACCAATTGAGGTTCCCACCAAGAGTGCACCAACAAGTCCGGGCCCTGCGGTGTAAGCAATACCATCTAAGTCTTCTGGAGCACAGCTAGCTTGCGCAAATGCCGCATCAATTAAAGGTAAGGTTTTACGTACGTGATCGCGTGAAGCTAGTTCAGGGACCACACCGCCGTAATCGGCATGCACTTTTACTTGGCTATACAGTTGATGTGCTAATAAGCCTTGTTCATCATCATATATGGCAATACCCGTTTCATCACATGATGATTCAATACCTAAAATTCGCATCAATTACTCCGCCAAGAAAAAACAAATGCGCATTTTACAGTGAAAATACGCATTACTGAATATTAAATTGCAATACCAATGTTGGTTTGGCCATCAGAAACCGCTAGTTGTTTAAGCTCTTTCACGTTCTCTGAAGTAATTCGGCCCATTTGCTCTACAAAATCAATAAGCTCTGCAAGCACATCAATTTCATATTGCATTAAAGGGTGTTCACGGACAGCTTTGTTGTCTGCCACTTCACCATCTACTGTTAGTTGGTACTCAATAAAGCGAGCCACTGAAGCCTGTGAAATTTTACTAATATTCAAAAACTCTTGTTCATCTTTAGCTATTAAACCATGCAGCATACCAAGCAGAGCTGTAGCAGTATCAATTGCCGGATAAGCCCCAAACATATCAAAGTCAGTGAGCTCTGGCACATTCGGTTCTATTTTTTCAATTTGCTTTTCAAGGCTGATTTTACTTTTTGGCAGTAATATTTTTTCCCAGCAGACACTAAGTGCGCTTCGAAAAACCGCTGCATCACCAAACCCTGTTGCTTCACTAAATAAGCTGTAATTAGGCAGCATACGCTCAAGTAAAGCTCCACCTAACACTGCTTTTTGCAAATAGTTTAATTCTCTAATACGTTGAAAATTATTCGCTTTCGTCATTCTTTACAGTCCCACAAGACCAACATATTTCAAATGTTGCTCCGTTAAGCTCAAGACACTTAGGGCATACCCAGTCAGGAGCCGATTGTTTTAATTGTCGGTAGTTTAGCAATATTTCTTGCGCCTGGCGCTCTTTTAATGCGTAAACAAGTATATCAACCCCCGTTTGTTCAAATGGGATCTCCCCAAGCGCTCCTTGTAAAAGCTCACCTTGTAATTGAGATTCTATCCCCTTACTTTGTAAAAGCCCTTTAATAATATTTGCTTCTAAGCCATTTTCAGCTTGAAATACTTTCACCCAAGAAAATGGGTCCGGCTTGTTTGGTTGATTTAAATTCTTGTTTTGCAAATCACTTCTCTTTTACTTTTTTATCTTTAAATCCTAAACTACGCTAGCAATTGACTTCGCTGCAACGCTTATTTCAAGGTAACCACATGACTTTAACAACACCGGGATTGTTATTCCCTGCAATTTCTTTACTGTTACTTGCTTATACCAACCGCTTTTTGGTGCTTGCTCAGCTTATTCGAGAACTCAATGCACGTGAAGGGGAAAGTATCCGCCCACTGGTTGTTGCACAAATTACCAACTTAAGAAAACGTATCAAACTCATTCGGGTGATGCAGGTCTATGGCGTTGCCTCTTTTCTCATGTGTACTTTATCGATGTTTGCATTATTTATAGAGTTTAATACCACTGGAATCATTTTATTTGGGAGCAGCCTCGCTTGCTTAGCCTTGTCTCTTCTAACCTCTTTGTATGAGATCCACATCTCCTGCCACGCTATCGAAATCGAATTGAAGAATATCGAAAAAAAACCAGTTTCAGATAAGGCAGAGTAAATTTCTGCCTCTATACTTATTGTATGAGATACAACAATAAGTGGTGTTTTTGTGGATGATTTCTTATTTTCTGAAGAACAGTTAGAAGAAAATAATATAGAAACTGAAGAACCTGAATACTGGCATATTCTTGTTGTTGATGATGAAGAAGATATTCACCAAGTTACGAAACTAGTATTAGCTGGGTTCACTTTTGAAAATAAAGGTCTGCGCTTTTATGACGCCTATTCTGCGGCCGAAGCAAAAGAGTTTTTAAAAAAAGATATTCCCTTTTCTGTTGCCCTAGTTGATGTGGTAATGGAAACCAACCATGCTGGTCTTGAGCTTATTCAATTCATTCGCGATGAAATAGAAAACCACGATATTCGTTTAATACTGCGCACAGGCCAGCCCGGTGAAGCCCCTGAAGAAGCCATTATCCGCGATTACGACATCAACGATTACAAAAATAAAACAGAGCTTACCGCGATTAAAATTAAAACCCTGCTCTACTCAGCCTTAAGGGCACATCGTGATATTCAAATTATTGACCGCCATAAGCATGGTCTTGAACAAATAATTAATGCTTCAGCAAATTTTTTAAAATGTGACAGTGTTCATGAGTTCGCCTCAACAATTTTAAGCCATGTCACTAACGTGATGGGAATTAATGATGCGCAAATCTATTGTGCTGCGGCTGTTAACTTACAATCGTCTCCAGCAAAAGATTTCCAGCTTCTTGCTGCCTCAGGCGTAGGTCCTACACCACAGCAAAATACCATTCCAGATGAGGTAAAAAACTTATTTATAGATGCACATGAGCGTAAGTCATCACTAAAAACAAGCAATGATTACATTGGTTACTTTCCTACCAAAGCTGGCCTAGAAACCATGCTTTATGTACATAAAGGTAGTAAGTTGCAAGCAACAGAGCATCAACTGTTAGAGTTTTATGCCAATAATATCGCGCTTGCTTACGATAATTTAAAACTCAGAGAAATGGTAAAAGAATCACAAAAAGAATTGTCGTACATTCTCGGTGAGGCTGTAGAAAAACGCTCTAAAGAAACTGGTTCCCACGTTAAACGTGTTGCTTTATATAGTGAACTGCTTGCTCAGCTTTCAGAACTAAACCCATTTCAATGCGAAATCATTAAACTTGCCTCACCTTTACATGACATAGGTAAGATCAGCATTCCCGATAACATTTTAAACAAGCCTGGTAAACTCACTGATGATGAGTGGGAAGTAATGAAAACCCATGCAGAAATCGGCTACGAAATATTAAAAAATTCAAGTAACGAGATATTGACATGTGGTGCTTTAATTTCCTACCAGCATCATGAAAAGTGGGATGGTTCAGGATATCCGCAAGGTTTAATAGCAGACGATATCAATATAGTTGGCCGTATCACCGCCCTAGCAGATGTATTTGACGCGCTTTGCAGCGACCGTTGTTATAAGAAAGCATGGCCATTGGATGAGGCTTTAACGCTTATAAAAGATCAACGCGGGAAACATTTTGATCCAATTCTTGTCGACTTATTACTTGAAAATTTACCACTTTTCTTAGAGATTAAAGATCGTTACCCTGATTAGATGTAACTTTTCTGTAAAACACTTCCCAAAAAAGGTACAATAATTTACTATGCCTTCCGTGAAGTATAATAATACCGCCTATATGTAAAAAGGCTTACTTATAACAAGGGACTATTAAAGTGAGATTTGAACAACTTGAACAATTTGTGGCACTAGGCGTGCTGAGGCATTTTCGCCAAGCTGCAGAAAAAACCCAAATCAGCACTTCAGCGTTAACTCGCAGTATTCAGACGCTTGAAGATGAAATTGGCTATGAGCTAGTTACCCGCTCTACACGCTCAGTTAAGCTAACCAAAGAAGGTGAACTTTTCCTTGAGTACGCTAAACAAACCCTCGACAACCTTGAAGAGACCAAAAAACGTTTATTCGAATCTTTAAACGGTTGCACTAACGAAAAATTAGTTATCGGTTATACCAATAAAGCTAGCACGGTTGTTCCTGTTTCTTGCGGCCAATTTTTAGCGCAGTATCCACATGTAAAAATCGAGATGCAGTTACAAGAACAAAGCGAGCTTGTACGTAAACTGCAGTTAGGTGAAATTGATATCAGCGTATGCTCGCAAGCAATGAACAGCATTGGCAGCGATATTCATTTACCCGATCAACTCATTATTTTTGTGGCTAAGAACCACCCACTTGCCAATAAAAGCGATATCAGTAAACGCGACTTTGCTGACTACCCAATGTACAGCTGCTTTTCTCAATCAAAACAGGTTCAATCTATGCTGAATGATGCAATTGAATCTTTTGATAAAACATCAAGTATAAAAGTAGGTAGCATTGAGCAAGTAATGGATGGCCTTAAAAAGTCAAACCACATCGCAATAGCCAGTATTGAACACACAAGTATTGTCTCTTCAGACCCAGATTTACTGTTATTGAAAACCAATAAAGGTATCGCACACGAGCAGCTTGTGATCCAAACTAACCAACAAATCAATGAAAATTCTCATGTTAGTCATTTACTTGACCTCATTGAAAAAACGGCGTTAGCAAGCCAAAGCTAAAAGCTATTTTATATGCTGTTAGCCTGTAATGAATCAGGCTAGCCCCCCCCTTTTTTTTATTGCATAAAAAGCGTGCATCGCACATTTTTTCATATACACTTACTCACCTTTTTTTGATTGTGCATATGAATGACCGCACCACTAATTTCCGACTCTTATTTAGATGCCATCGAACAGGCTGGCTATGCTGTTGTTGAAAACGCCATTGATGAAAACCTAATCGCTGATTTAATTGCTGATTGCTATCGAATTAACCCACATTTTCATACTGCTGGTATTGGCCGTTTAACCGACCAACAAATAGATAAAACCGTGCGAAAAGATAAAACTTTTTGGTTCGATAGTTCAAGCCAAGCACAAATTACTTATCTGGCGACCATGGAAGCGATAAAAACACAGTTAAACCGTAGCTTTTATTTAGGGTTATTCGACTATGAATGCCACTATGCAAAGTATCAGCAAGGTGACTTTTATAAAAAGCATTTTGATGCCTTCAAAGGCCGTTCGAATCGAATTTTCACAACGGTTTGTTACTTGAACACGCCAGAATCAGGTGGTGAATTGGTAATTTACAAGCCAAAAAGTAAAGACATTGAAATTGTCATAAAGCCTCAAGCTGGTTTGCTGGTTATGTTTGAAAGTGAGCGCTTTATGCATGAAGTATTACCGGCACACGATGTTCGCTATTCCATTGCTGGTTGGTTCAGGAAAAATGCCTCAATCAGCGGTATTATCGACCCACCAAGGTAATTAAAATGGCAGTGGCAAGGATGCTGCTAAACCAATAAAAACCACCAACCCCACATAGTGGTTATTCAAAAATGCTTTAAAGCAAGGGTCTCTCTCTCGATTATGAATAAGCGTTTGTTGATAGAGTAAAAAACCAATCGCTGCAATTAACCCTAGCCAATAAGGCAAAGCAAGGTTGTTACTCTTACCAATGTAAGCAAGAATCATAATAAACAAAACATTGAGTAAAAAGATGATATGTCTGTCATAGCTGGCAAACAATATTGCCGTTGATTTAACACCAATTTTTAAATCATCATCTCTATCAACCATGGCATACATGGTGTCATAAGCCACAGTCCATACAAGATTAGCTGTAAATAATAACCAAGCTTCTAATGGTACAGAGCCAATTGATGCCATATAGGCCATTGGAATAGCCCAGCTGAATGCAGCACCAAGCACAACTTGCGGTAATTGGGTGTAACGCTTCATAAATGGATAACAAAACGCCAGAGCTAAAGCACCAAACGACAGTAAAATGGTTGGCAATCCGAGTGTTAACACTAAACCAAACGCTACCACGATAAGCAATACAAACAAGCTCAAAGCTTCACCACTTGATACCAAACCTGCTGCCAGCGGTCGCTGGGCTGTGCGCTTAACTGAGCCATCTATTTTACGATCGGCAAAGTCATTAATTACACAGCCGGCACTGCGCATCACAAAGACACCCAAACTAAATACCACAAAATTTAATAAGCTCGGCGTGCCAAGCTCAGCAAGCCACAGCGCCCAATAAGTTGGCCACAACAATAGTAAAGTGCCAATTGGCTTATCGGTACGCATTAACTGTTTATAGTAAGGTATATGTGCGACCTTAAGTGCAGCTAGCTTCATAGGTAAATATACGCTCCAGGTAAGAATACTTCAGCCACGAGAAAATGAGCATTAGATAAGCTAAATACACTGCGTCTTCCCCACAATGGTTGTGAAGAGTAGCCGATTTCAGCTGTTAAAGCTTGAATAGCGTGCTGCTGTGAAAACTCAGCAACTTCGATTTCAGTTCGCGATAAGCTTGGGTCTTGAAAAATAACATCGCCAAGCGGTCTTGTTCCCATACTTAGCAACTGTTGCTTTTTTAATGTATCATCCGCTGGCAACCAGCTTTGAGCATAAACCATTGGTTTACCATCACACAGAAGTAAAACTTCACGGTTTAATGCCTGACTTAAAGAAGTATTTAATAACGCTTGTTGCTCGCAGGTTAAGTCAAAAGGTGCTTCGTTTAAAACTTCAACTGAAAAAGCCTGACAATGACTTTTAAGCTTAGCCGTTAATGACCCGGCTTCAAGCAGCCAACCTTGCTGTTGTTGCGTCAAATCTGGAAATGCTGAAGCAGGCTGCCAATTTGCAGCTAGTGAAACTGGGAATGTGATCACAACGACTCATTATTTAAAAAAAACATGCAAATGATATCATCGCTGCACGTTTCGAAAAAGTCATGATTTAATCTCAAGCAAGGTTAAAAAACACAGAACAGCCTGTATCTTAGGTGAATTTGGGTATAGACTAAAAGTCATTGAAAGGGTGGAATATTCTTAACTATGAAAAAGTCATTGTTATCAATTTACTTGATAAGCATGCTGCTTGTTAGTGCAATAACAAGTTGCTCTGTGCGGGCTGAATCAAATGTTGGCTACTTTGGTTTTGAGCCTGACATCATCACCAACTACATAGGCCAAGGTAATAAAAAGCTTGGATATGTACGTATTACGGTGGATCTGATGCTTAATGATATGTCAGATATTGCTGTGGTAGAACACCACACTCCGCTATTGCGTGATGCGATTGTTGAAATACTCTCTAAAGAGCCAGAAGAAAATATTAAATCGCTTACCGGCCGCGAAGAAATCAGAAAGCGCTGTACCGAGAAGCTAAAATCACTACTAAAACAAGAAACAGGACAAGAGATTGTCCGAGAAGTGTTATTTACTAAGTATTTATATCATTAATTGTAAAATGGCGGCATTAGCCGCCATTTTTATACCAATCCGCTTAATTAAGTAGTCTATTTTGAGGCAATAAAACTTCGTTGATAACAAGGCAAAAATTTCGTTATTTAGTTGTTCTAAATGAGAAATTTTTAACGCAGTTAGCGACAGGTTTAATCCCTCAAAATGATTAAGTATTATTGCGGGTTGGTATTATTTACGCGATAGCAGCTTGTCAGACACGGCGTAAGCCATTCCAGCTAATAACCCCGCCAAATGTGCCCAATTAGCCATACTCACGGGCAACAATTCAACAAAGCCTAAAATAAGCCAAACCAGCATAAAACCGACGATGCTATTACTTACTAATGACGGCTCTGATGGCCTCATTACGCTGTAAATCCAACAAAAACCCAGTAAGCCATAAACAACGCCACTTAAACCACCAAAGTTCGGCCCTACAACTAAAAACTGTGCCCAGTTACTAATGAATGCAGTAACTAAAAATAAACCAACTAAAGTTAACTTACCGCTACGTTTTTCTATATCGTTACCCAGTGTCATCCACCAGATCAAATTAAAAATAAGATGGATAGCGCTAAAATGCACAATTGCAGGTGTAAACCAAGTTAGAGGCTGTGCAGGATTAAACTGCAACATACTATAAATAGTTTCAAAACCACCTAATAAGAAGGCTACAAATATAACAATCGACACTAATGTAACAGTACGATTTAGCCAACTTAATGCTTTAAAGCGAGCTTTTAAGTTAAGTGATTGACCTTGATATAATAGTGGCGATTGAGTGCTTCCTACCTGCCATGAAGCTTGCTGGTATTTTTCGTCATGTGGATTAGCAGCAAAATCCTGCCAAAGTGGTTGAGCTTGATGAAAGTGCTCTGGGGCAATACAAATAATCACGGTTTGTCCATCTTGTGAGCGCAACTCGCCATGTAACCCCTTACTTTTGATGTAATCTATAAAGCCTTGTGCGGCGCGAGGATTATTTATGCTGCCCAACTCAATCATCGTTCAATATGCTCCGGAAGTTGCGTCTGCCAAGCAGTAAAACCACCATCCATACTGTAAACGTCTTCAAACCCCTGCTCTACTAAGTAGCTCGCAGCACCTTGAGAGCTCACACCATGATAACAAACGATGATAATTGGCTGATCAAACTCTTTATGCATCATAAAATCACTGATGTTGGCATTTGATAAATGCTCAGCGCCTGGAATATGCCCAGTTTGAAATGAGTTAGGATCGCGAATATCAGCAATCACAACATCTTCTTTATCTAACAGGGCAAAAGTTTCGCTCACTGAAATATGTTTATACGACATAGTACTCTCTAAACTAAAAAGGCGGCCAAAGCCGCCTTATCAAACAACTTGGTATTAATCCCAGTTAAGGATCACTTTACCTGATTGGCCTGAAATCATTGTATCAAAGCCAGCTTGGAAGTCATCCACAGAGAACTGGTGAGTGATAATTGGCTTCAGATCAAGACCTGATTGGATTAAGCTCGCCATCTTGTACCAAGTTTCAAACATTTCACGGCCGTAAATACCTTTAATGATTAGACCTTTGAAAATAACTTGGTTCCAATCAACCGCCATATCTGAAGGTGGAATACCTAGCATAGCGATTTTACCACCGTGATTCATGTTGTTTAACATGCTGTTAAATGCAACTGGCACACCCGACATTTCAAGGCCAATATCAAAACCTTCTGTCATTCCTAGCTCTTTCATAACATCTTCAAGGTTATCAGTAGCCACGTTTACAGCACGGGTAGCACCCATTTTACGCGCTAAATCTAGGCGGTATTCATTTACATCAGTGATAACCACATGACGCGCACCAACATGTTTAGCAACAGCTGCAGCCATGATGCCAATTGGGCCTGCACCTGTGATTAATACGTCTTCACCCACTAAATCAAACGACAGCGCAGTGTGTACAGCATTACCGAATGGGTCAAAGATAGATGCTAACTCATCAGAAATGTTATCTGGAATTTTAAATGCGTTGAAAGCTGGGATCACAAGGTATTCAGCAAATGCGCCTTCGCGGTTAACACCCACACCAGTTGTGTTACGACATAAATGTACGCGTCCGGCACGACAGTTACGACAGTGACCACATGTGATATGTCCTTCACCAGAAACACGGTCACCTACTTGGAAACCACGTACCTCCTGGCCCATATCAACCACTTCACCTACATATTCGTGGCCAACAACCATTGGCGTAGGAATTGTATTTTGTGCCCACTCATCCCATTTATAAATATGGACATCAGTTCCACAAATTGCTGTTTTGCGGATTTTAATAAGCAGATCGTTATGGCCAACTTCAGGCTTTGGCGCATCAGTCATCCAGATCCCTGGTTCTGCTTTTAATTTAGATAATGCTTTCATGATTCACACTCAATTAAACAAAACCGAAGCAATAGCTTCGGTTTAAGAAATAAAATTAGATAACACCCATTTCTTTACCAATACGGGTAAAGGCAGCAATAGCGGTATCTAATTGCTCTTTTGTATGCGCCGCAGAAATTTGCGTACGGATACGTGCTTGGCCTTTAGGTACTACAGGGAATGAGAAACCTGTTACGTAAATACCTTCAGCAAGTAATTTGTCAGCCATGGCTGAGGCAACTTTAGCATCGCCTAACATAACAGGGATAATGGCATGGTCTTTACCTGCACAAGTAAATCCAGCTGCTTCCATTTGTTCGCGGAAATATTTTGCGTTATCCCATAGTTTTGCGCGTAACTCGCCACCATTGCTAAGCATTTCAAGTACTTTAATTGATGCTGTAACAATTGATGGTGCAAGTGAGTTTGAGAAAAGATAAGGACGAGAACGTTGACGTAACCACTCTACAATCTCTTTTTTACCTGATGTGTAACCGCCCGATGCGCCACCAAGTGCTTTACCGAGCGTACCTGTAATGATATCAACGCGATCTAGTACACCACAGTACTCAGGCGTACCTTTACCATTTTCACCAACAAAACCAACAGCGTGTGAGTCATCAACCATTACTAATGCATCATATTTATCTGCAAGGTCACAAACCGCTTCAAGATTACAAATAACACCGTCCATTGAGAAAACGCCATCAGTTGCGATTAGTTTTGTTTTAGCACCCGCTTCATCAGCAGCAATAAGTTGCTTTTCAAGGTCGCTCATGTCGTTATTTGCGTAGCGGAAACGTTTTGCTTTACAAAGGCGCACACCATCAATAATCGAAGCATGGTTTAGAGCGTCAGAGATAATTGCATCATCTGGGCCTAAGATTGTTTCGAATAAACCCGCGTTTGCATCAAAACATGATGAGTAAAGAATAGTATCTTCTGTTTCTAAGAACTCAGAGATCTTTTGCTCTAAGGTTTTATGAATATCTTGAGTACCACAAATAAAGCGTACAGAAGCAACACCAAAACCGTGGTCGTCAAGGCCTTGTTGAGCTGCTTTAATTAACTCTGGGCTATTTGCTAAGCCAAGGTAGTTATTAGCACAAAAGTTAATGACCTTATCACCAGAAGCAACCTCAATTTGAGCCTGTTGCTGTGACGTGATAACACGCTCGCTTTTGTATAAGCCTTCAGCTTTCACTTCATCAATTTGCTGCTGCAACTGATTAAAAAACGCAGATGCTCTCATCTGTAATCTCCACATATTCTTGTACCTAACCAGGAATGATTAGCATGACTTTAAATTTTGCGCCTATTGTAAAAGCTTAGGCGAACAATTGCACTGTTTGCAGTTCGTCGCACACCTTGAGGCGTGCGAAATAAAACTGGTCTTACCTGCTAAGATTGTAAAATCAAAGTAGGTAAATCAGCTAAAGACTCACAGACAATATCGGCATGTTGCTCTGTTGATTCTGCATAACTTTGCCCTGAACGAACTAAAACACGCGTAGCGATATTGGCTCTCTCAGCGGCAATAAGGTCGCCAAGCTTATCACCCACCATTATACTTTGTGATGGGTCGATTTGATGTTCTTTGATAGCTTGTAAAAGCATACCCGGAGCAGGCTTTCGACAGTTACATTCTTGCAAATAGGCAGGTTCCGCTTTCGTTGGGTGATGCGGGCAAAAATACACATCAAGAATAGCAACGCCATGACGTAAAAATTCACCTTTCATCCACTCAGTGAGCTTAGAAAAATCTTGTTCTGAATAATAACCGCGACCAATACCCGACTGGTTAGTAACTATCACAATTTTATAACCCGCATCCGCAAAGGCTTTGCACGCCTCAAATACACCGGGTACAAATTCAAATTCTTGTGGTTTGTATACATAACCATGATCAATATTGACCACACCATCTCGGTCTAAAAATAAAACGTTGCTCATTACAGTTGCTCTTTGTGTATCACGTAGTCAAACATCGAAATTACCTTTTCGACACTTATTTGCGCCATTAAATCAGCCCCTTTAACGCGTACTCCCCAAGGTAGCTCTTGCGCCGTTTTGCCAGTTTGTTCAAGTAAATTTTGGTGATAAACCTCAACAACATAATCTTGATACAAATAAGGTCCTGTGCGTTTTGGGTTTGAATGGGCATACAAACCTATAACAGGTGTTCCTACCGTTACAGCCATATGCGCAGGCCCAGTATCAGGAGCTAACACTAACGCCGAACGTTTCAAAACACATAGCAGTTCTTTTAGTTGGGTTTTCCCTACTAAGTTAAGCACAGGAGCAGAACTATGTGCGATAATTTGATCTGCTAGTTCGTTCTCTAAAGGCGTTGGACCGCCGGTGATAACCACCGAAAAGCCTTGTTGATAAGCATGTTCAGCAAGTGCAGCATAACGTTCGGGTAACCAGTTACGCTCTTTTTTACTTGCCGCAGGTGAGATAACAAAAATACGCCCGGTTAAACGCTCTTCACCTAATAGCGCATCGGCTGCTTGTTGGTGCTGCTCGGTAATTGGCATTTGCCATTGAGGTTTGTAATCAGGCGTACCAATAGCTTGAGCAAAGCCTTTAAAGCCTTCTAATACATGAGCCTCTGATTGCGGGGCAATACGTTTATTAATAAACAAGCTATGTAACTCTTTTGAACGAGCCCAATCAAACCCCACTTTGACTTTTGCTGGAATACAACGGGCTGCTAAATTCGCTCTTAGTGCTACTTGCATATGTAATAGCACATCAAATTTACGACCTTTGAAAGTCTCTTTTAGTTGCTGATAAGCCTGTTTACCCTGCTTTTTATCGAATACAACAAACTCAACACCAGGTAAATCGGCCAATAACATAGCCTCAACTTTACCTATCACCCAGGTAATTTTTGCCTTCGGGTGTGCCTTTTGAATTGCTTGCACTGCTGATACGGCATGACATACATCACCAATAGCCGAAAGCCTTAAAATACAAATATCTGAATAGGAGGTTGATTGAGTCACGTGCGCCCTTAGCTACAGCAAATAATATGCGATCTTAAATTAACTTGATGCTAATGCAAGCACTTATGCGAAAAGCTAAAAATACGGTAAGATAGGGCTAATTTTATTTAATCTTGAAGTTGTTATGTTCGAAACTCAGCATCTACAAAACACCACACTTTTGTGTCACCCAGCCTATAAAGATGAGCTCACGCAACAGTGGTTTGATGCCAGTTATTGGCAACAACAAGAGAAAATAGTCGGAGCTAAAAAAGGCCGCGCAACAGCGTGGTTTTTTAAGCATCAACAGCTTACAGGTGTTCTGCGCCACTATTGGCGTGGTGGTTTAGTAGGTAAGTTGCTGAGCGACCAGTATTTATATTTTGGTTTAGAGCAAACCCGTGTCTATAAAGAATTCGCGCTGATGATGCGTTTGCGTGAGCTTGGTCTAAATGTGCCAAACCCTATTGCGGCAAAAATTACCACCAGTGGCTTTATCTATCGCGGCGATATCATCACCGAGGCGGTGACAGGGGCAAAAAGTGTGTTAGATATTTTAATCAGTCGCTCTCTCAGCCAACCTGAACTCAAAGCGATTGCTGTGACTCTCAGCGAGTTTCATAATCACGGGGTATATCACGCAGACTTAAACATCAATAACATCTTATTCGATGATACAGGAAAGGTGTTTATCATCGACTTTGACCGGGGCGAAATAAAACAGCCGCACGCCAGTTGGCAAAAAGAAAACATTAAACGCCTTGCCCGTTCATTTGCAAAAGAGCAAGGCCGTAACGAAGTGATGCATTGGCATCAAAGTGATTGGCAATCACTGCTGTGTGACTACCAAGCTTTGCTTAAGACTTAATTTTGCTAATAACGTTAGATGTTGAGCACCCATTAAGAAACTCAAGTACTTCGACTTTTCCGCCATGGCGTAGAACATGATCAGCACCTGCAATTTGATCTACGGTGTAATCGCCGCCTTTGACTAGCACATCAGGGCTAATTTGCTCGATTAGCTTTGCTGGTGTGTCATTTTCTTCAATGCTGCCAAACGGAATAACCCAATCAACTGATGCTAGCGCACTTAATACCATGGCACGTTCATCCAGTGGATTAATTGGTCTTTCTGGGCCTTTTAAGCGAGAGATTGATTCGTCATTATTTAAGCCAACAACAAGCCTATCACCACGCGCTTTAGCCTGAGCAAGGTAACGCACATGACCAGCGTGAAGAATATCAAAGCAACCATTAGTGAAAACTATTTTTTCACCATTTTGTTTTGCAAACTCAATGTGCTGAAGCACATCTTCAAATGGTGTTTGATAATGCTCACCGGTTTGCTGTAAATATTGACCAAGCTTACGACTCAACTCTTCTGGCGATACTGTTGCTGCGCCAAGCTTACTTACCGCAATACCTGCAGCAAGATTGGCAATTTCAACCGCATCTTTTGCTGCCATACCCGCACCAAGCATCACTGCAAGCGTCGCGATTACGGTATCACCAGCGCCGGTTACATCACTGACTTCAAGCTGCTGGGCCGCAAAGTCGAATTTATCTGTCTGACTGATTAACGACATACCATGCTCTGAACGAGTTAATAGCATAGCGGCAATACCCGCTTCACTAATTAGCTTACGAGCACTATCAGTTAAGCTTTGCTCAGAATCAGTTTTACCACCAGCAAGCTTAAACTCATTTAAGTTAGGGGTAATGTAATCAGCACCGCAATATAAGCTTAAGTCGGATGATTTAGGGTCGATAAGTACCGTTTTACCTGCTTTCTTTGCAACCTGAACCATTTGTTGAATTAAGCTAAGAGAGCCTTTGTTGTAATCAGAAAACAACACAAAATCGTAGTCATCTAACACCAGCTCTAAACGATTTAGTAACAATTGGCTGTGTTGCTCAGTGAAGGTCTCTTCAAGATCAAGACGTACAACTTGTTGATGACGGCTAATAACACGCATTTTGGAAATAGTTGGTAAATCGCAAACACTGACTAATTGCGAATCAATTTTTTCTGAACTTAAAATTGTTTCAAGAATTTGCCCGCTTTCGTCTTCACCAACTAAGCCTAACAAGCCCACTTTACCATCTAAACGTGCAATATTTTTTGCTACGTTGGCTGCGCCACCTGCTTTGTCTTCAAACTTACTGACTTTTACAACAGGTACTGGAGCTTCAGGCGAAATACGCCCTGAGTCGCCATGCCAGTATCTATCTAGCATGACATCACCAACGACTAAAATACGTGCCTTTGAAAGGTTTTTTAGTAACGCTAAATCCATTACTTTTGCTCCGCTACAACCATATCGATGGCTTCGCATAACCAATGACCGATGAACATATGCGCTTCTTGAATACGCGCTGTTTCATCATTTTTAATGATAATTGGTAACTTAGCGATGTCTTTTACCTTACCACCATCTCGGCCTGTTAATGCGACTGTAAAAGCGCCGATTTCATTTGCAGCTGCCAGGGCGAGGTTGATGTTAGGGCTAGTACCAGAGGTAGTTAAACCAATCACTAAATCTTCTGGCTTACATAACGCCTGCACTTGACGCTCAAATACAGTATCAAAATGATAGTCATTACTGTGAGCGGTTAAAATTGAGGTGTCCGTTGTCAATGCAATAGAAGCTAATGGACCTCGTTCCAATTTATAACGCACAACAAACTCAGCAGCTAAGTGCTGAGCATCTGCCGCGCTACCACCATTACCAAACCAAATCACCTTACCACCCGCTTGCAAAGCACTGTGGCATGCTTCAAGTAATTGCATCACTTCAGGGTGGTAGGTTTCCATCGTCTCAAACAACATTTGATGACGATTTAAACTTTCGAGGTAGCTTGCCGCTACTGAATCAAGATTTGACATAGATATTCCTTAAAAAGTATTAACGGCTTTGCTTACCAAAAATATGCAACAGATAACCAAGTATAGTTATCTCCAAATACATCTTCACCATAAGTAAGAGTTGTCTCTAATGTATGCTCATTTAATTGGCGTGTGTTACTTAGTTGAAGCTCAACGGCGCGTTCATAATCGCCAGTCGTTTGACCCCACTCATTTAGATAGTTACTTTCATTTTCTATCAATGTTAGCTTACTGCGCCAGAATGAGCGGTAGCTTTCACTATAAGTTAACTCCATGCTGTGCACCTGTGTAGGAGGTGCATCAGCGTAAACTCTCGCGACGCCATTGGCATGCAAGTCAGTATATCGCTGATCAGCCGCATAATGTCCCGTTACAAAACCACTAACCGTATTACCATATACTGGGTATATCTCATTGACGTACCACAGACTATGCATATTGGTATATTCATACCTAAGCGACATTTTATTACTCAGCTTTGGTAAGAAGAAGCCAAAATTACTAACAGTATTACCAAATTGGTAGTTCTTATGATTTTTTGTATCTTCACCACCATATTCAAAGTAAAGTTCAACGGGCATTCCCCAATTAAAATTTACAGTGCTGGTAATTGTTACGTATTGGTCACCTAACTCATTATCTTTACTACCAGTGAGGCCTGAGTTGTCATTACCTGCGGGATCAAAAAATGCATCAACCACATCACCAGCATCTACTTTACGGGGCCCACCACCAAACTGCATCATTCTATTAAGGCCAATCTTCCAACCATCAAGCGGCTCAATACTAAAATGCGTTCCAGCAAGCTTTGGTGTGCCACTATGAAGCTCATTTTGATAAAGAATGCCATTATCGACATGTTCAAGTTCAGAATAATAAAGCTCAAAGTCAAAATTCCACCAGTTATGAGCTGGTTTTACCATTCCCAAAGAAATCGAAGGTGCAGTTTTAGCATTGGTAGAAATAATTTGTGCAGAGTACTTAAAAGGTGAAAACCAGTGCTCTTTATAGCCAAGGTTTAACTGTAAATCTCTCCCTGCGAAGCTGATAAAGGAATTGTAATTTACAAACTTATTTGCTTTGGCTCGATAATCAACACCAACTTGTACTAAAGTGTAATCATTGGCACGCCAAATACCTTCGAAGAAGCCTTGCCCCCATTCATCAGAACTAAGTCCGCGTTGATTAGCTATTTTCTTGGTATTATCTGTATCTACTTGTAATTTTACACCGACACGAGTGATTGCATCATCACTTTGATACGGCTTTATTTTTGAACGAATAACAGCAGCTAACCCCGGCTCGTCCTTTGCTAGTAAAAGAAGTGCTTTTTCGACTTCTGCTAAACGATATGGCTTAGCCATAGGAGTGCCAATTGTTAGTGCAAACAAAGTATCTAATTGATGATCAAGCTGTGCATCCATACCAATAGGTAAATAAGCAGTTGGCGTTGCTAATAAAGGCATTGAGCAACTTAGTAAGGCACCTATTACCGAGGCTTTTATCATTTTAAATTTCATAATTGCTTCGTTGATTTGTTAAGTAACCGAAATACTACCAAATAAGCCAATAGTAAACACTTAAAACTCTCATTGATAACCGTTTTTAACATTTTATATTTAGATCGCGTAGGTTCCACGCTATCATAACGTTTTATCCATATAGGCTAGGCAATGGCGCGCATTTTATACTCTTTACTTTTATACCTACTAAGCCCACTGGTTATTTTCTACCTGTATGTTTTACGTGGGAAAAAGAATAAGGGTTACCGTGAGCACTTTGCTGAGCGCTTTGGCTTTTCGAATTTATCGCATCACGATGTTGTTTTTCATTGTGCCTCTGTAGGTGAAGTGCTAGCGGCAACCCCGCTTATCAAGGCCGTTCAATCAGAAAATCCAGTGCTTACTATTTTAGTAACCTGTAACACCCCTACAGGCCGCGAACAAATAAAAAATAACTTTAAAGACTCTGTTAGCAGCTGTTATTTACCGATTGATTTTTTCTTTGCTACGCGTCGATTTTTAAAACGTATCAAGCCAAAGGTACTGTGTATTTTAGAAACTGAACTTTGGCCTAACCTTATGGCTCAAAGCAACAGCTACGGCACAAAAGTTCTTGTGTTAAATGCCAGACTTTCAGCCAAATCACAGCAAGGCTACCAAAAGGTAATACCTTTAACTAAAGTGATCATGCAGTCTATTAGCGACCTTGCCAGTCATAATCAAGATGATGCCAAACGTTTTATTGAGCTTGGTTTAAAGCCTGAAAAGGCACGCGTATTTGGCTCAATTAAATTTGATATTACGCCAACAAATGAGCAATTAAATAAAGTCGCAGCACTTAAAAACAAATATAACAACGAGCGATTTATCTGGGTTGCAGGCTCCACTCACCCTGTTGAACATGAGCTTATTTTAAGTGCTCATGAAAAGCTGTTAAAAGCCTTACCCAACGCTCTTTTGATTATTGCTCCGCGTCACCCAGAGCAATTTGATAAAGTCGCAGAGATATTAAAAAGCTCAACGATGAACTTTAGTCGTCGTAGTGAAGATAACTATGACAACCAACAAGTTGTGCTAGCTGATACTTTAGGCGAGTTACAATGCTTATATGGTGTGGCAAACATCAGTTATGTTGGCGGAAGTTTAATAGAGCGAGGCGGCCATAATCCATTAGAGTCAGCAGCGTTTTCTGTTGGGGTATTAGCAGGTCCTCATACCTATAACTTTGACCATATTTATCCTGAGCTGATTAGTGCTCAAGGAGCTAAAATTGTCATCGATGAAAACCAACTAGCTGACACACTTATCTCTTTGAGTGCTAATCCACAGGAGACGATTAAGCTTGGTCAACAAGCTGCAAAATGCGTTGCTAATAATCAAGGTGCTATCAGTAAAACGGTCAATTTAATTGAGCTTTACTTAGAAAAGTAATTTAGAGAAATAGAATAGAGAAAGAATGTGACTGCAAAACAAGCGATGAATCGCCCAGAAAAACAAATGCGCGAATGGGTATCAAGCGTAATCGTAAAATACAATTTCTGCCCCTTTGCCCGTAAAGAAGTTGAAAGCAATTGCATTCATTATCAAATCAGTCAGTCTATTACACTTGATGATGCAGTAATGGATATGCTTGAGCAGTGTAGCGAGTTAGATCAGCAAGCACAGCGCGAAACAACCCTTTTGATGTTTGAACAAGGCTTTAAGGACTTTGAAGAGTTCTTAGATTTAATCGATTTAGCCAATGCGCTTTTAGCTGCGCAAGGTTATGAAGGTAAATATCAAATAGCCAACTTTCACCCTGACTATGTCTTTGCTGACAGTGATGACAGCGATGCTGCAAATTATACCAACCGTGCACCTTACCCGACACTGCATTTGATTCGTGAAGCCAGTATGAGCGAAGCGTTAGATAACTACAATGAACCAGAGTCTATTCCGGAGCACAATATTAAACTTGCAAGGCGCAAAGGCATCGACTTTTGGCAGCAATTGTTACAAAACTGCATCGATAAACGCTAATGTTTACCAATCGTGTAAATGTAAAAAAGCCAGCAGTGCTGGCTTTTTCTGTTTTGTACTGATTCGTTTAATAAAGTGAGTTATTTTTTTACCCACTGACCGTTCACTTCAATGTAGTGACCCGGCTTAGTTTTCTCGATAGTTTTAGCGGCTGCAAGTGCTTCAACTTGCGCTAAAGAGAGGTTGTTCTTTTTCGCCAGTTTTAAATATTGCTCTTTGCGCTTTGCATTTATTTCTTCAACCACCGCTTTTGCTTCACTGTTATTAACCACTAAACCTAAATAGCCTGAGCTGTTTTCACCCACTAGCCCTTGGCTCTTTGCATCATCAAGGCTGATAGCCCATACAGAGAAAGATAAACAAACAGCACTGATCATGGTGATCACATTTAGTTTTTTAAGTTGTAATTTACGCATGTTTGCTCCTTAGAATAATTCACTATCATCACTGAATAAGGTATCAAGTTCTTTATCCACTTTTACGCGGATCTCATGATCAACTTTTACATTTAAGTTGATTGTAATCGGCTCTTTTGCTGCCACCTCTACACGGTGAGTACAGGCACTCAGCATGCCTACAGCCGTCAGCATTACTAACCACTTAGCCATCATTGCTTCCTTTTTTTGCATACTCTTTCTCAACTCTTTGAGTAATTTCATCACTTAAACGCAGTGCCCTAAGTAAAGTAAATACATTCTCTTCATGATTATAATTAAAGTTCACCGCTTGTTGCTGCGCTTCATTATAACCCTCTAAATTGACACCTAAATGTAACCAACCATCTGGTTTGAGATTAACACTACTACGTAGTTTTTTAATATCTAAATTTTCAAGTAAACTCAGCGTTGTGCTCAGTTCCTGCTGCTGTGCCTTTACAGCTTCAAAACCTGCATTATTGGTGATCAGTAATTTACCGTCACCTTGATTAACCAGCTGCCCTTGCTTTACTTCTACCCCCTGCTTGCTTATTACAACAGGTAAGGTGCCCGCTAAGCGGCCACTTAAACTAATTCCAGACTCAGCATCAAGGGTGATCAGTTTGCTGGCATCAATATTTTCAAACTTAACAGTCGCGGTTTGGTTATCACTCAGTGGACAGTAGCTATTCACCACAAATTCCCCCCCCATAACCTGACCAGTTAGATTAGCTGCGCAAGGCTGGTTAGCCGTTACCTGCAACTGACCCTGTATATTTTTCACCACTGCACCTGCACGCAGTTCATTAAGTGTAAATTTAGTCGCTGCAATATTAAGCTGCCCTGAATTAAACTTCCCGTTTAGATCCACAGCAAAATCGTTCGCGAGGTAATCGTTGTAAAGCGCACTGAATTTATCTATGTGCAAACTACCCTGTGCTTGTTGAAGATTTACATCACCTTTAATAATGCCCGAAACAACCCCATCAGTGACGGTAGCAAGGGGCTCAAACTGATAAATTATAGGGTTAAGCTTAGCAATTGTCTGCTCTGGTATCACGAGTTCAAATGGGTGCGCAACCTCAGACATATGGTGGCTAATTAGCACTTCAAAGCCATCTGCAAACACATGATGCGTTGCCTGTAAGGCGCGACTTTGTAGTGCCTTTGTAACGACGGACAACTTATTTAAGGTAAGCTCCGGAGTTGTTAATTTGGCGGCAGAGGTTTTGGCATCAATATCAGCAAATAACTCCCCCACACTTAGGTCTGTTCTGAGAGTTAGCTCATTACTGATTTTTGCTGCGTTAATATCATTATAATTTAATGATTTAACCTTGCTGTTAGCTTTAACAATTAAGTGCTGCTGGGCATTATGCTCAGCGTCAATAGTGCTAGTAAAGTCAGCTATCGTTGCATCCGATATAAGCGCGTTTTTAACACTTACATTTGCATTCAATTGAGCAACTATTGGACTCGCAAATAACTCATCAATGTTTAGCTTTCCTTTAGCCTGAATCCCGTCAGCCTGTAAATCTAAAAATGCTGGTAATGAATTCAATGACAGCTGAAAACCTGATTTAACAGTTCCATCATTTAAATGAGCATCAAGCTTAAATTCACTTATATCTTCACTATTAAAATGAATGCCAACTTGGCTTTTAAGTGATGTGAGCGGGTTCTGTAAAGAAAGTGACGTATTACTTACTTTTATCTCGCTTTGCCCCTCATTTGCTTGCAGCTTAACTATAGGGACTGATAGCAACTCACCATCAACACTTAACGGTTCTGCAATTTGCAATTGCCAAGCAAGCGGCAGCTGCGCTCTAATAAATGATTGGTACTGTTGGTTTGCTATAGAGATAAAACAATCTTGGTGTGCACTAAATTGATTCCGTAAAGCTGATAAATCCGCGTTTAGATGCTGTTGATTTAGTTGGTACTTTGCACTCAGGCTCCCTTCAGTAGCAAAACTTAAGTCACATTGCTCTAAAGCGTGCTGATAATTTACATTTACCATGCTTTCAATAGCAACCGTAATACCATCAAACTTAACCTGTGACTGAGTAGTAAAATGGCTGTTTTTGGGCAGTTTGATGAATCGTTCAAGCACTTTCTCATCAAGGGTGAGATTGGCTTTCACTTCATAATTTGATATTTCAACGTCTGCACTGATATCACGTGAAATCGTAAAGTGATTTAAGCGTTTTTCCTGTATCGCCAACCTAACAGGATTGTCGGTAAACGGTGAGACTACATCAAGCTGCTGAATGCTAATTAGCGGTCTTTGCTCTGGTAATACTAAAGCGAGCTTTTTGAATTCTGTTTGTGAAGAGTCAGGTTGTTTACTTACCTGATTGCTAAGAGTGAGATTAGCGCGAGAAACTGTTACCTGCTGCTTATTAGCAATAATACCAGCCAACTCAATTTGCTGTCCTTGGTAGGTTAAACATAATTTCTCGATATTTAAATCAAGCTTGCTGGTTAATGACCAATCAATACAATGAAGCGCAACGCCATTTTTACTGAGCATAGGTGTTAAGTACCACGATGTCAGTGGTAATCTGAACAGATACGCCAAAAGCACCATGCTTAGCACGATACCTAGCAACCCTACGGTTATCCGTTTAAAACTCAAAAAACTCTCCTTGCTTCTCGCTTCTCGCTTCTCGCTTCTCGCTTCTCGCTTCTCAGATCATTATAAACAAAAAGGCCACACATGATAGTGCAGCCTTTTTAGTTTAAACGGTTTGTATGAACCTAGCTTGTATAGCTAAGCACATAGCTTCTAGCCAACGTTTTTGCGTGCGTTGCGGAACATACGCATCCACGGGCTATCTTCACGCCATTCATCTGGGTGCCATGAGTTAGCAACCGTACGGAATACACGCTCTGGGTGCGGCATCATAACCGTTGCACGACCATCTGTAGAAGTAATACCTGTGATACCCTCTGGTGAACCGTTCGGGTTAGCTGGGTATTGCGTAGTTGGATTACCGTAGTTATCAACAAACTTCACTGCCACAGTACCTGACTCAAGCGCTGCTTTAACTGCATCAGCGTTTGCGAACTCAGCATGGCCTTCACCGTGAGAAACAGCGATAGGCATACGTGAACCTGCCATACCATTAAAGAATACTGATGGGTTTTCTTGCACTTCTACAAGGCTAAAGCGAGCTTCAAAGCGCTCTGACTTATTCGTCACGAAACGTGGCCAGTGCTCAGTACCTGGGATCAATTCTTTCAATGTTGAAAGCATTTGACAGCCATTACACACACCTAAGCTGAATGTATCTTCGCGGTGGAAGAAGCTTTGGAACTGCTCACGAGCCATCTCATTAAATAAGATTGACTTAGCCCAGCCTTCACCTGCACCTAGTACGTCACCGTAAGAGAAGCCACCACATGCCACTAAGCCTTTAAATTGCTCAAGTTTTAAACGACCTTCAAGGATATCGCTCATGTGAACGTCAACCGCAGCAAAGCCTGCACGATTAAATGCAGCAGCCATTTCTAAGTGAGAGTTAACACCTTGCTCACGAAGTATCGCCATTTTCGGCTTCGCACCTGTAGCAATGTAAGGCGCTGCAACATCTTCGTTTAGGTCAAAGTTTAGTTTTACGTTAAGACCTGGGTCTTTTGCATCAAACTTAGCATCAAACTCTTGCTTAGCACATTCTGGGTTGTCACGACGTGCTTGCATTTGGTAAGTTGTTTCAGCCCAAATAGTACGAAGCTCAGTACGCGTGTGGTTAAGTACTACATCATCACCACGAGTGAATACCACGCGGTCATCAGCGTTTAATGTACCAATTTCATGACTGATAGCAGCTAGACCGTGGTCGGCAAGAACCGCTTTAACTGCGTCTAAATCGTCATTAGCTACTTGAATCACTGCACCTAACTCTTCATTATAAAGCGCTTCGATGTCTGAACCTGTTAAGCCTGCAAGGTCAACAGTTACACCCGTGTGGCCAGCAAATGCCATTTCAGCAACCGTAGTGAATAAGCCACCGTCTGAACGGTCATGGTAAGCAAGTAACTTATTATCAGCTACAAGTGCTTGCATTGCGTCATAGAAACCTTTTAATAATGCTGGGTTATCAACATCAGGTGTCACATCACCTAGTTGCTTATAAACCTGTGCAAGGCTTGATGCACCCATACGGTTTTGACCAGCACCTAAATCAACTAATAATAGTGATGAGTCACCTTTATCAGTGCGTAGTTGTGGGGTTACTGTTTTACGAACATCTTCAACACGACCAAATGCAGTGATGATCAGCGATAATGGTGCAGTAACAGATTTTTGTTCACCGTCTTCATCCCATTGAGTTTTCATAGACATTGAGTCTTTACCCACAGGGATTGTTAAACCAAGTGCAGGACAAAGCTCTTCACCTACAGCTTTAACTGCTTCATAAAGACCCGCATCTTCGCCAGGGTGACCAGCTGCAGCCATCCAGTTTGCAGATAGCTTGATATTTTCAAGGCCACCGATGTTAGCACAAGCGATGTTAGTTAGAGACTCAGCCACAGCTAAGCGAGCAGAGGCACCGTAGTTTAAAAGTGCAGCTGGTGTACGTTCACCTAATGACATTGCTTCACCGTGGTAAGTATCAAACGCAGCAGCGGTTACCGCACAGTTTGCGACTGGCACCTGCCAAGGACCTACCATTTGGTCACGAGCAACTAAACCCGTTACCGTACGGTCACCAATAGTGATTAAGAATGTTTTCTCAGCAATCGTTGGTAAGCGTAATAAACGCTGTGCAGCATCAGCAGCATCGATGTGAGCAATGTCTAATGGTTGCGATTGGGCTTTTTTCGATTCAACTTCGCGGTGCATTTTTGGTGCTTTACCAAGTAATACATCAAGCGGAAGATCTACAGGACTGTTACCGAAGTGGCTATCTTCAACCGTTAAGTGACGCTCTTCTGTTGCTTCACCAATAACAGCGTATTCTGCACGCTCACGTTTACAGATTGCTTCAAAGCGCGCGAAGTCTTCTGCCGCAACTGCTAATACGTAACGCTCTTGAGATTCGTTACACCAAATTTCGTGTGGTGCCATACCCGGCTCATCGTTTGGAATGTCACGAAGTTGGAATTTACCACCACGACCACCGTCGTCTACAAGCTCAGGGAATGCGTTTGAAAGACCACCTGCACCCACATCGTGGATGAAAGCGATTGGGTTTGCATCACCTAGCTGCCAACATTTGTCGATAACTTCCTGACAACGACGTTCCATTTCTGGGTTTTCACGCTGTACCGATGCAAAGTCTAAATCTTCGTTTGATTGACCAGATGTCATACTAGACGCAGCACCACCACCAAGACCGATGTTCATTGCCGGACCACCTAGTGCAATTAGCTTAGCACCTACAGGGATTTCACCTTTTTGAACATGTTCAGAACGAATGTTACCTAAACCACCTGCAAGCATGATTGGCTTGTGGTAACCACGTACTTCTTCACCGTTATGGCTTGATACTTTCTCTTCGTATGTACGGAAGTAACCAAGTAAGTTAGGACGACCAAATTCGTTATTGAATGCCGCACCACCTAATGGACCTTCTGTCATAATATCAAGTGCATTAACGATACGACCAGGCTTACCGAAGTCAGTTTCCCAAGGTTGCTCGTAGCCAGGAATACGTAGGTTAGATACCGTGAAACCAACTAAACCAGCTTTAGGCTTAGAACCACGGCCTGTAGCACCTTCATCACGAATTTCACCACCAGAACCAGTCGATGCACCTGAGAATGGCGCAATCGCAGTTGGGTGGTTATGAGTTTCAACTTTCATCAAGATTTCGATGTTTTCTTGATGGTACGCGTACTCACCCTCAAGATTAGGGAAGAAACGACCCGCTACCGAACCTTTCATTACCGCTGCGTTATCTTTATATGCCGATAACACGTTTTCAGGGTTCTGCTCGTAAGTATTTTTGATCATTTTGAACAAAGATTTTGGCTGCTCGATGCCATCAATTGTCCAATCAGCGTTAAAGATTTTGTGACGACAATGCTCAGAGTTTGCTTGTGCAAACATGAATAATTCGATGTCGTTCGGGTTACGCCCTAACTTTTGGAAGTTTTCTACTAAGTAATCGATTTCGTCATCTGCAAGCGCAAAACCTTGCTCAACATTTGCTTTAGCAAGTGCTTCACGGCCACCACCTAAAATGTCAACTGATGACATTGGACGCGGGTCATCGTGGCGGAATAATTTAGCTGCATCAGCCATATCTGCGTGAGTTGCTTCAGTCATACGATCATGTAACAACGCTGCAACTTCAGCTGTTTGATCAGCTGATAGATTACCTTCAACGTAGTATGCAATACCACGCTCAACACGGTGAACTTGGCTTAAGCCACAGTTATGTGCGATGTCAGTTGCTTTTGATGCCCAAGGCGAGATAGTACCTGGACGCGGCGTTACAAGAATTAACGTGCCTGCTGGCGTGTGCTCAGCAATCGTTGGACCATAAGTAAGCAGTTTTTCCAGCTTTGTTTGCTCATCAGCTGAAAGTTCAGCAGTGAGATCTGCAAAATGCATGAACTCAGCATAAACGTCAGTGACTGGAAGTTGTGCCTGTTGGCAACGCGCTAAAATTTTCTGAACTCTAAAATCGGAAAGTGCTGGTGCACCACGAAGGATCAACATAGGTATTTTCATCCGGGGTTAGGGATTGAACGATATTTTAGGCGCATATTATAGTGCAAATAACGTCTAGATTTAACTCAAAATTACGCTTTTATTTAAATAATCTCGATAACCGCTATTATGGTCACATCAATTAACTATCTTAGTACTCATTATTTTTCTGCAGGTTCTTGTTCTGTATGACTTATCTACCTTCCCCCTGTTACGATTATTAATTTTTAAATAGATATATAAAACTATTCGCCAAGTGACGTGGCTTTGAAGTTTTGTTATAACGGTAACGTAATGGTTTAAGGGGCATTTATAATCTATGCAAAAGTTACTCGCTATTTTTAGTTTAGTGCTCATGTTATGTGCGTGCGATATGCAACAGCAACCCTCGCAACTCGCTCATATCAAGGCACAGAACAAAATTAGAGTCGGCACTTTAGCTGGTGCGAGTAATTACTATCAAGCACCGCAAGGTGTGCAAGGCTTTGAATATGAACTCGCTCAAGAGTTTGCTGACTATGTTGGTGTTGAGCTTGAAATGGTGCCCTTTTTTAATCTATCCGATATGTTCGCACGCTTAGAAAGTGGCGATTTAGATATAATAGCTTCAGGTCTTACATATAATACGATTCGAGCTGAACATTATCGCTTCGGCCCGACCTATCGCACAATTAGCCAAAAGCTGGTCTATAAACAAGGCCGTACTCGTCCTCGTGAGTTTTCAGATTTAACCGGTAACCTAACTGTTCTAGCAAAAAGCAGCCATTCGTTGGCGCTACAACAATTAAAACAGCTGAATCCAGAGCTCAGCTGGAACGAAACAGAAGACATGGATGAAGAAGAGCTTCTGCAAGCTGTTATCGACGGTGAAATTGATTATACCCTAGCTGATTCACACACCTTGTCGTTGTTTCGCCGCTACCACCCAAATTTAAGCATAGGTTTCTCGGTTACGCGTAATGACCCTATCGCTTGGCTACTAAGAAAAGATGGTGACGATTCTTTATATGCCTTGATGGTGCCATTTTTTGGTGACGTAAAACAAAGCAACCAGCTTTATGTTCTAGAAGAAAAATACTTCGGCCATGTTCGCCAGTTTAATTATGTGAACACCCTAGCTTATATCGAAGCAATAAAAGAGACCTTACCTAAATACCAACCTTGGTTTGAGCAATACGCTGGCAACATAGATTGGCGATTACTGGCAGCCTTGAGTTATCAAGAATCAATGTGGAACCCAAGAGCTAAGTCACCAACGGGTGTGCGTGGTATTATGATGCTCACTCAAGCAACTGCAAAACAGGTCGGCGTAACTAATCGATTAGAACCAGAGCAAAATATTAAAGGCGGTGCAGAGTACCTTGCCAAAGTGATCTCTTGGATCCCTGAACGCATCCCACAGCCTGACAGAACTTGGTTTGCCTTAGCCTCTTACAATGTTGGCTGGGGACACGTAAACGACGCTCGTATCATCACTGAGCAAGAAGGTGCAAGCCCTGACAAATGGGCTGATGTTAAAAAGCGCTTACCTCTTTTAATTAAAAAGCGTTACTATCGTAAAACCAAATATGGTTATGCGCGGGGCGATGTCGCTGTGCAATATGTTGATAATATTCGTCGTTATTACGATGCGTTAGTTTGGCTTGACGAAAATGATGCTATTGCTAATCCCGAGAGCGAGCAACAAACAGCTGAAGAAGCAAAACCTGCAACAGAGGCAAGCGAAATAAAACCAAGCGACAACACTCAACAAACTAACTCAGAGCAGCAGAAGTCAGAAAACAACTAACTTCAAGCACCGAAATCTGTTTACTTGTCATCAAATGATCATTATCTTCCTGTAGAGATCAATATAATGCTTTACTCTCACTTAAGGAGCACACATGTTAAAAAGAAGACGCAAGACACATAAGTTCAAGCGAAATGTTATTTACTCAACGGCTACACGTCGTCGTATCATGCTACGCAATACACACAAAAAAGTTATCTGGCGTCGCCGCCTATTTGCGATGCAGTTAATGGAAGCACAAGTTCCTGCAACGCCGGTTGTCTAACTAGGCGTTGCGAGCAGCCAGCTTTGCCGCCTTTTTCTCTTCTCTACGACGCTTAAAAAACTTAGAAATCACCGCTCCACACTGCTCACTCATAACATCACTAGTTACTTCAACTTGATGATTAAGCCTAGGTTCTTGTAGAAGATTCATAATTGAGCCTGCCGATCCTGTTTTTGCATCCTTAGCGCCAAATACAAGTCGCTTAATACGGCTATGAACCAAAAGGCCTGCGCACATCGAACAAGGTTCTAAAGTTACATACAGAGTGCAATCTATTAGGCGATAGTTGTTAAGTACTTTTCCTGCTTCACGGATTGCCATCATTTCTGCATGAGCTGATGGATCGTTATCAATAATTGAGCGGTTATAGCCATAAGAGATCTGTTGATTGTCTTTTACGAGTACTGCACCAACTGGAATTTCATTAATCGCAGCCGCTTCATTGGCGTAGCTCAATGCTTTCTCCATCCAATACTCGTCGCTAAATTGTTCGCTCATATATCACACAAATCTTGTAAAACTGTGAGTAATTATACCTAGTTAGTGAAAAATGTCGGCAATAAATGCTGCTACAATTAAAAATTAACGCAAAATTTAGTGGCTTTTTCATGGCTCAATAGACCCATATTGCGCTATAATCTCGCGCTTTTTTTATTTAGCTTACAACACGGGTAGCAAATGAAATTTCCTGGACGCCGCAGGCATAAACATTATTTTCCGGTGGAAGCCAAAGATCCACTGACGAATCAACTTAACTCAACCGACCGACTACAACGTAGTTATATTACGGGTATCGACCAAATTGTGGTGGATATTGAAGCGAAAGTTGATCAAGCTTTCCTAGATGAATTTCAATTGCGCCGTGGCATGTCGCAAGTGATCGAAAACGATATTACCAATGCGTTATACGACAGACTGAAACTCGATAACATGATCGATTATGAGTTTGCCGGTGGTACGGTAGGTAACACCATGCACAACTATTCAACACTTGCTGACGACCGCTCAGTGTTGTTAGGAGTAATGAGTGAAAATATCAAAATCGGCAGCTATGCATACCGTTTTTTATGTAACACCTCTAGCCGCGTTGACCTTGACTATCTTCAGCCTGTAGATGGCCCAATTGGTCGCTGTTTTACCTTAATTGACGAGACAGGTGAACGCACCTTCGCAATTAGTGCAGGGCTTATGAATCACCTTCGCCCTGAATCAATCGATCAAGCTCTTATTGAAAATTCATCAGCATTAGTGATCAGCGCATATCTGATGCGTACTCAAGGTGATGAAACCATGACAGAAGCCACTATGCAGGCAGTAAAATATGCCAATGATGCAGGTGTTCCTGTGGTTTTAACCCTTGGTACTAAGTTCTTAATTGAACAAGATCCAGCTTGGTGGGCTGATTTTGTTAAAGAACATGTTGATATTCTTGCTATGAACGAAGAAGAAGGTCTTGCTATTACAGGTTTTGAGGATCCGCTTCTGGCTGCCGACAAAGCGCTAGACTGGACTGATTTAGTTATTTGTACTGCCGGCGAAAAAGGCTTATTTATGGCAGGTTACGTAGACGATTCATTCAAGCGTGAAACAGAATACCCATTATTACCAGGTGCAATTGCTGACTTTAACCGTTATGAATTTTCGCGCGCAATGCGTAAAGAGGACTGCCAAAACCCTATCCGTGCATACAGCCACACAGCACCGTTTATGGGCGGCCCTGATAGTATTAAAAACACTAATGGCGCAGGCGATTGCGCTCTTGCTGCGGTCCTACATGACTTATCAGCCAATGTTTACCACAAACTAAATGTGGCAAACTCAGCGAAGCATCAACAACCTGCAATAACTTACTCATCACTTGCACAAATCAGTAAATACGCTAACCGTGCGAGTTATGAAGTACTGGTTCAGCACTCACCACGTTTATCTCGTGGCTTACCAGAACGTGAAGATTGTTTAGAGCAAGTTTACTGGGATCAGTAACCGCAACTAAAAAATAGAAATATCCAGTTTCTGGGATAAACGCTCAAGAGCCGCTATCCCAGCAACTGAATTCCCATATGAGTTAAGTCTTGGCGCCCAAACAGCCACTGTAAATTGATTCGGTAACACAGCTAAAATAGTGCCCGAAACCCCAGATTTACCCGGCATACCCACACGGTAGCCAAAATCCCCCGCAGCATCGTATAAACCACTAGTAAACAGTAACGAGTTTAACTGCTTGTTTTGTCTAGCACTAAGTACTTCTTGCCCATTGGCATCTTTACCTTGGTTCGCTAAGTAGCTGTAAGCTTTTGCTAATTCTACGCAGTTCAGCTCTATGGCACAGAAGTTAAAGTAAGCCCATAAAACATCATCAACTTCATTATTAAAGTTGCCAAATGACTTCATTAGATGCGCCATCGCGGCATTGCGGTGACGAAACTCATATTCAGAATTAGCCACTTTCTTATCAATAACAACCTGAGCATTACCTGATAACTGGCGAAATGATTCAAGCATAGAGTGCATCGGTGCAGATAAACGACTGTATAAAGCGTCACAGGTGACAATAGCACCGGCGTTAATAAATGGGTTGCGTGGTATGCCCTGCTCAAACTCAAGCTGTGTGAGTGAGTTAAAAGCAGTGCCTGAAGGTTCTTTTCCGACTCGCTGCCATAATTCATCGCCATAACGCTGAAGCGCTAAGGTTAAGGTCATTACTTTTGAGACAGATTGAATCGTGAAACGCGTGCTGCAGTCACCAGCGCAATAGGTTTGCCCATCCACGGTATGAATTGCAATTGCGAATTGGTTTGGTTCAACCTCTGCTAGCGCAGGAATATAATCAGCAACCTTACCTTGGCTCAGTAATGGCTGAACTTCTTTTGTTATTTCATCTAATACGTGTTGATAATCAATCTGTGACATACCGCGTCCTTTAAAACAAAAAGCCCCGCATTTGCGAGGCTTTGTAGTCTACTAAAGATGGTTTGCTATAGCGATTGCTATTAGCTCATAGCTGATTGCAGTTTTTTCATCGCTGTTTTTTCTAGCTGGCGAACACGCTCTGCTGAAACATTGTATTTCTCAGCAAGTTCTTGCAGTGTTGCTTTATCGTCAGCTAACCAACGCGCACTTACGATGTCTTGTGAACGCTCATCAAGCGTTTTTAACGCACTGAATAAGCGTGCATGAGACTGTTCTTGCCATTGCTGCTCTTCGATATCATCAGCAAGATCTGCACTGCCATCAGTTAAATATTGTACTGGCGAGTATGTGCTTGTCGGTGCGTCGTCATTGTCATCGCCCGTTAAGTCAAAGCCCATATCTTGGCCACTCATACGTGATTCCATCTCACGTACTTCTTTTTCACTTACACCTAGCTCATTAGCAACTGTGCTAACTTCAGCTTGGTTAAACCAACCTAAACGCTTTTTATTTTTACGTAGGTTGAAGAATAATTTACGTTGCGCTTTTGTTGTAGCAACTTTCACGATACGCCAGTTTTTCAGTACGTACTCATGAATTTCGGCTTTGATCCAATGTACTGCGAATGAGACTAAGCGGACACCTACACTTGGGTCGAAACGTTTTACCGCTTTCATCAGACCTATGTTACCTTCCTGAATTAAATCAGCTTGCGGTAAGCCATAACCTGAATAGCTTTTCGCAATATGAGCAACAAAGCGCAGGTGCGACATAATGAGTTGCTTCGCAGCTTCAAGATCACCTTCTTCCTGAAGACGAGTCGCCAACTGCTTTTCTTTCTCTGCATCAAGCATAGGAATAGTGCTAACCGCTTGAAGGTAGCCGTCCATACTTGCGCTCTGTTGACCTGCAGTAAGTGCCATTGCGTATAAATCTTTACTCATTTTTCACCTCAGTGATAAACATTTGAAACCATCTTAGCACTCTTTAAGCGAGAGTGCTAACTTCAATTAAAAACTTTTTTAAAGTTCAAATCAAGTGGTTTTTGTATCTATTTTTAGTCTACGCTAACACGCTGAATAAGCGATGAATTCTAGCTTGGAGTGATATTTTTAAAAATTTACGCGAATACTATTTATCGCTAAAAACGAAGTGTAACAACGAATTGTTACACTTTATCGGGTTCAATTTCTTTTATGTAGCGGTTAACTGATAGGTAAGAACCAACAAATCCTAACCCTGTTGCAAGGGCAACCAAAATGCCAAACTCTTTCAGTGTTAAGCCAATTAAGTCAAAGTTGGTTTCATATACGCCAGCAACATCACTCACCGCAGCGCCAAGCCACCACATCATTAAAGCAACGCAAATAAAAGAGAACAAACCACCAATAATGCCGTACCAAATACCCGTCCATAAAAATGGCGCATGAATAAAGGTATTTGTCGCCCCTACTAACTTCATCACTTGAATTTCATCTTTCTTATCCATGATCGATAAACGGATCGTATTACCAATGATCAGGGTAACGGAGGTTAATAATAGTAGAGCGATGGTAATCACGCTTTCTTTTAATAAACTTAAAAGTGCGTTTAAGCGTTCAAGCCAAGCAATATCTAGCTTACCAAAGTCAACTTCTCTTTCGGCTTCCAGCTTTTGTAATAATTGCTTTGCCGTATTAGGCTGACGGTATCGTGCTGTGGGTGTGACAATAACAACATCAGGTAACGGGTTAGCATCTAAATACTCAAGTGCTTGACCAAATCCTGATACTTGTTTGAATTCAGTGAGGGCATCGCCTTTTGATATAAACTCCACTTTATCTACTTCAGGGTAGAGTGCTAAACGCTTAACTAAAGTCTGCGTTTGTTGTTCAGTCATGGTTTCTTTTACGAACAACGAAATCTCTGCAGCATCTTCAAAGCCACTGCTTACTTGAGAGACATTTTTAACTACTAAATAAAGTGTCGCAGGGAGCGTTAAGCTTAAACCTAATACCGCAATTGTCATCAATGAAGCAAGAGGCGTTCGCCACATTTCACCTAGGCTGTGCACTCCTTGACGAATAAGGTTAATAAAGAAGAAGTAAGGCGCAGCTAAAAATGACTTTTTCTGACGTTCGTTTTGGCTATTACGACTTTTAAATAATAAACTCATAGCGTCCCCTCAGCTAAAGGGTCCTCAATCATGCGACCATCTTTCAGCGTTAGACTGCGATAACGCATACGCGCAATTAAGCCGATATCGTGAGTTGCAATGAGCACAGTTGTACCATGATTATTAAAGTCTTCAAATAAACGTAATATGTCCATTGAAAGCTCAGGATCTAAGTTACCTGTTGGCTCATCGGCTAGTAAAATAGGTGGTGAATTTACGATAGCTCGGGCAATACCAACCCGCTGCTGCTCACCACCCGATAACGTTGCAGGATTACACTTTGCTTTATCAAGTAACCCAACTTTATCAAGCGCACCATGAACACGCTTAGCTATTTGCTTATGGTGTGTACCTTCTATGATTAAAGGCAAAGCAACATTATCAAACACTGAGTAACGTTCTAGCAAACGATGATTCTGGAAGATGATACCTATATCGCGACGAACATAAGGGATCTGACGGGATTTAACTGCATTTAAATCAACACCATTAATAAGCACCTGCCCCGCCGATGGACGCTCCATCAAGCTAATGAGCTTCAATAAGGTACTTTTACCTGCACCACTGTGCCCTGTTAAAAAGGCCAATTCGCCAGGTTTAATATGAAAGCTGACTTTTTCAAGGGCACGATGGCCACCTGGATATGTTTTACTGACTTGCTGAAAATTTATCATTTTAGTTATCAATCATCTTGCAGCGAAAAAAGGGAGCAAGCTCCCTCTAATTAATTATGCGTCATCCTCGTCTTGGCTAAATAGCGCATCAATAAAGTCACTACTATTAAAGGTACGTAAATCATCAATACCTTCACCAACACCAATGTAACGAATTGGGATGTTAAATTTATCTGCAACGGCGAAAATCACACCGCCTTTTGCGGTACCATCTAATTTAGATAAAGTGATACCTGTTAAACCAACACATTCATTAAATAGTTTAACTTGGCTAATTGCATTTTGACCCGTACCAGCATCGATAGTTAGCATCACTTCATGCGGTGCATCTGGGTCAATTTTCTTCATTACACGAGCTATTTTCTCAAGCTCCTGCATTAAGTTGTCTTTATTTTGCAAGCGACCTGCTGTATCAGCGATTAACACATCAACATTACGCGCTTTTGCTGCCTGAAAAGCATCAAAAACTACTGAAGCACTGTCTGCACCTGTATGTTGAGCAATAACAGGTATGCTATTACGCTCTCCCCAAACTTGAAGCTGCTCAACCGCTGCAGCACGGAAAGTGTCACCTGCAGCAAGCATCACCGACTTACCTTCACTTTGGAATTGCTTAGCTAATTTACCAATTGTAGTGGTTTTACCAACACCATTTACACCCACCATTAAGATAACAAATGGTTTTTTATCACCACTTACAACCAGCGGTTGCTCCGCAGTTTTGAGCATGCTTGCCATTTCTTGCTTCATTAGCTCGTATAAAGCATCACCATCTTTTAACTGCTTACGATCCGCTGCATCTGTTAGGTTATCAATCAACTTCATAGTTGTATCAACACCTAAGTCCGCTGTCAGTAACTGTGTCTCTAGCTCTTCGAATAACTCATCGTCTATTTTCTTACCACTAAAGATAGAGGCAAATCCTGAGCCGATATTAACGCGAGTTTTTAATAAGCCCTTTTTAAGGCGCGCGAAGAAGCCTTCTTTCTTCGGTTTTTCAGCGGCTTGAGCTGCTTTTTCTTGCTCTAAACGTTCAGCTTGTGCTTTCTCTGCCGCGATGCGTTCTTGTTCTACACGTTCAGCTTCTGCTTTTTCTGCCACGATGCGTTCTTGTTCTAAGCGCTCAGCTTGTGCTTTCTCTGCAGCAATGCGTTCTTGTTCTACACGTTCAGCTTCTGCTTTTTCTGCAGCAATGCGTTCTTGCTCTAAACGCTCAGCATCGCGTCTTTCTGCAGCAATGCGTTCTTGTTCTAAGCGCTCAGCTTCTGCATTTTCTGCCGCGATACGTTCTTGTTCTAAACGCTCAGCTTCTGCATTTTCTGCCGCGATACGTTCTTGTTCTAAACGTTCAGCTTCTGCATTTTCTGCCGCGATGCGTTCTTGCTCTAAACGCTCAGCATCGCGTCTTTCTGCAGCAATGCGTTCTTGTTCTAAACGTTCAGCTTGTGCTTTCTCTGCAGCAATGCGTTCTTGTTCTAAACGCTCAGCATCGCGCCTTTCTGCAGCAATGCGTTCTTGCTCTAAACGCTCAGCATCGCGTATTTCTGCAGCAATGCGTTCTTGTTCTAAACGTTCAGCATCGGCTTTTTCTGCCTCGATACGTTCTTGTTCTAAACGCTCAGCTTCTGCATTTTCTGTCGCGATACGTTCTTGTTCTAAACGTTCAGCATCGGCTTTTTCTGCCTCGATACGTTCTTGTTCTAAACGCTCAGCTTCTGCTTTCTCTGCCGCGATACGTTCTTGTTCTAAGCGCTCAGCATCGGCTTTTTCTGCCGCGATACGTTCTTGTTCTAAACGCTCAGCTTCTGCTTTCTCTGCGGCGATACGTTCTTGTTCTAAACGCTCAGCTTCTGCTTTCTCTGCCGCGATACGTTCTTGCTCTAAGCGCTCAGCATCACGTCTTTCAGCTGCAATACGCTCTTGCTCTAAACGTTCTGCTTCCGCCTTTTTGGCTGCAATAAGCTCAGCTTCGCGTTGCGCTTGTTCAGCGGCAACACGTTCTTGCTCTAATTTCATAGCCGCTTCTTGCTCTGCAAGACGGGCTTGTTGTTCTTGGCGTTGCTGCTCTGCTGCTTGTTGCTCTTGAGCTAAGCGATCCGCTTCGGCTTTTTCTGCTGCAATGCGCTCTTGCTCTAAACGCTCCGCTTCCGCCTTTTCGGCTTCAATACGCTGCTGTTCTTCTATTTGCTTCTGGTTATCAGCCTCTTTTGCTGCTTGTTCTGCTTGTTGCTTATCTGATTTGCCAAAACCAAACCAAGACAGGAATTTACTTTTTTTTGCCATACTTGCTAATAACCACTTATAAAAATCTGATAAACTTATATGAATAATAGTTTGGTGACAGTTCAGCTTTTTAGCCAAACATAAACAGGTACCATCTATCGCTAAGATCGCAATGCTATCACTTTTAGCGCCGTAGAAAAATGACACGCTAGCTATTGCATACAATATTATCTGAGCTAGGGGTCAGTTACCAATAATTAGTGAATTAAATGAGAAAAAAATCAACAGCTAACCGCCAAACAAAAGCAGCGAATAATAAATCATCAAATGGCTTTATTCGTATCATTAGTGGGCAATTTCGCGGTAGAAAATTACCAGTAAAAGATGTGCAAGGCTTGCGCCCAACCACAGATCGTATAAAAGAAACCGTATTCAACTGGCTAATGCAAGATACACGTGGCGCAGCTGTACTCGATTGCTTTGCCGGTTCTGGCGGTTTAGGTTTTGAAGCTTTATCTCGCTTTGCAGAACGTGCTGTCTTTTTCGAGCTAGATAAAGGTGCCGCTAACCAATTACAAGAAAACATTAGCACTCTTAAATTGGATAATGCCGCAATAAAACAAGGTAATAGCCTTTCATTATTGGACCAAAACACGCAAAACGAGCAATTTGATCTAATTTTTGTTGACCCACCATTTCGACAAAATTTGGCTGAAAAAAGTTGTTTTTTACTCGAAAAAAATAACTGGTTAACTGCCCAAGCACTAATTTATGTTGAGGTCGAAAGCGAACTAAGCGACTTAGACATTCCAGATAACTGGATGCTTTTAAAAGAAAAAACTGCTGGGCAAGTGATTTGTCGTTTGTATCAACGCGAGACAAATTAACACTATTTTGCAAACCTAGTTTCTGTTAATATTATTCTTTACATGTGGTGTTGCTTCGGATTACAATACCGCACCATTTTTGAACCACTTGATCGTTATTCGATCAACTTGAGCAACGCTCATTATTTAGGTAGGTGAATTTTTAATGCCAGTAATTAAAGTAAGAGAGAACGAACCGTTTGACGTAGCACTTCGTCGCTTCAAGCGTTCATGTGAAAAAGCAGGTATCCTTTCAGAAGTTCGTCGTCGCGAGCACTATGAAAAACCAACAGCTGAGCGCAAGCGTAAAAAAGCTGCAGCAGTAAAGCGTCACATGAAGAAGCTTTCTCGCGATAACGCACGTCGCGTTAAATTATACTAATCAGTATTTGGTCTTGTATAAATGAGCCTTTTATTAACGCTAAAAGATGCGCAAAAAGATGCGATGAAGGCAAAAGACAAAGAACGTCTTAAGCCTATCCGCATGGTACTTGCTGCAATCAAGCAACGTGAAATTGACGAGCAAATTACGCTTGACGACGACGGTATTACCGCTGTTTTAGTAAAGCTTGTTAAGCAACGTCGCGATTCTTACACCCAGTACATTGATGCGGGTCGTGAAGATTTAGCTGAAATTGAAGCCAGTGAGATTAAAGCACTTGAAGAATTCTTACCTCAACAATTGAGTGAAGAAGAAATCATTGCTCTTATTGACTCGGCTATAGCTGATACAAACGCAGCGGGTATGCAAGACATGGGTAAGGTAATGGGAGTTATCAAAAGCAAAGCTGAAGGTCGTGCCGATTTAGGTAAGATTTCTGGCTTAATCAAGCAACGATTAACTGCCTAACCCCCACATACAGATGTATGATTCAAGCAAACCGAGCCTAGTGCTCGGTTTCTTGCTTTTAGTCTTTCATAAACACAGTAATTGTGTTCAAATCTTATTTTAGAACGCATAGATAGTGCAGGAAAAACAACAGCTATGGCCGGAAAGATCCCTCGACAGTTTATTGATGATTTACTCGCTCGCACCGATATTGTTGAGTTAATTGATTCGAGAGTTGGCCTCAAAAAAGCGGGTAAAGACTACCAAGCCTGTTGCCCTTTCCATAACGAAAAGTCACCTTCTTTTACCGTTTCTCAAGATAAACAGTTTTACCACTGCTTTGGTTGTGGTGCGAATGGCAATGCAATTTCGTTTGTTATGGAATACGACAAATTAGAGTTTGTTGATGCTATTGAAGAATTAGCGAGTATGCTCAATTTAGACGTACCTCGCGAACAAGGCACAAGCTCAGGCCCGCAACGCACCGCAGAACAAAAGCGCTCTGATTACGATTTAATGTTGCATGCTGCTCGCTTTTATCAACATCAATTAAAGCATCATGCCAACTCAAAAATGGTTATCGACTATATTAAAGGTCGTGGTTTAAGCGGTGAAACAGCGAAAAAGTTTATGATTGGTTATGCGCCTAGTGAATGGGAAGCACTCTGCCAACAACTTGGCCGCAACAAAGAACAAAAAGAACAACTTGTTGAGTTAAAGCTTGCCTCTGAAAAGTCGCCTGGTCGCCAATTTGACTTCTTCCGTGACCGACTCATGTTCCCTATTCGCGATAAACGCGGTCGGGTGATTGCGTTTGGTGGCCGTGTTATGCAAGCGGATCAAGGTCCAAAATACCTCAACTCACCAGAAACGCGTATTTTCCATAAAGGCTTTGAACTTTATGGTTTATACGAAGCAAAGCAAGCACATAAAAAACTTGAACATATTTTAATTGTTGAAGGTTATATGGATGTTGTTGCTTTAGCTGAGCAAGGCATCGAGTATGCCGTTGCAGCCCTTGGCACTGCAACTACCGCAGAGCATATGCACACTTTATTTAGAACTACAGATAAAGTGGTTTGCTGCTACGATGGTGACCGTGCTGGCCGCGATGCTGCTTGGCGTGCTCTGGAGAATGCGCTTCCTTATCTTGCAGATGGCAAATCATTAAAGTTTGTGTTTTTACCAGACGGTGAAGACCCTGATTCACTGGTACAAAAAGAAGGTAAAGACGCTTTTGAAGCAAGGTTAAAGGAAGCCGATGATTTTACCAAGGTGCTGTTTAATAAGCTCAGCCAAGAGATTGACCTTACACAAGATGCAGGTAAAGCAAAGCTACTTAGTGATGCCCTGCCGTTGATTGAAAAAATTCCCAGTGATTTTTACCAAGAAAATATATTGGAACATCTTGGCCGCTTAATAGGTCGAACAAGAGAGCAATTAAATAATCGCGTTAAATCACCAAAGCAACAGCACGCTATTGAACGTAAATTTAAAATAACGCCGATGCGCCAAGCGATTGGTATTTTATTGCAACACCCAAACTTGGCGACCAGCATAGCTTATATGCCGGAATTGGCAGAAATGAAAATAGCTGGTATTGAGCTGTTTTTGCGGATACAGCACTTAGCGCTAGAGCGTGAAGGCATAACGACAGCACAAATTTTAGAGTCATTTCGCGATACCGCCGAATATGACGCGCTGGTTAAATTAGCAACTTGGCAGCACCAAATAAATGACGATCGTTTAGAGACTGTTTTTAAAAATACTTTTAAATTTATTGAAGACCAGTGTTTAAATTATCGACTAGAGACCCTATTAATAAAAGACAAGACCCAAGGCTTAAGCAGTGAAGAAAGGCTAGAATGCCACTTACTGACGCAAGCGTTAAAAGGCAGCAACAGCTAGTCAGAATTGAATAATGCTGTTATACTGTGCTATTCACTGCGTCTAGTTAGTTTTCGTGTCGCTTAATTAGTAAGCGAGCTGGCGCCTGTTGTATCAACTTTCAGAGTGGAAGAATAAATCTCTATGGATCCAACTCCTCAGTCACAATTAAAGCTTCTGATTCAAAAAGGTAAAGAGCAAGGTTATTTAACTTTTGCAGAAGTTAATGATCACCTTCCACAAGACATTATCGACTCAGATCAGGTAGAAGATATCATTAGCATGATTAATGATATGGGTATCAAGGTAAGTGAAAACGCGCCTGATGCCGATGAATTAATGATGCAAGAAACAACGACAGACGAAGACGCAGCAGAAGCCGCGGCAGCTGCACTTGCGACTGTAGAAAAAGAGATCGGTCGAACAACTGACCCTGTACGTATGTATATGCGTGAAATGGGTACTGTTGAACTTCTTACGCGTGAGGGCGAAATCGTAATCGCTAAGCGTATTGAGGAAGGTATTAACCAAGTACAGATTTCAGTTGCTGAATACCCAGAAGCAATTACCTATCTACTAGAGCAATGGGACAAGTTTGAAGCAGAAGAAATGCGCTTAAGCGACATTATTTCTGGTTTCTTTGACCCTAACAATGAAGATGAATCACAAATCTCTGCAACACACATCGGTTCTGAGTTAAACGAAGAGCAACTCGACGACGAAGACGACGAAGAGGATGATGATGAAGACAGTGATGACGATGACGATAGTGATGGCGATACAGGCCCTGATCCTGAAGAAGCGCGTATTCACTTCGAAAATTTACGTGAGCTTTATAACAAAGCACGCGATACGTTCGAAGAAAAAGGTCGCTCACATCCTGATTCACAGGAAGCTATTACAGAAATCGGCGAACTATTTAAAACATTTAAATTAGTGCCAAAACAGTTTGACCGCATGGTTAATAACATGCGTGAAATGATGGACCGCGTTCGTGTACAAGAGCGTATTATCATGAAGCAAGCTGTACAAATTGCTAAGTTACCGAAAAAGAACTTCATCAAGCACTTTGCAAACAACGAAACAGATGCTAGCTGGATTGACCTTGAGATTGCTGCAAATGAGAAATACTCTGTAGCTCTTGAAGAAGTTAAACCAGAAATCATTCGTTGCATCAGCAAACTAAGTGCAATTGAAGAAAGCACGGGTCTTAGCATCGAACGAATTAAAGACATCAACCGTCGTATGAGTATTGGTGAGGCGAAAGCTCGCCGTGCGAAGAAAGAAATGGTTGAAGCGAACTTACGTCTTGTAATTTCAATTGCGAAAAAATACACCAACCGTGGTTTACAGTTCTTAGACCTTATCCAAGAAGGTAACATTGGTCTAATGAAAGCGGTTGATAAGTTCGAATACCGCCGTGGTTATAAGTTCTCAACTTATGCAACATGGTGGATCCGTCAAGCAATTACGCGTTCGATTGCTGACCAAGCACGTACCATCCGTATTCCTGTGCACATGATTGAGACGATCAACAAGTTAAACCGTATCTCTCGTCAAATGCTACAAGAGATGGGGCGTGAGCCGAGCCCAGAAGAATTAGCTGAGCGTATGTTAATGCCTGAAGACAAGATCCGTAAGGTACTTAAAATCGCTAAAGAGCCAATTTCAATGGAAACGCCAATCGGTGATGATGAAGATTCGCACTTAGGTGACTTCATTGAAGATACCACTATAGATTCACCTATTGATTCTGCAACAATGGAATCATTACGTGGCGCTACAAACGACGTATTAGCAGGCTTAACAGCACGTGAAGCTAAAGTACTGCGTATGCGCTTTGGTATCGACATGAACACTGATCATACATTAGAGGAAGTTGGTAAGCAGTTTGACGTAACACGTGAGCGTATTCGTCAAATCGAAGCGAAAGCGTTACGTAAATTACGTCACCCTTCTCGCTCTGACTTACTGAAAAGCTTCTTAGATGCTAAGTAATTTAGTATCGCATTTTTAACTAAAAGGCCGCTGTTGCGGCCTTTTTTCTATTCGAGAGATATTCATGGCTTGGATCCAAATTCGTATCAATGCAAACGCTGACAACGCAGAATTAATCAGCGACTTATTAATGGACACTGGCAGTGCCTCAGTGACCTATGTTGACGCCAAAGATACCCCTATTTATGAGCCAAAGCTTGGCACAGTTCAACTATGGGCTGATACCACTGTCATTGGCCTTTATGACGCAAACCACGATATGGACAGCGTTGTAGAGACTCTAAAAGCTGAAGCAACACTCGCCGATAAACTTGTTTATAAGATTGAACAGCTTGAAGATAAGGATTGGGAACGAGAGTGGATGGATAACTTCCACCCAATTCAATTTGGTGAACGCTTATGGATCTGTCCAAGCTGGCGTGATATTCCAGATCCTAATGCTGTTAATGTATTACTCGATCCTGGCCTTGCTTTTGGTACGGGTACCCATGCAACCACGGCGCTTTGTTTAAAATGGCTAGAAAGCCAAGATTTAACAGGTAAAACCGTTGTCGATTTTGGTTGTGGCTCGGGTATTTTAGGAATAGCGGCAATCAAATTAGGTGCTGAGCGCATGATTGGTATCGATATTGATCCACAAGCCCTTGAGGCAAGCCGCGATAATGCAAAACGTAATGGTGTTGCAGATAAACTTGAAGTGTATTTACCTGAAGATCAGCCAGAGTTCACAGCCGATATTGTGGTTGCAAACATTCTAGCTCAACCACTTCGCGAACTACATGAAGTGATCTTAGGCCTTTTAAAACCGAATGGTAAAATTGCTATGTCAGGTATTTTAGAAGAGCAAGCTCAGTCTGTTGCCGACGTTTATGCCCCATTTTTAGTCCTTGATGAAGTGGCTGCTGAGGGGGAATGGACCCGAGTAAGCGGCATAAAGAAAGCCTAAACAGCCCTAGAGCATTTACTCAAACATAATAGGTAAAGCCAGTATTTAACAGGCTTTACCTTATTTTTACAGTTAGTAGTTTCTCACTTTTTAGTGAGTAAAAATTTTTCTGTTCAAATAACAAACAAATCAACCTACCCGTCAAACTGTTATCAAAAGTCAATACGAAAAGGGCAAAAAAAAGTCACTTTTGTTCAATTTATAGCCTTTGATTTTTGCTAAAAAAGCCGTAAACTTAGCGCCCCTTGAAAAGAGGCCAATTGAATAACAGTGCGTATCGGTTCATACCAACTTGAGAACAATGTAATTGTCGCGCCAATGGCAGGCATTACAGACAGACCATTTAGACAACTTTGCCGTCGCTTAGGTGCTGGCCTTGCTGTTTCTGAAATGCTCTCGTCAAACCCGAAAGTATGGAAAACCGAAAAATCGATGAACCGTATGGATCACAGCGGTGAGTCGGGAATTCGCTCGGTGCAAATCGCCGGTGCCGATCCTGAGCTTATGGCGCAGGCAGCACAATTCAATGTCAGCAATGGTGCACAGATCATAGATATCAATATGGGGTGCCCGGCTAAAAAAGTGAATAAGAAACTCGCAGGCTCTGCCTTATTACAGTTTCCTGAATTAGTACAAGAGATACTCGATGCCGTTGTTAATGCTGTCGATGTCCCTGTCACTTTAAAAATCCGTACCGGATGGGATCAGGATAACCGTAATGGTGTCGAGATTGCGAGAATAGCTGAACGTTATGGCATTGCCTCACTTGCAGTACATGGACGAACACGTGCATGTATGTATAAAGGTGAAGCAGAGTACGCCACAATTAGGGATATTAAACGTTCAGTGTCTATCCCTGTCGTTGCCAATGGTGATATTACTTCACCAGAAAAAGCAAAGCAGGTTTTGGATTATACGGGTGCAGATGCCATTATGATTGGTCGAGCCGCCCAAGGTCGCCCTTGGATTTTTAGGGAGATAGACCACTATTTGCGAACTGGAGAACATTTGCCAGCACCTGAAATTTCAGAAGTGCGTAGCATTTTGATGGAGCATTTAGACAATCTTCATCAGTTTTACGGGGAGCCAATGGGAGCGCGTATCGCTCGAAAGCATGTATCTTGGTATTTGCAAACCCATGACAGTGACGGTCAGTTTAGGCGAGTATTTAATGCGTTAGATAACCCACAGGCACAAGTCGACGCATTAGAAGAATACTTTAAAACACTAGCAGCTAACTAAGAAAGAAAGAGACATATAACGATGTTCGAACAAAACGTGACTTCTCCATTTATCACAAACCCTCATGTACAGTCACACGAGAAACCACAGCCGTTGCGTGATGCAGTGAAAAAAGCTGTTCATCACTACTTAAAGCAACTTAATGGTCAAGACGTACAAGACGTATACGACCTTGTTCTTTCTGAGCTAGAAGCACCATTACTTGAAGAAGTAATGACGTACACGCGTGGTAACCAAACTCGTGCTGCAATCTTACTAGGTATCAACCGTGGTACTTTACGTAAGAAGCTTAAAAAATACGGCATGAACTAATACCAGTTCTAATGGACTCGTAGTAAGCCAGCATATTTATTTTGCTAATAAACGCTTACTAATCCGATACAACTGATATAAAAGTTTTTAATAAAAAGCACCTTAGGGTGCTTTTTTTATAGCTGTTAAAAACTATGCAAAATCCTCACGCTTTAAACGTCGTTTTTTAAAGCAGATTCAGTTAAAATACCGCCTTTCTAAGCTAGCTCAAACATTGAGGTAATCAAAACTACAATGGATACACATCGTCCAATTCGTCGCGCACTATTAAGTGTGTCAGATAAAACCGGTATCGTTGAATTTGCTCGCGCTCTTGAAGCACAAGGCGTGGATATTTTATCAACTGGCGGTACTTGCAAATTACTTGCTGATAACGGCATCAAAGTCACTGAAGTATCTGACCATACTGGTCACCCTGAGATCATGGATGGTCGCGTAAAAACACTTCATCCAAAAATTCACGGCGGCATCCTAGCGCGTCGCGGTCAAGATGAAGACGTAATGAACGAGAATAACATCTCTGCTATCGATATCGTTGTAGTTAACTTATACCCCTTCGCAAACACTGTTGCGAAAGAAGACTGCAGCCTAGAAGATGCAATTGAAAACATTGATATCGGTGGTCCAACTATGGTTCGAGCTGCGGCGAAAAACCATAAAGACGTGACTATTGTTGTAAATGCAAAAGATTACGACCGTGTAATCAGCGAAATGCAAAACAACAATGGTTCAACAACTTATAAAACGCGTTTTGATCTAGCTATTGCCGCTTATGAGCACACAGCTCAGTACGATGGCATGATTGCAAACTACTTCGGCAAAATGGTTCCTGACTATACAGAGGAAGCTGCTGAAGAGACTAAGTTCCCACGTACTATCAACATGCAGTTCACTAAGAAGCAAGATATGCGCTACGGTGAGAACTCACACCAAGACGCTGCTTTTTATGTTGAAAACGACTTAACTGAAGCATCTGTTGCAACTGCGGTTCAACTGCAAGGTAAAGCACTTTCTTATAACAATATTGCTGATACTGACGCAGCATTAGAGTGTGTAAAAGAATTCGACGTACCAGCGTGTGTTATCGTAAAACATGCGAACCCTTGTGGTGTGTCAATTGGTGACAACATTCTTGAAGCCTATGATCGCGCATTCAAAACTGACCCTACATCAGCATTTGGTGGCATCATCGCATTCAACAAAGAACTTGATGCAGACACTGCTGAAGCGATTGTTTCTCGTCAATTCGTTGAAGTTATCATTGCACCTAAAGTATCTGAAGCAGCTGCACAAATCGTATCTGCTAAGCAAAACGTACGCTTATTAGAATGTGGTGAATGGTCTGGTAATGCAACGGGTCACGATATCAAGCGCGTTAATGGCGGTATTTTAGTTCAAGACCGTGATCTAGGCATGGTAACGCAAGGCGACCTTAAAGTTGTATCTAAGCGTCAACCAACTGAGCAAGAATTAAAAGATCTATTATTCTGCTGGAAAGTAGCTAAATTCGTTAAGTCTAACGCGATTGTATATGCTCGTGACGGTATGACTATCGGTGTAGGCGCAGGCCAAATGAGCCGTGTTTACTCAGCGAAAATTGCAGGTATCAAAGCAGCTGACGAAAACCTTGAAGTAAAAGGTTCTGTTATGGCATCTGATGCATTCTTCCCATTCCGTGACGGTATTGATGCAGCTGCAGAGGCTGGCATCACTGCTGTTATCCAACCAGGTGGTTCAATGCGCGATGAAGAAGTTATCGCTGCAGCTGACGAAGCTGGTATGGCAATGGTATTTACAGGTATGCGCCATTTCCGCCACTAATCACATAAAGGGTTAAGCAAATAGCTTAACCCTTTTTGTTTGCCACAAATTCACGTATTCTGATTAATAATAATAATTACCCATATAATGAAGGAACAGATGATGAAATTTGCCGTAAAATCGTTACTCGTTGCCAGCCTTGCGCTAACATCAGCACAGGCACTAAGCCACGCCCATGAATCAGCGCTTACAAATGCTGTGCAATCAAGCGAACGTGATGCTAAAAATAGCGCACGTGATAAATATCGCCATCCAGTTGAAACACTTGAGTTCTTTGGCTTTAAGCCAAACATGACAGTTGTTGAAATTGCTCCAGGCGGTGGATGGTATAGCGAAATCCTTGCACCAGCCGTAAAAGGTCATGGTGTTTACTACGCGGCACATTTCCCAGCAGATTCTGAAGTGGGTTATTACCAACGTTCATTAGCTGGTTTCAAGAAAAAGATGAGCGATGACGCGCGCTTCAGTGAAGTTAAACTGACTGAATTTGCGCCAGTGACACATCTTGATATTGCACCAGCGGATAGCGCTGATCTTGTCTTAACATTCAGAAATGTCCACAACTGGTACATGGGTAAAGATAAAGAAGGCGCGTTAAGTGCATTTAAAGCATTTTATAAAGCACTTAAACCAGGCGGCACTTTAGGTGTGGTTGAACACCGCCTACCTGAGTCTCGCAGCGATGAAGATCAGAAATCATCAGGTTATATGAAGCAAAGCTATGTAATTGAAATTGCAAAGCAAGCTGGCTTTGAACTAGTGGCAAGCAGTGACATTAATGCAAACCCTCTTGATACAGCTGATCACCCTAAAGGGGTATGGACACTACCACCACGTTTAGCACTTGACGAAAAAGACGCTGCTAAATATAAAGCGATTGGTGAAAGTGACCGTATGACGCTGAAGTTTAAAAAACCGCTATAAATAGGATTATACGCCATGAATGTACTTGTCATCGGCAGTGGCGGCCGCGAACACGCTCTTGCGTTTAAGGCTGCACAAAATACTAAAGTAAACACCGTTTTCGTCGCTCCTGGTAACGCAGGTACTGCACTTGAGCCAAAACTTGAAAACGTTGCTATTAATGTTGAAGACTTAGCAGGTTTAGTTACTTTTGCTAAAGAAAACAACGTTGAGTTAACCATTGTTGGCCCTGAAGTACCTCTTGTTTTAGGTGTGGTTGATACATTCCGTGAAAACGGTTTGGCTATCTTCGGCCCAACAGCAGGTGCTGCACAATTAGAAGGCTCTAAGTCGTTCACTAAAGACTTCTTAGCACGTCACGACATTCCAACAGCGGATTATCAAACATTTGAACAAATCGAACCTGCGCTTGCATACCTAAAAGAAAAAGGTGCGCCAATTGTTGTTAAAGCTGATGGCTTAGCAGCGGGTAAAGGCGTTATCGTTGCGATGACTGAACTTGAAGCTGAAGAAGCTATTCGCGATATGCTTGCAGGCAACAGCTTTGGTGAAGCTGGTAGCCGTGTGGTTATCGAAGAGTTCTTAGAAGGCGAAGAAGCATCTTTCATCGTGATGGTTGATGGCAAAAACGTGTTGCCATTTGCAACTAGCCAAGACCACAAACGTGCTTACAATGGTGACCAAGGTCCAAACACTGGCGGCATGGGTGCATACTCACCTGCACCAGTGGTTACAGATGAAATTCACCAGCGCATTATGAATGAAGTGATCAACCCGACAGTTGAAGGCATGGCAAAAGAAGGCCACCCTTACACTGGCTTCTTATACGCTGGTTTAATGATCACCGCTGATGGCACTCCAAAAGTGATTGAATACAACTGTCGTTTTGGCGATCCAGAAACACAACCTATGATGCTTCGTCTTAAGTCTGACCTTGTTGAGCTTATCGAAGCGGCTAACCGTGAAGAACTTGATAAAACCGATATCGAGTTCGATCCGCGCGCAGCTGTAGGTATTGTACTAGCAGCAAAAGGCTACCCAGATAGCTACCCGAAAGGTGACACTATCAACGGCTTACAAGTTACTTATCCTGAAGGTGAAAAAGTATTCCACGCAGGCACTAAGCAAGACGGCGAAAATGTTGTTACGGCTGGCGGTCGTGTGCTTTGTGCTACAGCGCTTGGCAACACAGTTACTGAAGCGCAACAACGTGCTTATAAACTAGTTGATGAAATCAGCTGGGAAGGCATGGAATATCGTACAGATATCGCTTACCGTGCAATTGCTCGCGAACAGAATTAAGGTCAAACCAGTCTAATTCTAATAAAGCGCAGTTTATCTGCGCTTTTTTAATGCTACACTAATAAGAATATTTACCTAGATAAAGAACTAATTTTGAATAATAAAGCACTGAAATATAACTTTGTTTCATTTCTTATTTTAACAATTTTGTTTTTTATCATTGCCACCCTAGCGGCTCATTTAGCCAGCCCTACCCGCTATACCATTGACAAAACGGCGCCTATTTACAGTAAAACGGCGTATCGAATCGACTACAGTAAATCACTAACTCTGGAGCAGTTTTTAGCAGAACCAGAAAAGCTAAAGCAACGCCCTTTTAAAGATATTGAGTGGGATTTAGCCGAGCAAGATTATTGGCTAAAGCTTGATTTAGAAAACCGTCAAACAAAGCCAGTAGAGCTGTCTATTCACTTTGACAACCCAATGGTTGATTACCTCACTGTCTATCATGTTGATGATAAGGGGCTGCTTATAGATACAACCGAGCTAGGAGATAAAGTAGCTGGGCTCAGTTTGTTCCAATACAGCACACCGCACAGCATTTTAACAATGCAGGGCAACGAGCAAACAACCCTCATTATTAAGATAGATACTGTTGGTATTAGTAAGACACCTATCAATATTTATGGTGAAAAAGAGTTCCAAGATTTACTTCGTTCACAGTCGGGTATTTGGGGGATCTTTATTGGCGTGCTGATAATGGCAGCCCTCTATAACTTGGTATTATTTTTAGGGATTCGTGACCGTGTCTACCTTATTTACATAGGTTATATAATCTCAGCATTGCTACTTATGGGCTCAGTGCTTGGTTTTGGTTTTTATCTATGGCCTTTGTCATGGCAAATGTTTTTTAATGAGCAAGTGGTCTTCAGTAACTATGCAATAGCCTTTTTCACTGTAGCATTTTGCACTATGTTCTTACGCTACCATAAAGACAATTGCCGCCTTTATAAACTCAGTATTAGCTTTTTAGCCCTGCTCTTCAGTCTCAGCCTGATCAGTTTTTTCATGCTGGAATATCATTCTTCAAAAATCTTTTTTGCCATCATGGTACCGCTTTATATTTTATGTATTTGCATGATATACAAAAAGTTAGTGAGTGGCTTTAGATGGGCAAAGTTTTATGTAATGTCTTGGGTGCCACTGATAGTAGGCGCTGCAATTCAACCTTTAGAGCTTACTGGATTTATTCAGTATAGCTTTGCAGTTAGACATATTTTTTTAGTCGCTATTCTGTGTGAAATTGTGCTCATGGCAATGGCGCTGGCTGATCGAGTCCGGTATCAACGTGAAAAAGCGCTGTATCATGCAACTCATACTCAACAAACAGAGTTACTCAATCAAGCTATGCTCAAACAAGCCTATATGGCGATCACTTCAGAGCACAGGCTCGCTAATCTTTGTTTAGTGAAAATAGAGCAATTTAATGCCCTAATGAGCATCCTTAAGCCAAGTCAGAGTAGCCAAATAATTATCACAGTTGCTCAATCCCTAGAGCATCAAATCAATAAAAAGAGACAATTTATTAATTTAGAGTCGGCTTTAGATAATAGCCCAAAAGTAGCTGATTTAGGGAATGGTATACTCGCCTTTATTTCTACCAAAATTCAATCTCAAGTAGAGCTTTATCAAGAGCTTAACAACCTTTGTAAACAGCTCCCTAAACAATATAAAGTGGCAGGCTTAGACCTACAGCTTTACTATCGCTTTAGCATTACCGAGCCGGTTAGTGATGATGGCTTTGATATTTGGCTGCAGCGTGGCTACTTGGGTTTATCACAAAAACAACAAAATATTGACTTTAACGCACCACATATTGATATGGATGTCAGCCTTGCTGCAGAATTACAGCAAGCAATACGAAGCAATACCTTAGCCATTTACTTACAGCCAATTATCAATTTACACAGCGGCGCTATCTGTGGTGCTGAGGCGCTATTACGCTGGCCTACAGCTGGTAAGTATCTCGATATTGAGCAACTGATTTTATTGGCTGAACGAACAGGTTTAATCAATGAACTAAGCTTATGGGTAATTGATCAGGCTTGCCTTGCTGCTGCACAGCTTAATCGACAAGGTTACCGCGAGCATACCATTAGCGTTAATTTAAGTGCGAAAAATCTCGCTATCCCTAAACTCGTCGAAAAAGTCGAAAACACTATCTTAAAACATGGTATTACCGCGGATCAGTTAAAGTTTGAATTAACCGAGTTTGCGCTTATTAAAAACCATGATGAAATGGTCAGCTTTATCAGCGAGCTCAATAAACTCGGGAGTAAGGTAGTACTCGATGACTTTGGTACTGGCTACTCTTCGTTGAACTACTTGGTGAATTATTCATTTAGCACTATAAAAGTAGATAAGTGCTTTATTCTGGATTTAGTGGATAACACAACTAATCAAGTGGTTGTAAAAACCGCCATTGATATGGCCCATAACCTTGATATGAATATCACCATCGAAGGTGTTGAAAACCAAGCTACAGAGAAAATGCTGATCAAAATGGGTGCTGATCAAGGCCAAGGCTATTATTACAGCAAAGCACTGCCGATTAATGAGTATCTAAGCTTTATTGCCTCACAATTTAAATAGGGCGTGTTACACTGCTCTTTTTAACATCTTTAGGGGCCATGTAAAGATGCAAGGTACGATCAGAAAATTAAAGTCGACACTCACCTCTCCTGTCGAATATCAATTACCTATTGGTGATGAGCTAGTTTCGTTAAATGACTATATTGGTAAACCGCTAACACTCACTTTTACTGGCAATATTTTTTGCTGTAACTGCGGTAAAAAAACCAAGAAAAGCTACTCTCAAGGCCACTGTTTCGTGTGTATGCGCAAACTGGCTAGTTGTGACATGTGTATCATGAAGCCTGAAACGTGCCACTTTGATAAAGGTACCTGTCGTGAGCCGCAGTGGGGTGAAGAAAACTGCATGATCCCGCATTACGTGTATTTAGCAAACACCTCAGGCCTAAAAGTAGGTATTACACGCCATACTCAAATTCCTACACGCTGGATTGACCAAGGTGCGACGCAAGCTTTACCTATCTTCAAAGTACAAACCCGCCTTCAATCTGGTTTAGTTGAGGTTGCCTTAGCCAAGTTTATTGCTGATAAAACCAATTGGCGAAACATGCTAAAAGGCCAATCTGAAGCAATTGATTTAAAAGCCGCTGCCAGTGAGCTGATCCCACAAATTGATGCTAAGCTGAGTGAACTTGCTGAACTGTTTGGCTCAACGGCAATTGAAAAGCTCGATGAAGATGTGGTTGAGCTAGACTACCCTGTGAGTGAATACCCAAGCAAAATCAGCTCTTTCAATTTTGATAAAGCACCAGAAGTATCGGGGATTTTAAAAGGCATTAAAGGCCAGTACCTAATTTTTGATACTGGCGTAATTAATATTCGTAAGTTTACTTCTTATGAGATAAGCCTTAATTAATCGCTTTTTTCTGTATTAAGGTAAAAGTCATACCATTGCTGCTTCGCTACGGGACGGCAAAAATAATAGCCTTGAATGATATCGCAGTTAAGTGAACGTAAGTAATTTAACTGCTCTACCTTCTCAACCCCTTCGGCGACAACATGAATACTTAAACTTTTCGCAAGACTAATAATCGCCGTTACTATTTCACTATTACCATACTCATCAGGTACTTTTGCTATAAAGCTGGCATCTATTTTTAACGTATCAATAGGCAGTTTTGTTAAATAACTTAAAGCCGAATACCCCGTACCAAAGTCATCCAAAGTAATATGCACACCTAGTTTTTTCAGCGCCAACAACTCTTGCTTGGCCTCACTAAAGTGGCTTATAAAACAGCTTTCCGTCAGCTCAACTTCAAGCTTGTGTGGGTCAACATCATAACGCTCAAGTAAACGCTCAACATTCGATGCTAATTGCCCCTGACGTAAGTGATTCGCCGATATATTAATTGCTAAGCGCCCTGCTTCAATCCCTTGTTGCTGCCACTTTTCTAACTCTTTACAAGCCTGCTCGATTACCCATAAATCGAGTTTTACAATTAGACCAAGCTCTTCAGCAAGGGGGATAAATTTAGCCGGTGAGATCACGCCAAGATTCGGCTCATGCCAACGCAAAAGCGCTTCAACACCTAAAATTTTACCCGAGTTTAACTCTTGCTTCGGTTGGAAATAAAGCTCAAATTCGTCACATTCAATGGCATTTTGCAAACGGCTCATCATTGCCAGACGTTCTAAAGAGCGCGCATTCATAGCTGGTTTAAATAATTGAAATGAATTACGACCGACTTCTTTGGCGCGGTACATAGCAATATCAGCATGCTTAAGTAATGTGGCGCTATCTACGCCATCATCTGGATAAACTGCTGCGCCAATAGAGGCTGTAATTGCAACTACATGCTCGTTAATAGCAAGCGGCATACTCACTTGCTGTAATACTTGTTCTGCAAAGTTTAATAACGTTTCAACACGATTTACTTCGCATAGTAAAACAAATTCATCACCACCTAAGCGTGCTAAGGTATCCCCTTCAGGTAAGATTGATAAAATTCGTTCAGCAACTTGTTCAAGCAAATTATCACCTGCGTCATGTCCTAAGCTGTCGTTGACCTCTTTAAAGCGATCTAAGTCGATAAACATTACAGCTAAAAGATCATGGTTACGCTTGGCGGTGCTTAGTGCAATGGAGAGCCTGTCATGAAATAAGCGCCGATTTGGCAGGCCGGTCAATTCATCGTAATAGGCAAGCTGGGCAATTTTTTCTTCAGCACGTTTACGCTCAGTAATATCGCTAAAAATAGCTGCATACAGCACCTCATCAAAGTTAGGGTCTTTAATTTGAATGATGGTTAGCCACTCAACAAACTCTTCGCCGCCTTTCTTACAATTACAGATCTCCCCTTGCCACACCCCTTCATATTCAATGGCATGCCACATTTTTTGATAAAAAGAACGACTATGTTTTGTTGAACTTAGAATATTTGGCCGCTTACCTATTACTTCATGTTCAGCAAAACCTGTCAGCTCAGTAAAAGCTGGGTTAACTTGAATAATGGTGCCGTCTTTGCGAGTTAACATGATGCCATCAAGTGAGGCATCAATAATTTTATTTGCAAGAAATAGGTTACGTTGTGACTTTTGCAAAGCAAGATCACGCTGCTCAATAGCACGCTCAAGCTCGCAACAATAAGCCGATTCAATCTCTGTGATCAAATCAGCAAATGAAATCACCCCACAGATCTCATCATCTTTGACCACCAAATGGCGAACATTATGCTCTGTCATAGTGCGATAAGCATCAAATAAACTACTTTCACAATCAATTTCAATTAACGGATAACTGGCATACTGCCAACAGGGATTTAGCCACTCAGTTTGGATTATCAATTCAACAATGTCGCGCTGAGTAATAATACCGTGTACTTCAAGCTCTCGGTTATAAACCAGCACACTATCAAGCCTGCCAGTTCGCATCAGCTGCACAACCTCTTCAATCGGTGTCTGCGCATCAACGACCTCAAGGTCGGTGCGGTATTGCTCATGAATAGGCCTAAACTGTAGGTAGTGGTCCAGACCTTGGTTATGAACGATATCAGAAAGGTTCAGCATACCAGCAGGTTGGTTCTCACTATCCATTACTAATAAATGGCGAATACCATGTTGTTGAAAACGCAGCGTTGCATCACTGACTGAACATTGGTTAGGCACCGTAATAACAGGTGCTGACATCACCTCATGAATGGCAAGATTCTTGTAAGCTGGGCTGCTGATATCAATTTTCAAACAATCAGCTTCAGTCCAAATCCCAACCACGGACTGTTCATGTTGGATAAAAATAGCCGTTACATTGTGAACATGCATCAACCTTACCGCATCGACCAAAGGCGTATGCGCAGGACATGATACCAATTTATGCGAAAAGACATCACTGACCTTTTGATGTCGTCTTGGTTGATTCATAAGTCGACTTTCCTAGTTCTTGCATGAATTGACAATTATAATCATTTCAATATTGGCAACTTTGACACAGGACAATAAATGCACTCATCATTTCCTAAGATTATTTTTTCAGCTAATGAATTAGCATTAGTAGAAGATGAAGCCGATATTGAAAGCTTTGTTTATGGTTTGAGTGAGGAGCAGCAACTCGCAGTTATTATGCTTTTAGCTACAGGGCAGTATGTTAATTTGCAGGGTGAGAGCGTTAAAGCCTTCACTGACGCTGAGCTTGCGACTAAAGTGACTGAGCATCTAGCACAAGAAGGAGTGTGCTGTTTAAGTAAGGTTTCTCGGCTTACACCATCGCAAGCCTTTGCTATGCTGGCAGATTAAGGTGCATCCACCAGCGCTTTAATATGCGCCACAGCACTTCGACCAAGGGCTGATAAGGCATAACCTCCTTCGAGGTAAGAGACAATCCCTTTACAATCTTGCTGTTGGCAAAACTCAGCTAGTTGTGTAGTGAGCCATGCGTAATCATCTTCAACAAACTTCAGGCTTGCCATGTCATCTTCAAGGTGAGCATCAAACCCAGCACTAATAAACAATAGTTCAGGCTTAAATTCATTGAGTTTTGGCAGCCATTGCTCAAGGTACACAGCTTTCAAGTCATTACCATCACTGGCAATTGGCAGCGGTGAGTTCACTAAAGTCGCGTTATTTTCAACCGCAGTATTAGGATAAAATGGGTGTTGAAACAAAGAGCAAAACAACACATTATCATCATCTATAAAGATATCTTGAGTGCCGTTTCCATGGTGAACATCGAAGTCTAGAATAGCGATGCGTTTTACACCTTTGCTTTGCGCATATTTCACGGCAATGGCTAGATTATTAAAAACGCAAAACCCTGCAGAGGAGCTGCGGTTTGCATGATGGCCCGGCGGTCTAACCGAGCAAAAAGCTGCATCTAGCTTATCAGCAAGGATCTCATCAACGGCTAATAACCCGGCGCCAACGGCACGCTCAATCGCTTTCATTGAGTCTGGACACAGCCAGGTATCGCCGTCTAATTCAGCAAGCCCGTCATTAGGAATTGTTTGTTCTACATGGCTGACCAAAGACTCATCATGAGCACGTAAAAAATCGTCGCGGGTAGCTTTTGGAGCTTGTAAATGAGTAATTGCAATATCAACACCGCTTGCTAGCAAACGGTCGGTGATCACATCTAAACGCGCGGGACATTCTGGGTGATCCTCAATCATTTTATGTTTACGACAAAATGGATGTGAGATAACTGCCGTTCTCATAATACGCTCCTTGGATTATTTTCCCCCAGTATAACAAAGCCACCGAATGGTGGCTTTGCGACTTTGGTTTACTTTTTAGCGCGTAAATCTAAATTTCTAAAGTCAAAACTAAAGTCAGTGACCGCCGTTGATACAGCGCGCATTTTCGCACCACTCACTCTGTTTTCTGGGCTCATTTGAAACTCTATGTAAGCATCCGCTTCAAGTAACTTTTCATCCCACTTAACAATAAAGGTATTGCCAGTGTAATGCTCAAGTTGACCTTTTAAGCGCTTTGTATGAGTAAAATCAATACGTAGCTGACCATTTAACTCTTCGATGACCACATCACCATACCAGTTATCATGCAGTGTACCTGTGTAGTTGATGTTTGGTAGTTTCGGTTGATAATCGGCCGGTGTATCTGGTTTTGCATTTGCGTAAGCTTCTTTTTTACCTTCAAAATGCTTTTTCGCAAGATCTTCAACCCAGTCTTTATCTTCAAGATCTAATGCATCTTCTAACACTTCATAAGTTACTGCAGATAACGCACTAAATGCTTGCTGGTTACTAAGAATCACAATACCGAGGTTTTTCTCTGGTAATAATGTCACTTGAGACACCATACCTAAGATACCACCACCATGGCCTAACTTTTTAATGCCGTGGAAGTCTTCAATACTCCAGCCTAAACCATAGCCTCTAAATTGCTGATGGTAAGCTTCATAAGCTCTTTTTGAGGCCATTGACGTAATATGTGGATGCCACATTTGTTGCTGCTGCTTTTCAGTGAATAACTGATCGCCATTTGGCATTTTGCCATGTGCAAGCTGCGTGCGTAGCCATTGGCTCATATCACTCACGCTTGATGCAATCGCACCTGCACCACGGAAGTCTTCAAGGTAGTTAACAAAAAATGGATGTAGTTGCCCATCCATTGGGATATGACCCGTAGCCCAGTTTTTATTACTACTAGGGATACGTGAAAAACCAGCTCGCGAGTTTTTCATATCGAGAGGCTCAAGAATATTTTTCTCAATATAATCATTCCAGCTCATGCCAGAGACACGCGCAACCACCTCACCTGCTGTCACAAACATTAGGTTGTTATACGCGTATTTACTGCGAAAACTACTTGCCGGTTTCAAATATTTTAGGCCTGCGATGATCTCATCAATCGATTTGTCGGTATCTGGCCAAATCATTAAATCACCTTGCCCTAAACCCAAACCGCTACGGTGGCTTAATAAATCGCGAATGGTCATTTCGCGCGTAACATAAGGGTCATACAAGCGAAACTCAGGTAGATGATCAATGACTTTGTCATCCCAGCTTAGCTTGCCTTCATCAATCAATTTAGCTAACGCTGCTGCGGTAAATGCTTTGGTGTTTGAGGCTATACCGAATAATGTGTCTTTATTTACTTTTTTACCGGTATCAAGGTGAGATACACCAAAACCTTTTGCTAACACGACTTTATCATTTTCAACAATCGCCACAGCCATACCCGGTACATCAAAACGTGCCATCGACGTTTCGATCACTTTTTCGATTTTCTTAGTATCAATATCAGCATAGCTGTAAAACGAACAGCTTGATAACAATGCCGCTGCAACGGCTAATTTACGGAGTTTCATAATATCCCTTGGTGATTTTTATTGTTGTGAATAGCGAACTCTTTCGCTGCTCGGGTTTTATCTGGATCATCGCAACTTTGTCTTGCGAGTATTGCTTCACTGTAATGATTTGGTACACCTGCTTCAAGCGCTCCGCGATGAACATGCTGAAGATACCAGTCGAATGGAAGTAAAGACTCATCAAGGGTGTTAGCAATATAACAATGCGCAGCGAGTTGCTCGCCATCAATTAGCTCAACGGTGATATCTACACAGTCATAACGTGGCCCTTCGATATCATCAAGAATCGACTTTTCCGCTTCGTTAAGCTGATAAACAACGCCATATACCAAGGTATCTGCTTGCGCTGTTTTACGCACGCTGCATTTTGCAGAACCATCGGTACTCACCATATCAAAAGTCAGCTCATAACCCTTTAAAATGGCTGTGCCCACCCGTTTTGCTCCAGGTAGCCTTGCCAGCAATCGACTCGATGACATATTTGAACCAAATGAAAAGTTATACAGCGCCATACTCACCTCACACAACAACGCGAATAGCTAAGGCAATTAAGATCACCCCAATGCCTCTATCAAACCAATATCCGCTTTTTAAGAAAAATGCTCTCACCGATGTTTTTGATAACACCAATGATAAAAATGAAAACCACAACCAAGTTGCCATTGCCATATATACACCATATCCAGCTTGCACTAAAACTGGTGTTTCAGGACTAATCACAAGAGTAAACAGCGACATAAAAAACAGCGTTGCTTTGGGATTAAGGGCATTAGTAAAAAAGCCGCGTCGAAATGCTTTATACACAGATTCAGGCTCAGCAGGTGCAAGAGTTTGCTGCTTACTATCGTTGGGTTTTGCACTGCGTAAGGCTTGTACACCTAAGTAAGCCAGATAGGCCCCCGCAACGTATTTTAAAGCCATAAATAAGCTTGGTGACTGCGATAATATTAACGCCACACCTAATACACAATAAGCAATATGTAACAGAATAGCCGCACCCACACCGGCACTTGTCCAGAGCGCATTTTTACGACCTTGTTGAATACTTTGTTTTAGTACGATCGCAAAGTCAGGGCCTGGACTTGCCACTGCAAAAAAATGAGCAATAGCAATCAATAAAAACTCATCTAAATACTGCACGAAAAATTATCCTACGGCTTGCTCATCTAGAGCCAACAGCAAAGGATTTGCACTATTACTAATCAAAGCGTTAATTTGCTTTTGCGCTTTTTTATATTGGCTGCGTAAATGGGGCTTTAAAAACTTTTTCGACTGACTGTCCCCTTTAAAGTGCGTAACCAGCGCATGCATAAACAGGGTCTGTGGTTCAGTCAGCGCCGCTTGGCGATTGGCATAGGGGTTATAACCGCAGCCACAGCCACCTTTAAATTGATATACCGTATTGCTCATCATTACCCCAAAACCTAAATAGCATGCTAACGCATCACTTGCTTGTGGTAAGTACTCTTTACCGCCAGGAGGTAATACACCCACATGGTGAATCAAAATAGTGGCTAAGGTTCCTGCAAAACTTGCGACTAAATCTTGTGGTTGATTTATTTGGTTTGGGTTAAACGAGATATTCACCGGGTGATTTGCCGGTACGATTAAACTTGCCTCGCTACCGCGTAAATTGTCTTGGAATTCAAAGTGCGGAAACACCTGTGGAGTCAGCCCTGATGGCGCAACTAAGTTAATTGGCCACGCCTTCATACCCGCATAATCAACAACTCGACTAAATACCTTTTCAGCCATTTCACTGACGCTCGACACCCTATCTGGAAAAAATTGTCCGTTGGGTAAAATAACTTGGGTATGCTTTAAAAAATAATCACTATCAAAATGCTCAACCGCCCATAAAAAGGTATCAATTAACCATTGCTGCTCTTGCTCATCAATTAACGGGGCTGATTTAAATAACGCTAACATAAATTACTCTTGTGTTTGTGCCCATTGCCATGCATCCGTGTTGTAAAGGGGCACGGTAGATAAAGCGTGATGATGGCTGCCACTTGACTCTTTGGTTGAATAAGACAAATACAAAAGAGTGCGTGTAGGTGCATCATAAATACGACGTACTTTTAACGATTTAAACAAAATACTTTTCGATGATTTAAATACCACTTCGCCCGATTTACTGCGGTCAATTTGTTGCAATTGGTCAGCTGTAATGGGGCCTGTTTGACGACAGGCAATAGACATATCGGATGGATCAGCAAAATCAAGGTTCGCTTCAATATGGCTTATGTGGCAAGTAACACCGCTGATCAGCGGATCTTGTTGTGATACCACTTTAATATCTTTGGTAGTGAATAACCCTAAACTTACCGAAGCAGCATCATCCGAGCAACCGCTCAACAAAACTAGTGGCGCAGTCAAAGCAGCTAATTTTAGTAACTTCATCCTAGTGTTCCTTATTAAAAAGCGATAGTTGTCCGTTTACAACGATTTGCTTGCTATGTTTCAATACTATCTCAAAATATCTTCAACAACGAGCATCTAAACAATGAAAAAATCGTTTGGTTTACTGTGTTTCATGTTCTTAAGTAGTACAGCTCATGCTGGCTACTCTATTAGCGCTGGTTTTGGCAAAAACTTTACTAACTCGGTGCAAACCGAAGAAAACCTTAAAATTGAGCTTGAGGATGACAGCCATTTTACTGTCAGTCTTGATAGAACCATTGATAATGCTCGTTACGGGTTCTTTTATTCAGCAACCGAACTTGATATGAAAGACCAAACCAACAAGCAAATCGAGATGCAATATCTGCTATTTCAAAGTGCCGTAGAAGTGCCATTGGCTGACCGTGTGGTTGGTTTTGTTGGCGCCCAAATTGGCGCAAACTACGTCAGCACTGACTTTGCCGATTCTGATACATTTTTTACCTCGGGCCTTTATGCTGGCGCTGATTATTTATTTACTGAACAAGCTCGGGTTTATGTTGAAACTCGCTGGCTGGCAACTATTGTAAATAATGCAAGCAATGTATCGTGCACATTGCCAACATCAGAAGACAATCAATGTCTATGGCACTTTGATGGTGATGTGTTAAACCAATTTCAGACAAACATCGGTTTTAGTTACCGCTTTTAAGGAAAACCCTATGCCGCACATTGTTATAGAACACTCAGAAGACTTGCCAATTCTGCCACAAGTGTTAGTTGAAAAAGTTCACCAAGCCGTTTTTGACTCTGGCTTATTTGAGCTTTCGACCATAAAGACTCGTGCAATTGCTTATCAGCATTACGAATTAGGTGAAGGCAAAGATGGCTTTATTCACATCGGCGCATCAATCATGGCAGGCAGAACCATAGAGCAAAAGCAAATGCTCAGTGAGCAATTGCTAAGTTGCTTAAAAACATACTGCCGCCGCTCGTATAGTTTAAGCGTTAATATTTACGATATGGATGCTGATATCTATCGTAAGTGTTAACTCACTTAGGTAAATAGGCTGCAGGTAAGCGCTTGATTTCTGTCTCTGGCGATAGGTATGCGGTGTAAACCAACCAACGCTCATTGGGTATGTAGGTCAGACCCGATGAGCGGCTATAAGCTCGCTCAGGTAAAGCAATTAAATCATGGTGCTGCTTACTCGCTAAGTCATAGTAGCTTATGCGGTAATCACCTAAGCGCTCTTTATAATAATAAATACGCCCATCATGGTAAGCGTTTTTTGCCACCAGCAACCATGCATAATTGCGCGCCAATTTAATATCATTCACAAGCATTTCTTCAACACCCGTCTCATGGTGTTTAATCCAAATAGCATGGCGTGAATTAGTAAATAAAATATCACCCGCTTGTGTTTCAACGCCGAACTGCGCTGGTACATCAACGGCTTTACCTAGGCTTCTTCCTGTTAAGTCATAACGGTATAGGTAGTCGCCATCAGAGACTAAAATATGCTGGCTATCAGCGCTAAACTTGGGTTTAACAGCATGACTAAATGGCAGCTTGATTTGTTGGCTTTGCTCTACTTTGAAATCATAAAAATACAAGCGGGTGCTGCCATTATCGTACAATGAAAACAAAATATAGCGTCCATCGGCTGACCAAGTTGGATCACGAATTTCCCCAGTATTATGTGCAAAGTCAGTAAGCTGCTTTCGCGAGCTGCTATCGGGGTTTACAATCCAAAGCTGCGAACTGCCCGATTCATTCGACACATACAGCAGTTTATCTTGCTGCTGATTATATTCAGGAAATAGCGAACTAAAGTTGGTCGACAGCATAGAAAACGGTGAGCTGGCTACTTGCTCGTCTATTTTCAAACGCGTGATCACTTTATCTAAATCCCATTGATGATAATAAACACTGCCATCGCTACTGTAATTAGGCGAGCTCATACCAGCGATTTGCGTGTTAATTAGGGTTTGATCATTAATATCGTAAAAATAGCCATAACGTTTGCCGCCTTCAACTGCGCTAAACGCCAATTGCTCTTTAGATGGATGCCAATCCACACCATGAATATCAACAAAGTCATGAGTTAAGCGTTGGCTTTGCCCTGTCTTTACATCAATTAAAAACAGCGCTTTTTGGTTGTTTTTAACAGTACGAGTAACCACAACTCGCTGAGCACTTGGCGAAAACGATACCGACTCATACACAGTTTCGCAGTCATTATTGCAAGGAATAACCGTTTCACTTGTTTGTTTTGCCTGTAAATCGAGCAGCTTAATACGAGTTACATAATCACCTGACTTACTGGTGTGATCAGCAATGTAAGCCAAGGTTTTACCATCACTACTGATATCAAGATCTGGGGCATATTTATTACTGCACTCCCCTAATACAACACTGGTAGCATTAACCAAAGACAGCTTTACAATTTCACAGACATCTGACGCCATTCGGTAATAGTACAACGTGTTTGCATCTGGGCTAAACACAGAGCGGCCTTCAGTATAGGGTGAGTCTGTTAATTGCTTAGCAGGATGCTCAGGAAAATGTAAATCGCGTAAATATAGGTTATTTGGTTTACCAAGCTGACGCCACGAATACACTAAATAATGCTGATCATCTGAAATTGAAGGGTAAATCTCACGACCAGGGCTTGCCGTAACACTTTCGATGCTATTGAGCGGTAGCACAAAGCTTGAATTTGTTTGTTCTGAAGGCGAAGAAAACAGCCAATACATCACTGCTAGGCTAATTACACATAAAGCTACGAACAGCTGGCGAATCTGCGCAGCAGTGATACTTAAGGGACCAGGTTTATCTTTATCAGCTGTATCTATTGGCTGAGGCTTTAACAAAACGCGATAGCCAGTTTTTCGTAATGTCTCTATGTAAGTTTGTTCTGGGTCGAGCTCTTTAAATGCTTTTCGTAAATGCCAAATAGCATTCGTTAAGGCTTTTTCACCGACATAAAAATTGCCTTCCCATACATGATTGATGAGCTCTTCACGCGTGATTGGTTCGGGGTAACGCGCCACTAAGCAGGCTAACAACTCAATAAACTTAGGCTGCAAAAGTTGTTCACTACCATTGCAGATCAGTTTATTTTCGAGTGGGTTAACAATACATGAGCCCAGCTGATAAACGCGATTAGATGTTTCCATTTACTCTAAATAAAACCCCATTTTAGAAGTACAGCAGTATAAAGCCCTATCAATTTATCGTAAAAGTGGTTCTTTCACCAGCTTTAACGTTGCAAAACAGTTAACAATGGCCACTTCTTAAGCCACTGATTTTAAATAAATAGATATTCAATAGATGTAAAATAGAGACATAAACGAGCCACCTAAGATTGTAGTTAAGTTCACATTCCTATAAAAATTTTTACGTCAATACCGACCAACCAGAGTGTTGCTCACTGTAAATTTTAACTGCCCTTAAAAAGAGCATCACTCTGGTTCTAAAAACTAAAAATAAAACAACTAGGAACGCCTGTGAGAAATCTACTAACCAAACCTTGTGCTATTGCACTTGCTGTTGCCAGTGGTTTTAGCCAGCATGCATTTGCCAATGAGGCTGAGATTGCCCGCCCTGCCAACACCACTCCAGCAGCTAATGCACAAACTGAAGAACCTGAAAAAATTGTTGTAACAGGTTCACGTATTAAACGCGATAGTTTTTCAATTCCAACACCGTTGGTCACAATGGACCGTGAAGCCATTGCCGATACAGGTTTAACCAACTTATCAGATATTCTTGTTGATAACATGCCTGCACTGAGTGAGAGCATAGGTAACACCACCAGCCAATCAAGTGTTTCAGCAACAGGGTTATCTACAGTACAACTACGAGATTTAGGTGCTAATCGTACACTAACACTGATTGATGGTCGCCGTGTTGTTTCAAATAGCTACAGCGGCAACTATGTAAGCTTAAATACCATTCCGAGCGGCATGGTTGAGCGTGTTGAAATAATCAGTGGCGGTGCATCTGCAACCTATGGTGCCGATGCTGTAGCGGGTGTGGTGAATATTATCACCCAATCAAAAAAAGAAGGCTTTGATTTTAAAGCGAACACAGGTGAAACCACCGATGGCGGCGGTAAAGAATTTACCCTTGATTTAAACTACGGTACCTCATTTGCTGAAGATCGCGGTTACGCCTATTTCAGTGCCAACTGGGACCGTGATTTCGGTATGACTTTTTACGATCGTAAACGCGCACAAATTGAAGATAGTTACGATTACGATCCAGATCGCATGTGTAATGTAATGCAAACAGCAGATGGCGATCAATGTATGCGCGACATCACGCAAGCTGACTGGGTAAGCAAGAGCGACGGCATTCCGGGCGGTGTGTTCTTAGAACACAGCCGCAACGACACACAGTTTTGGTATGACGGTCAAACCTTACGTGATGATTGGAAAGGCAATGAAGAAATTTATGGTATTAACTCAAATCAATACGTGATGCTTGATGTTCCGAGCGATAACGTATCTGCTGCAGTTAAAATTGATTATGACTTAACTGACGATGTGATGTTCTACGCGCAAGTTCAATACAGTGAAAGTGGCTCATTTAACAATAAGTCGCCTGAAGATGAATACGAAGGTGCCTATGTACCGCGTTACGACCCTACCACGGGCGAGCCACTTGCAGATGTGGCACCGGGTTATATTCCAATCGACAACCCATATGTGCCGCAAGAAATTCTCGATGCCAACCCATATAAAGATCGCATTTATTGGGATCGCCGCTTTAGCGAAGTCGGTAATATCAGCACAGATAATACCCGTAAAACTATTCGTAGTTGGGCAGGTCTTCAAGGCACGTTATTTAACGACGAGTGGGACTGGGATCTATCAGCAAGTTATGGTCGTTTTACCCAGCACCAAATCCGCAGCAATGAATTAAATACCGTAAAACTTAATCAAGCCTTGCAAGCTGAACAGTTAGCAGATGGCACCATTCAATGTATTGATGAAGCAGCTCGCGCTGAAGGCTGTGTGCCAATTAACTTATTTGGTGAAGGCTCTATCACCGAAGAGATGGCCGCTTGGATCCGCACCAACCCTATTATTGATACCGAAATAAAACAATATGGCGTGGTCGGCTACGTAGCGGGTGATTTATTTGAATTACCAGCAGGCTCTGTATCCGCTGTATTTGGTGGCGAATATCGTAAAGATAGCCAAGACCTATCAACCAGCGACGACATGAAAGCTGGTGGTATTACCTTCAACTATGTACCAAATTTTTATGGCGAAGTTGAAGTCTATGAAGCTTTTGCAGAACTTGCGATCCCGCTGTTAAAAGATGCTCCTTTAGCAAAAAATTTAAGTGCAGAAACTTCATTACGTTTAGCTAACTACAGCATGGAAAACGTCAACACCGTTGCCAGCTACAAGCTAGGTGTATTTTGGGAACCAATCGAAGGCTATGCATTTAGAGCAAACTTCGCTCGCGCTCAACGTGCACCAACGATCACTGAACTTATGTCACCAGCACGTGGCGATTACGACAGCTATGATGATATTTGTGACGGTTTAACAGCAACATCAACTAAACCAGGTCACGATAACTGCCGTAAAGAGCCAACTTTAGCAACACAACTTGCTGCTGATCCAAACTTTGAATTCAGCGATGAGAACAACAGCTATTCTCCAGGGGCAGGTAACGAAAATCTAAAAGAAGAAACCGCTGATACTTATACATTTGGTGTGACAGTGGCTCCTGCCTTTATAGAAAACTTTAATCTTGCCGTTGATTACTACGATATTGCCATTGTTGATGCGATTTCGCAGATCAGTAATGAAAACATCATGCGTGAGTGCTACAACTCAGAAGCTGCATGGGGTGAAGACAACGTATTTTGTAATGACATTACCCGTAATAGCGAAGGTAACATTATCAAAATTCTACAGCGTCAATATAACCTCGATGAGCTAACTGCACGTGGTTACGATGTGGTTGCACAGTACAAACTCGACTTAGATAACCTAGGTCAGTTGTCGTTTAAACTAGATTACAACCATGTAATTGAAAACTCGCAAACCTATGAAGGCCTTGATGGCAGCTTAGTGACTAGCCATTACGCAGGTTACGGCAGCAGCAAAGATAAAGCATCAATGTCACTTACATGGCGTAACGATAACTTGCGTATTCGTTGGCGTACAAATTACCTAGGCTCGTTTAAAGCAAGCCAGAGTCTTGAAGAAGATTACAATGAGTATCTTACTGAAAACGATGCCCGCTGTGAGGCTGGTGAAGATACCTGTATCAGTAACCCAGAAAAACTTGCCTACCAAGATTATGGTTCGTTCTTAAAACACAGCCTTTCAGCGTCTTACACTCTATCACTTGGTAAACAGAGCCAACTGCGCGTATTCGGTGGTGTGAATAACGTGTTCGATAATAAAGGTGATTTTTATCCATATGGCCGTGGTAACTACTATAGCGCATACGGCGGTGGTGCAGGTCGCTACGTGTATGTGGGTGCTCAATATAGCTTTTAACCGTTTCATATGAAGATCCCCAGCTAGGCTGAAATCAAAGGCGCATTTTTATTGCGCCTTTTATCTTTTCCAGCTTTGCATCTCAACTAATCGAGATTCAGTTCGCGCATATTCAAATGCCAGTTTTTGCCCTTGATATAAATCGCTAATACCCGCCTGTGCTGAGATCACCAGTAATCGACTACGATCATAAAACTCATCAACTAAAGCAATAAAGCGCCGTGCTTCATCATCTAAGAAGTGTTCTTGTAAGTCTTGCTTTTCTCGCTGATAGCTATCTTCAATGCCATGCACAATTTGTTTGCCCGTTGCCCCGCGCCCCATTACTGGCACATTGACTAAATAAACTCGCTGAAACTGCTCTGCCAAATAAATATAATCCGCCGTGCTTCTGGGTCCTGAGCAAAGCGTCATAAAATCAAACATAATGGCGTCTTGAGCTTGCATTACACAGCTAAGATGGCGATGGCAAATCTCTATCATTGATTGCCTTTGTATTACTTGCTCTTGTTTTAAAAAGCGCTCTGTTAGGGCATCTTTGTTATTAATAAAATAATGTTCGGTTTGTTTACCAAAGCGAAAGCGATGATCTGTGTCGCCTTCAACACTGAAAATATGGCAATGCTCATTTAATAAATCGATAGTGGGTAAAAATCGTGCTCGCTGTAAACCGTTGCGATATAACTGCTCAGGTTGGCAGTTTGAGGTCGCGACTAACACGACTTGCTGCTCAAACAGGGCTTTGAATAAACCACCCAAGATCATAGCATCACCAATATCAGAGACAAAAAACTCATCGAAACAAATCAAGCGAATGTGCTCTGCCCACTCTTTAGCAATCACCTTTAGAGGATTTTTTTGCCCTTGCAGCTGGGTTAGGCGCTCATGCACTTGCTTCATAAAATGATGAAAGTGCAAACGCTGCTTAGCTTCAATATTGACCAACTTGAAAAACACGTCCATCAACATGGATTTACCACGTCCTACTGGGCCATATAAATAGACCCCTTTTATTGGCTTTGCGCTTTGCCACCAATGTCTTGGCGCAGCCAGTTCTGTGGCTAGATTATCAAGAGCATTAATCGCTGTGCGCTGGGCACGGTCTTCTTGCAAATCACCTTTGGCTATTTGCGCTTGGTAATACTGTAATATTTGTCCTTGCTGTACTGTCATAGGTAACTAGTATCCGCTATACTCGCCGCCATTGTAGCCGACTAAAAATGTGATCCCAATGAAATTTCCATGCCGTTTAGATAAATTTATCAGCCATATTGCCGAGTTACCTCGCAGCAAGACCAGAGCAGGTATTAAACGCAAATACGCCACTGTTAATGGTGAGGTGATCACCTCATTCGATTTGTCTGTAACACAAGATGATGATATTCGCTGGCAAGGCGAGCCGCTGGTCTTTTTAGGCAAGCGCTACTACATGCTTAATAAGCCAGCGGGCTATGTGTGTGCTAATAAAGATGACCTTCACCCGACTGTATTCGATTTACTTGATGAACCAAACATGAGCGACTTTCATGTTGCAGGTCGGTTAGATATCGATACTACAGGTTTAGTGATCATTACTAATGACGGCGACTGGTCACACAAAATTACAGCCCCAAAGCATAACAAGTTCAAAACTTATTTAGTTGAAACTCAAGAGCCTATTGATGAAGAAGCAATTACAGCGTTAGAGCAAGGGGTGCAATTGCACAACGAAAAAGAGCTAACCCGCCCTGCTATTGTTGAAAAACTTGCAAGCTATAGTTTACGCCTTTCAATTTGCGAAGGTAAATACCATCAAGTTAAACGAATGCTTGCCGCTGTAGGCAATAAAGTTGTTGAATTACATCGTGAAAAAATAGCGGATATCACCCTCGATGAAAGCCTTGCAAGCGGTGAATATCGTGCTCTTACAGAAGCCGAACTCAAGCTCTAAATAGGTACTTGAGCAAAAGTCATGATAACGCTGTCATTTTTCCTTAATAAAACCAGACAAACGTGGTAAAAGTTAACAGGGGAAATAATAAAGGAGGCTGACTGTGTTATCAGGACTAGCTTTAAAAACAAAAATCACCTTATTTGCTATCGCTATGTTTATTGCGTTATCTGCGATAGCTTTACTTGGCTTACAGTCTTTACGCCATGCTAGCGAAAGCGACAACATCGCGCGTATCAACCAGCTCATGAAAAGCACTACCAATATTGTTGAGCAATTTGAGTTGATGGTTAAAAACAACCAACTCAAAGAAGCACAAGCAAAGAAACTTGCTATTCAGGTGCTGCGCGAAAATAAATACCACGACTCAGAATACGTGTACGTCGTCGACAACAACTTAAATTTTGTCGCTACCCCACACGACCCTGAGCTGCATGGCACCAGCTTTAATGATTTTAAAGACGCCAGTGGCAACAGCATCGGCCGTATGGTCGAAAATTTAGTGGGTAACACAACCAATAAAATTATCACCTATCATTGGGATTCAGTGCGTGATGGTGAAACGGTAGATTTAACGTCTGTAGTTCAAAAAACACCGCTGTTTGGCTGGTATGTTGGTACTGGCATTAGCGCTAAAGAAGTTGATGAACGTTATTGGAATACCGCTAAGTGGTTGCTGGGCCTTTCCATGCTTATTGCCATTGCGCTGACTTTTGCTATTGCTCGCTTTGGTTCATCGCTGACTAATGCCTTAGGCGGCGAAATTGATGAAGTAATTGGTATTGTTAAAAACGTCTCTCGCGGCAACTTAAACTCACATATTCGCCAAGATGCTCCTCCAGAGAGCATTATTGCTGCCATGCATTACATGCAGCAAGGTTTACGTGGCGTTGTTGGCGGCATTAAAGGCGTTACAGATAGCTTAAAGAATCAAAGTGTTGATAACGAATCTCGCTCTGTTGAACTCGATAAACTGACTCGTAGCCTTAATGAAGAAACTCAAATGGTTGCTTCAGCAATTACCGAGTTAACAGCCTCAGCGCAAACGGTTGTTGAACATGCCGAACAAGCAGCCTACTCAGTGCAAGAAGCTGAGCAGCAAGGTCAAAGTGCAAGCCACTTAACCAGCGAGGCTGCTGACACCATCGCGCTTTTAGAGCAGCAAATTGACAGCGCTGGTAATAATATTCAAGTACTCGATGATGAGGTAAATAACATCGCAAATGTACTCAGTGTTATTCAAGGTATTGCCGAGCAAACCAACTTGCTTGCGCTTAATGCTGCGATAGAAGCCGCCCGTGCTGGTGAGCAAGGGCGAGGCTTTGCTGTAGTTGCTGATGAAGTGCGCGGACTTGCCCAGCGCACGCAAACCAGCACAGAAGAAATTCGTAATATGATTGGCAAACTGCAAGCAGCAACCCAAGATGCCAAATCATCAGTGTCCCTAAGTATGACAACCAGCGAACAAACCGTTGAAAAGTCGAAAAAAGCGAATGACGAGCTAAAACGGGTAGCAAGCTCACTCAGCGCCATAGCACAAATGAGCCATCAGATAGCTATTGCTGCGAAAGAGCAACTAGATGCCGGTGAAGACACAGCCAAACGCATCGTAACTATCTCAGACACGGCTTCACAAACGGCTGATGTATCTAATCAGGCTCATACAGCAACCGATTTGATCAAAGGCCTTACTAACGATTTAGAAACTGAAACCGCTAAATTCAGTTAACCTTCGCTAACTTAAAACGAGAAAGCCCAGCAACTGCTGGGCTTTCTCGTTATAAAATTTGCACTAAGACTTTATTTGCACCAAATCAAAATCGGCCATACCAGGCACCATTTGTTGTAAGCGTGATTCAGTGACATCTAACGAGTTCAAACACTCACAGTACTCAGATGCCTTCATCTCTAACTGCTCTGCTTTCTTTTGCAGTGATTTATCAATTTCTTTTGAGATGATATCCATACGCTGCCCCATATCATTGATACGGTCTTCGATATTACCTTCGCGCGACTTAAAAGCATCCCCTAGCGAGACTAAAATAGCGCCAAGTGAACCGTGAACTGCAGAGTGAATTTTTTGGCTGATTTCTTTGGTAAAAAAATCATCGATTTTCGACAGCGACTGCGGGGCAATAAAGAAAAAGTCATCACCACGCTTAAATTTATCCATTAATGCACGTTCAACATATTGCAGCTGAGTTTTTAGCACTTCAGGCTCTTTGTCTGACATGCCCTCAACAACTTGCTCGATGGCACTTAAGCCAAGGTTTACACCATCTGTTGCCAGGTCAACAAGTTCAGGGACGGTTTGTCTGATCCCTCGGCTGAACTGCTCAACGACTTTGCTTTCTTCGAGACTTAAATCAACCCAATAACCTCGTATAAACAATTGGTTATCGTTGTTAATTTGCACGCGAGTTTGACCCTTATCAACAATACGAATGACATCATCGGTAATGATTAAGCCATGGCTTAGCTCTACATCACATTGTTTTTTTTCTAAGGTTGCGTAGCTGGAAAAGCTAGAGAATGTAATGGCCGCTGCTAACAACGAGCGAGAAAAGAACGCCATATACACCTCAAAAAGACAAAAAAGGAAGGCCGCTAGATTAGCAAATATCCAATTTTATGCAAGTAAAACGCCTAGCTATGCTAGGGCGTGTTGACCTTTTGTGATTAATTTTGCAGCAGTGTGTTTGGTATTTAGGCAAGGCAGAACCTATGTAGTGTGGTTGTTCCACATAAATAGGTGATAACGCAGCATCAATGCCAAACACGCGCTGCCCTTCGGGTTCTTCCTAGGGGCGATTAACTCTTTGTTGCTCGATTTTTACTTAGCCCACTAGGTTACAAATCTCGCGCCGCGATTAAATCGCCCCTAGAGTGAACAAATTTTAATCCACAAAGGTCAACACGCCCTAGGCGCTTTGAAGTAAAAATGGATTAAATTGGTGAGCCCGGTGGCATTGGCAACACTTTAAAGTTTGCAGGCCATTCACCGCTTTCTAAAAAGAGACTGATTTGCTCACTTAAATATTGCTTAAATGCACTGTTCCCAACGGATGCACTGCCTAGCATTGATTCTTGCTGGTAACTCTTTGCGAGTTTAGCTAAGTAATAACGCAATTGAGCTTGTACTTCGGGTGCCACTTCATTGCTTGCAACTAAGTCAGCAAATTGTTTCGCTGTTAAAAGCTGCACACGTTGGCTAATTTTACCAGCCATCCCTGAAGCAACCTGTTGTTCGAAAATTTGCTGATAAGTTTGTGCTAATAGTGCATCTAAACCATAAAATGCATCACTTCGTGCTTGTTGCTGCGCTAAACGGTTAATGCGTTGGCTATTAAAAAGTAGGCTCAAACTATGTGCAGCTGCAACCTCTGGCAGTGCCATCGCATCAAGCGTTAGTCCTGTACGACCAACAATGCTCTCCCGTGATTTTGATTCACCATAGGCTTTTGGTGGAATAAGCGCTAATACCGACTCAGGTAAAACAAGGTTCTCAGCTTTTAATGTCGCAAGCATAGCATCCACTGCAGCTTGTTGTGTTTGCTTTGCAACAACCTGTGCCCCTTTAGGTTGTGAGCCATCACGCACTTCGTATTCGTAATTCACGCCAGCAATTAGCTTAACAGCAGCTTCAACTTGATAGCGATGGAATAGATAAAGCGGCACCAGCATTTCTTCTAATTGCGACAAAGCAGTGCCTGTTTTGATGTTTTCTATACCAAAGTTAGTCAGCGCTTGCTTACGAACATCAAGTACTCGCATTAGCTCATCACTTGGTGAACGACCATTATCCCATAAATGCCCTGTTGGATGAGCACCACCTTGAGCGCGGGCATCACTGTCTGAGATAAACTCCAGCCCTTTGTTTTTATTCTCAGCTAAAATTGCGGCCAATTGCTGTGCTTCATCTTGATTTGTGAAATCGCTATAACCGTATTTAACAACTTGGGTATCCCAAACGCCCATACCAGAAGCATAGCCTCGGCTAACATCTAACTTACCTTGTTCATTAAAGCTAAGTAGCGGGTGTGGATAATCCATCACAGAGGCTCTATCTGCCACTGAGGCTGCAAAGTTATGAGAAATACCTAAAGTATGCCCCACTTCATGAGCACTTAACTGACGAATACGATCAAGTGCCATTGCTTGTAAGCGCTTAGCCACTTCATTCCCTTCAAAATAAGGTGCAGCTAATGCTTCTGCAATTAAGATGTCTTGACGAACACGTAATGAACCCAGAGTCACATGGCCTTTTATAATTTCGCCTGTCCGCGGGTCAATCACAGAGCTACCATACGACCAACCACGCGTTGCACGGTGCACCCATTGGATCACGTTGTAGCGTACATCCATAGGGTCGGCATCATCTGGTAGCACTTTAACTATAAAAGCATTCTTGTAGCCTGCTGCGTTAAATGCATCATTCCACCATTTAGCACCATCAAGTAATGCTGATTTAACTGGCTCAGGTACGCCCGGATCTAAATAATAAACTATCGGCTCAACGGGTTCGCTGATTGGTAGGCTTGGATCTTTTTTCGCTAGACGATGGCGAGGGATGTAACGCACATACATAGACTCACCCAGCGCTGCCGCATAATCTTTGTGCTCAATGCTCCAGAAACCTGCTTGAGGGTGGAACTTACGCGGGGTGTAGTTATCATCAGGCAGTTCAATTAATGAATGATGCATATGCACCGTTAGCGCGTAAGGGTCTGCACTCACTTGGCGAACATACTTACCAGGCTTATTACCTTGAAAAGTAAGTACTGCTTCTAATTCAGTATTTTTTTCAAATGCTTTTGAGCGTGCTAAATAAACCGCACTGCGGTTGCTATCTAAGTTAAAACTTCCCTGGCCAGTTGCCGATAAACGACGGCTCACACCATGAACATCGCTTAATAAATAAGGTGTGTAATCCACTAATACGGCGGTTTCTGACTGAGCAACAACACTAAACCCTGCTAAGATACTTGATGCAAATGCCTCTTTAATACTTTGTTGTTCCGCAAGGTTATTAGTGTTAGCACGGTAATAAGTATTTATGGCTCTTAACATCACCTTATCGCCAAAACGTTCAAACTGAACTAAGTGAGTATCACCTAGCTGACCGCGATCTAAGCCAATATCGTTTGAACCGACACCATAAGGTAAGCTTTGTTGTAATAAAAATTGCTGCTCGAGTTTATCCACCTCAAGATACAATTTGCCGTTTTCTGTATCGTAGTAAAATGAAAAATAGCCAGAAAAATGAGTCATTTTTTCAGTAAAATCATTTATAGACTTAATTGCTGCGTGTGCTTGAGTTATCATAGTAAGTAGCACAGCTAAGAGCAGATATCGTAGTAATGGTATTTTTTGCATAATCTTATCTTTGTTATTCGCGTTTTAAATACTGTATAGGTATTAAGCAGTATAAAGTACCGCCAAGAAAAATCAGCTATTTAAGACGAAATTCAGCGCTTGCTAAGACATTCTCTCTCACACTAAAAATGTCTGGCTACAACGTTATCAGGAAAATAGAATGCGTAGACTCCCACCGGTATTGTTAGAAGATGGTTGCCCTCGTGAACTGATCTCATTGATCAGAACGGTACTTGCGGCATGTAAAGAGATTTCATTTCGTGTTGGTCAAGGCGCCCTATCTGGCGTATTAGGCTCAACCCTAGACGAAAACATTCAGGGTGAAACACAGAAAAAACTCGACGTTCTAACTAACCAACTTTTAAAAGATATTTTATTAGAATCGGGCTACGTAAAAGCCATTGCCTCTGAAGAAGAAGACTTCACCGTTGCGGGTAACCCTAATGCCAACTACATTGTTGCATTCGACCCACTTGATGGTTCATCAAATACAGATATCAACTCACTCGTTGGTACGATTTTCTCAATTATGGCGGCGCCTGAAGGTGCAGATCCGGCCGACCCAAGTATCTTTATGCAACCGGGTAAAAACCAAGTAGCGGCAGGTTACGTGTTATATGGCCCATCAACGGTGCTAGCATTAACAACAGGCAAAGGTACACGCTTTTTCACCTTAGATAAAACTCACGGTACCTTCTTATTAACAGAAGACTTTGCAAAAGTACCTGAAGATACTAGCGAATTTGCTATCAATGCTTCAAACCAACGTCATTGGCAGCCAGCGATGCAAAATTACATCAATGACTTAATTGCTGGTGACACAGGCCCGCGTGGTCGTAACTTCAACATGCGCTGGATTGCTGCAATGGTGGGTGATGTGCACCGTGTATTATGTCGTGGTGGTATTTTTACTTACCCAACCGACACGAAAGATCCAAATAAACCTAACAAATTACGTTTATTATACGAAGCAAACCCAATGGCAATGTTAATCGAACAAGCTGGCGGTATAGCCTCTACTGGTACTGAGCGCATCATGGATATTCAACCTGATGCAATTCACCAACGTGTGGCGGTGATCTTAGGTTCGAAAAACGAAGTTGAAACGTGTTTAAGCTACCATAAATAGCAACAAGCGAATGCCTTAAGCTAAATAAGCTTAGGGCTAAAAGAAGCTATTTCATCACATCTAATAGCTTCTTTAGCGTACTTTTACTCAATTCACCCATTTGCTCGTTATTGCCTAAAGCGTAAATAGCCCCTTCTACGGCACTTTCATCTATGTCTTGTCGTGACTCTAGTACGTTCGCCCAAAGTTCTAATTCATCAATATCTATTTCGCCGTTAATAACACGCTGTAGAACCTGACAGAACACTTCTTGCGTTAGAATATACACATCATCTTGGATGTCAGGAGTGCTTGTAATAACTGAAATTGCCTCAAATCGATTATCACCAAAACGAGCAAACTCTCCTAATGCGTCTAATTTATCCATTTGCTATGCTTACCTTTTCAATCTCAAAGCACCTTTTAATTAATGACAACCCTTACATGCTCACGATGCAAAGCAACCCTTAACTGCCAAGCCGACAATATTAATGCCTGTTGGTGTAATGAGCTACCCAACATTTTACCACTCGATGAGACCGCAACAGAATGTTTATGCCGAGACTGTACTATAAAAAAGATAAATTCATTTTTATCAGAACTTTACCAACAGCCTCTCGAACAGCAGCTTGCCTTTGCTAAGCCTTATTTTACTCAGGGTAACTTAATAGAAAACCTCGATTACACTATGCAAAACAATTACATGGTATTTAGCCGCTGGTTCTTTTTAAAACGCGGCCATTGCTGTAGTAATGGTTGTACGAACTGCCCTTATTCCGATAGCTAACACCTAAACAGAGTATTTATTCAATTATTTTGCATTTAATTGCAAATAACGCATGGACGATAAGAATAAAAATACATTATAATTGGATATAAATTCACTAAATCATCAATTTTTAAGCTTAAATTACTAGTAACGTCTATTTTTTGAGCATAAATTTACTGTAACTAACTCGGAATCTATCATGAACACCTTTAAGCCTGCTCTACTTGCAAGTGCAATTTCTGCGGTTTTAATTAATAGCAATATGGCGTTTGCTGCTGAAGATGCTATCGAAGTTGATAAATCTATTGAAACTATCCAAATCACTGCAACACGACGTGCAGGTTCTGTGCAAGATGCACCGCTTAATATCACAGCCCTAAATGGCGATGTAATTAGCGACCAAAACATTGGTGATCTTGAAGATGTCGCTCGTTGGGTACCCGGTTTAACAATTTCTGATCAAGGTGGTCGTGAAGGTTCTCCTATTATCGTTCGTGGCCTGAACACAAATACCTCTGACCGTATTTCTGACAGTGGCACAGTGGCAACTTATGTTGGTGAAATTCCACTTAGCATTGATTTACGTTTGACTGATGTTGACCGCGTTGAAGTGTTAATTGGCCCACAAGGTACACTATACGGAGCAGGTACTTTAGGTGGTGCAATCCGTTATTTATTAAAACAACCTGAGCTTGATATCACCGAAGGTAAAGTAACAGGCGATGTATTTAGCATCAACGAAAGTGACGGTACAGGTGGTGAGTTTGGCGTGGTATTCAATACTCCGCTAATTGAAGAAAAACTAGCCCTTCGTGCTAGCTTAAATTATTACGATAACCCAGGTTACATTGACTACACTCACGTGGTTCTAGAACCTGGCGTATCAAACCCGAACCCTGATTTTTCAGACAGCAGCGATGTAAATGCCAACTTAAAAAGCGTAAGCGATGTTAACGATGAGCAAATCACCACAGCACGTTTATCACTACGCTGGCTTGCAACCGAAGATGTTGATGCAACGCTGAACTACTTTTATCAAAAGCAAGAAAATGGCGGTAATTCGACATCTCAATACGGCTCACTTGCAGATAGCAGTGCACTACAAGGTATCCCTGGAAAATACGAAAATGTAGCTCGTGTGCTTGAACCCGGTGAAGAAGAAAACGATTTATTAAGCTTAGAAGTAAAAGCAGATCTTGGTTTTGCTGAGCTGGTATCTGCATCTGGTTGGTCTAGCTATGAGCAATCTGGTCAGCGCGATCAAACTGATCTTCTTTACGATATTTGGTCAGGGTATGCCGACTTCCCTTCTTTTGTTGGCTACACGCACGACACCTCAGATCGCGATACCTTTACGCAAGAGCTTCGTTTAGTTTCAAATAGCAGTAGCGCTTTTAACTGGATTGTAGGCGGCTTCTATAACAAAGTAGAAAGTCACTCAGATGATCGTGAGTACACGCCGGGTCTGACTGAGTACTGGGGTGGCGGTATTCCAAATGTTGAACAAGACCTTGAGTACATTCTAATTTCTGATAGCGAAACCACTGAAAAAGCACTTTTTGGTGAAATTGGCTACAGCATCACAGATCAACTTGATGTCACTGTTGGCGCTCGTTTTTATGAATACGATGTATCAACAACATCAGGCTCTGCAACCCCGCTTTATTCTGGTGACTTTGATTCACTAGATAATCTTGTTATGGAAAATGTAAGCGCAAGCGATAGCGGTAACTTATTTAAGTTTAATGCTAATTACACATTCGATAATGGTGTGCTTGCTTACTTTACTGTGAGTGAAGGTTTCCGTATTGGTGGTGGTAACGGTATTGCTCCTTGCCCTGATGTATTACCTGAGCAACAAATTGTTTGTGCCCTGCCAAACGAAGAAGATTACAAACCAGATACAACGGTCAACTACGAGCTAGGCTTTAAGTCATCATGGTTACGTAACCGCCTACATTTCAATGCAGCGCTATTTAATGTTGATTGGAAAGATGCGCAAGTTGGTAGCAGTACAGTAAATGGCCAAGAGTTAATTACTTCGAATGCAGGCTCTGCTAATTCTAAAGGTGTCGAACTTTCTACTCGCGCAATGATTGGTGATAACTGGGCAGCTTATGCAACATACGCATATGCAAAAGCCGAATTAACCGAAGATGCACCTTACTTATTTGGCGTATTAGGTGACGACTTAGCGCAATACCAAGGCTACTACGATGGTGCTAAAGGCGACCGCTTACCAGGTGCTCCTGAGCATCAATTCTCGTTTGGTCTTCGTTACGAGCAAGATGTCTTAGGCGATAAACTATTAAGCGTAAACTACGGTATCACAGCACAAAGCGATGTGATCACCAAAGTAGGCTTAAAAGCAGATGGCGAAGTATTACCAGGTTATGCACTAAGTAACTTATCTGCCAAAATTACTGGCGATATGTGGTCTGCAACCCTTTACGTAGACAACTTATTCGATAAGTACGCGTTCACTTCTGTACGTCGTGATAAGTCTTGGGCTGGTATGTCGCAATATGCTGAGCTTAACAAAGAGCTACCTGAGCTACAGCGTGTTTATGGTCACTACACCACCGCACCTCGTACAATCGGTATGAAGTTTAGCTACAACTTTGAGCTGTAATTAAATACTCGAATAAAAGCCTTGCCGCTTTTAGGCAAGGCTTTTAAGATAATCTCATGCTAAATACCCAACAAGCGCTTCGCGCTAATATCCAACAGTTGTTAGCCAACAAGCAACTACATAATGCACATCATCTACTTGTGCAGCGCCTAAAGCAAAATCCTGAAGACCACGTTTGTTACTTTTTACTGAGCGAAGTCAACACTGCAGCGGGCGATATCAACAAAGCCATTAAGCTGCTTGAAAAAGCGCTTAATTTAGCGCCTTTGCCGATATATCATTTAGCACTTGCCAAGCTGTATGTACTGTTAGGTAAAGTAAGTAATGCAGCTGTGCATTATCAAGACGCTTTGCAAACAGCTGACTTTAGTGCCGCTGACTTTGATACACTAGCCAATATTGCTAACCGTTTAGGGCATTATGAAGACGCCTTTAGCTTTCAAAAGTCGGCTTACCAACGCAATAAATATAACCCACAAATTAGCTATAATTTGGCGGTATCATATAAAATTCACGGACTGTTTGATGAAGCAAAAAGTTTGCTACAGCAACTTACTACCCAGCAACCTAGCTTTTATCAAGCTCATTACTCACAGGCTGAACTAAATACTGATGTAGAGGCGAAGCTACATATCCAGAAACTACAAACCTTGGCGAATAAAGAAAAAAGCATTATTGATCAACAAGTGTATTTTCATAGTCTTGCTCTTAATTATGAGCACCTTAATGACTACAAAAATGCATTTAAATACTTTGTACTAAGTAAGCAAGCCATAGCCTATAAGCTTAATTATCAAGCCACGCAACATCGCTATTTTTGTCAAAAGCTCATCACTCAAAGCACACAGCAAGTGCTTGAAAGTAGTGACTCTGAGTTCTCACCCGTTTTTGTTGTTGGCATGCCCCGCTCTGGCACAACTTTAGTTGAAAAAATCCTTAATCAAAGTTCACAGCTGCAAGGGATTGGAGAATTAAACGATATAGCGCAATTGATACAACACGCCACGCAATCGGCTCGAGTGATTGATAGCGAAATGCTTGATAAGGCATATGAATCTGAAGCGATAAAGACAGTACTTGCTAACTATCAACAAAGAGCCCAGCTGCTCAGTGATGGCCTTAGAAGCTGTGATAAACAGCCATTTAACTTTTACTATATTGATTTTATATTAGCGGCATTTCCTAATGCTAAAATTGTTTGTATGCAGCGAGACTGGCACGATTGCAGTATCGCCAATTTTAGGCAGATGTATAGTCCGCAAAGTGTGTTTCATCACTACAGTTTTACTCTTGAAGATATTGCCTCATTCCATCAAGATTACTCGGCATTAGTCAGTCACTTTGCCAACAAGTATCCTGAAAACGTTTTTTTACAAAGCTATGAGCAATTAGTGGCAGAGCCGGTTAAGCAAACACAGAAGCTCTATACTTTTTGTGATTTAAGCTGGCAGGAAAACTGCCTAACTTTTTATAAAAACAATGCGGCTTCAGCTACGGCGAGCAAAAAGCAAATTCGCCAACCACTGAATAAAAACAGTATCGGCAGCTGGCAAAATTACGCTGAATTTATTGATGCGGACCTGTTTCAATAGGTAACTCGTGACGAGCGCCCCACTCACTCCATGAGCCATCGTAAACACGTAAGTTAGAGTAACCGCATTCATCGGCGCACAATGCAATTGCACAAGCTGTTACACCTGAACCACAGCTAAATTGCAACTGAGTATGATGCGCTGCAATATGTTGATCAAATAATATCTGCAACTCGCTAAGCGGTTTTAGCTCACCGTTATTTAGTACACTTGCAAGTGATAGACTGCGACTATTTGGAATATGACCACTACGCATGCCTTCACGCGGCTCGGCCTGTTCACCTGTAAATCGCTCATAAGGGCGAGCATCGAGTGTTAGTGTGCTTTGCTCATCAAGTGAGTTAAGTACTTGCTCAGCACTGATAAAGTAATTAACACGAGGGCTCGCAACAAAGTTCCCTTGGCATGTTGGAGTGGAATAGCTGGCTTGTGTTGCAAAGCCAAGTGCCTGCCACTTAGCTAAACCACCACTTAAAACCTTTACGTTATCAAAGCCCATTGCTTTAAACATCCACCACGCACGCGCTGAACTAAATAAACCTTGGTCTTCATAAATCACAATCATTGAGTCTTGATTAACCCCAGCACGCTGCATATGTTCTGTGAACTGCTCGCTACTGCACATCATACTTGGTAAAGGATTGCTGTTATCTGCCAGCGTCTTTTTGAAATCAAAACGCTGTGCATTAGGCAGCATAGCTTTGGGCGCATATTCCCCCGGCAAACCAGGGCGTACCATTCCAGCATCAAAAATGATCAAATTATCATGGCTTAAATGCTCGTTAAGCCATTCTGGCGAGACTGTGTTCTTCATTAGCTTTCCTTTTGCGATAGCTGAGCGAATGTATCTTGTTGAGTTAAGCGCTTTTCAACCGCTTCAACATGCTCAGTTGTACATTCTTTCCAAACACCGGGCAAGCAATACACATGCTTTAAGTAGGTAAAAAATTTATCTCTCAGAATACTGTTGGACTGCCAGCCATTTTGTAGTTTTTCTAAGCACTTAATCAAAGTAGCTTGATCACTTGCGTGTAGTACAAGCTCATCAATGTTGTAACAAGCAAGCCCTAAGGTAATCACTTTTTTATCAAGTAATAAAGATTCTAAGCCAACGGTCGAGTTAATAGTGATCACGGCTTCAGCGTTATTGATAAGTTCTCGAGTACAATTTCCGTTGGCAAAAACGGCAACATCATCTTTATAGTACAAGTGTTCATAGTGCTTATGCCATGAAGGATGTTCTTTAAAAACAACTTTAAGTTCTGGATCATTTAACTTTTTTACGGCTGAAACAACAGCATCGTAATACTCTTCCATTGACTTAAGCCAAGGTGAGTAACAAGCTATTTGTGTATCGTGTGGAACTTGAAATGGCACAAATAAGTATTTTTTTGGTAACTCAACTGCGTCAAATTTGCAGCGCTTTTTGTGATTCGCTCTAGGGGTTAAATCAGGCGCAGAAAATGGCAACTTCCCTTGTGGATCAAAATTTAAATAGAATTGACTATCTCGCGGTACAGAAGCCGCAAAGTTAATACCTTGAGGGTCTAAACTTGTTGTTCCGGGCAATAACCCATTTTCATAAAAATAGGTAGTCACTCCTAGTGATTTCGCAGCTATACAAACAGTAACATTCGGTAGTTTATTACCATTCCAAATAACTAAAGCTTGAGGGGATTCTGACTTCAATAAATCATAATACTTAGCGTACCGACATTGCTCTACAAACTGCATCACTTTAGAGTAAGCTTTGATAAGTAATGGGTTACACCAAAGATCATTTCGGGCTTGCTTACGTAGTAGTTGTTCCGAAATTATTTTACTAAAATCAATTTGAATCGCTTTGCTAAAGTATTTTAAAGCAGTTAACCTAGGGAAGCCCATACAGTGCACTTTACAATTTAAGGGTAGTTTCCTAATTAATTTTTTGTAATAGCGGGCGTGCACATTATTGCGAGAGATAAATAAAAAAGCCATATACTGATCTTAGTTTAGATTGAACTTAAGCGCATACAGCTATTTTATTAATTATAAATGACAGTTTGAAGGCTGCCTTACAACTTCTATTATTTCTGTTGTAGAGATAGAGGGAGTACGCTCTAAATAAATCACATCACAAATTTGCTTAAATTGATCAAACCGACCAGCCCAATCATCCCCCATAACGAGCAAATGGGCTTGATGGTCTTTTATGTACTCACCTTTCAATTCTAGAGAGTGCTCTACAAATACTTCGTCAACACACTTTAAAGAACTAATAATTTTCAGCCTATCAGCTTCACTGTATACAGGCTTTCGACCTTTCTTTGAGAAGTTTAGTTCATCAGAAGATACACCAACTATCAAATAATCTCCCAGTGCTTTAGCTCGCTCTAAAATATTGATATGTCCCACATGAAAAATATCAAACGTGCCAAAAGTAATTACCCGTTTCATTGATGTTCCTCTAAATAAGAAACAATTCTCTTAGCAGAGTGACCATCCGTAAGACCTGCCAGTTTATAAACTATTTCTTTTCTTTTTTCTTTAAATTCGGCAGATTCATTAAAACTTGAACATAATAACTGCTTTAACTCTTTATAACTTTCAGCACGCGCACATAACTCATTGAAGTATTTGATATCTTCATCCAATCGAGCTTTCAATCTATAAGAAAAAATACCTCTGTATGACCAACGCAGCTTGTAAAAATCACACCAGATAACAGGTTTTTCTAATGCTGCAAATTCAAAAATGGCTGACGATGCATCAGAAACCATAATATCAGCAAGTTCTAAAAAAGGAGTAAGATCAAAATCGAATTCATTCGCAAGGTAAACATTCTTAGCACTAGCCCACTTCTCAAGTTTTAGGCGTTGCTTTTTGTACTTCTGCTTAAATAAGCTAAAGAAATGAGGCTTAACGATAATATTAAATTCATTAAAGTGCTCAGGGAAATCATCGCTAAAGCACTCTAAAGAGCTTGGATAAAAAGTAGGCGCATAGAGCAAAGTTTTCTTTGACGGATCTAAGCCGAGATTTTTGAGGTTAATGCTTTCAAGAGTCTGATTAAAAATAGGGTCTAACTTGGCGTAGCCACTATCAATAAAGTTGCCTTCAGGATAAAGCGTTTTTAAACGTTGAAGCCGGTGCTCTCCCTCAACAAACCGTACTGTCATCTTATTATTCGATACATCGTAATAGCATTGTTTTGGACCTATTCCATGTTGCATCAGTACAGTCTTTTTATTTAGATCCTCAGCGCCAGCAAATGTATTTCCAAACACAATCCAATCTGCATCTGAACTCTGATAAAATTCAAAGGTTTCTCTTGCACTTGTTAACCATTTTGCAACTATTGCATTTTCATAGATAAAGTCACGACATACACCAAGACTACGCTCATCTTGGTCTTCATAGAAAACCATCGAAACTTTGTGGCCTTTTTCCTTCAACTCCTTTAAAACAGGCAAATACTGTGGAATGTAATATAGATGTTGAACATCAAAATATAACTGCATTATTTACAACTTAATAACTTCAACCAATAGCTATTGTACATAAATTACATTTCTGTTTCAGCCCACAATTAAAGTTTGTTCTAGCTAGATATTAATTACCTCAGGGCGAAGTGGCGCAAGTCTGCTAAGGATTTTATTTTGTACCGTTTGCGAAACGTGTTGTTCATCCATCGCATTGATTAAAAGCTCTACCACACGGTTAAAGTCTTTTTTAGAAATATTCATTCCGGTGTGAATATCAACCATATTATCGCCTTCGTATTCACAAGGGCCATCGGTGACACTGCACAAATGAGTGATAAAGCCTTGGCGAAAATGCGCAACATTGGTTTGTTTAAAATAAGCTAAAATTTGTTCGTCACGGCCTATTTGATTGATAAAACTATCAACTAGTTTTTCGATCCCTTGTTCGCCATTTAGTTGCTGGTATAGGGTGCCGTTGTTGCTACTTGCACAGCCGACTAACATCACGGCAAATACAAACGTAAAAAATGTTTTCATCATTACCAATACCCTGTAATAGAAAGATACCAACCTGTTTGATCCTTAGCCCCAGCAATACTTCCTAAGTCTAACCAAGCAGCGGTGACACTAACATACTTATTGGGAAACCAAGCAACAAACACATCCTGCCAATCTTGCTCCCCTAAGCCAAGATTATTAGACTTTTCCCGATACTCAACACCAACGGCTATTTGATGGGTTAAAAACACCGCGGTAGACGCTTCAAATAACAACTCTTTATCGCTATCAGGGCCGCCAAAACCTAACAAACCTAGTTGATTAGCATCGCTATAACGAAAAGTGGTATTCCAAAACCAGTTATACCCAACAAGCGCTCCTAAATGCAATTTACTAGCAGCAAGATAAATATCAGTACCACTGGTGTCTTCTGCGCCTAATAGGTTAGCGATACTGCCGTCATCCAGTGATTTATGTTGTACACCCAAGCTCAACTGCGGCCATTTACTGTAAACGATATCGCCGTATAAGCGTACTTTTGCCCCTGTAATTGATTGTTCGATATCGGTATTTAATGCGGGAACTTCGAAGCGTTGCTCTGCGTAACTAAATTCAACGCGATCATAAATATTTAGTTGCGCGCCACAAACATCTAAGCTGTAATCACTCACATCAGCGCGACTACAAAAGCCATTTATAGCTATTTCATCATCACTTGCATAGCCTGCAAGCTGCGCCCAAGGAACAATACCACCACCCGCACTACCTTCAACCTGGGAGACACCAGGCGTTGCTAATAATTTACCCGATGCTGCGAGCCCTGAACTTGCAAAAGCAAGGCAAATTAACCAAAACAACCAATTAAGACGCTTCATTGTACACCTCTAACCACTGCAAAAACTGCTCTGATTTTAGTGGTCTACTTAAGTAATAGCCTTGTGCATAATCGCATTTATTTTGCACTAAAATATCCAGTGACTCTTTGTTCTCAACGCCTTCCGCTACAACCGAAAAACCCAGCTGGTGACCTAGAGTAACTGTAGATTGCACTATGTATTGATCTTGTCGTGACTGATCTAATTGCAAAATAAAACACTTATCAAGCTTTAGCTCATCAATCGGTAATGACTTTAAGCGCCCGAGAGATGTTTGCCCTACACCATAGTCATCCAACGAGATTTTAACACCCAAGGTTTTGAGATTTTCGAGTGCCTTAATGCCTTGATCTTCGTTCTCAATCATATCTCGCTCTGTGAGCTCAATCGTAATTAAACGCCCATTAACATCATGTTTCTCAAGTTGTTTAGCAAGGTGAGAGTAAAAGCTAGGGTATGCTATATCTTGTGCAGAGACATTAATTGCAGCCTGCATGGTAACACCTTGCTGTTGCCATGCAGCAACTTGAGACACCACTGTTTTTACAACCCAAGAAGTTAGCTCCACAATCACCCCTGATTGTTCTGCTAAATCAATAAACAGCTCAGGCGAAACCCACTGACCATCTTTACGCTGCCAACGAATTAACGACTCAACTTTATCAATGCAATTGGTTTTAATATTTAGTTTTGGTTGATAGGTCATGAAAAGCTGGCCATCATCATCAACGAGGGCTTGTTTAAGTTCATCGATTATTGCAAGGCGCTCAAGGTGCTCTTCGTCTTCACCTTCTTGATAATAATGAATAGTTTTATGCTCGCAAGATGCGGTATCAACAGCAATTAACGAGCGACGCATTAAATCCTCAGGGCTGACATTTTGTGAAAGGCAATGCACCACCCCAACACTAAAGCGTAAAGTAATATTTAAGCCTTGAATTAAGTAGCCAGCCTGTAACTGAGCAACAAGCTTCATTACTGCATCTTTAAACTGCTTAGTTTCATCTGCAGGAAGTAAGGTTAAAAATTCATCGCCGCCAATCCGAGCATTCACACCATTATGATGTGCCGAGTATTCACCAATACGCTCAGCAACAGCTTTTAAACAATCATCACCAATACGCGGGCCTAATTTATCATTGATATGACGAAGACCTCTTATATCTATGGCAACGAGTGTGTATTCAGCGCCTTCAGCAAACAAGTTCTCCATGTTTTCTAACATCGCAGAACGGGTATAAAAGCCAGTTAATGAATCATGGCTAGCTTGAAAACTTATTTGCTGTTCACGCTCTTTGATGTCGTTACCCATGTTGTTAAAGGCATCGACTAACGTGGTGATTTCGCTGCTTTGCTTTTTACCTACAAATTCAGCTTTATAATTGCCACGAGCAAATTGCTGAGCAAGTAAGGTTAGCTTTGAAAGCGGTGTCGTGAGGTTTTTAGCCAAGATACCACTGGTCAATACGCCTATCACAACCGTAATCGCAGCAAGCACAATAATGGTGAAAAATAGCTGTTCAAACTCACGATAACTCTGGGTTAAATCAGCACTTAACAGCACTGAGACTATGTGCCCGGGCAAGGATGGCAGTTCAACCAGTCGATTTCTATAAACCGGCTTTTCACCAAAAATACGTTGCGTTGTCTCGTTATTAAAATGCGCTAATACTGAATTAGTTTGAGGTTGCTTGGTTAGTGAGGTCTCTACAACACCATCATCTTCACCAATAAAACTCACATCCATTGTGGTAAGGTTTTTTAGCTCTGCAGCAACAAGGTCATTAATTTCAAAGCCCACTAAACTGTAGGCAACAGTACGAGGCGCACGTACCGGCAATAAGATAACTTGGTATAGGGTTTGATCAAGAACAATAAAATTAGATTGCTCTGCATTAATGAGCAATTCATTCATCAGTGCAGAAAACTCATCAGGTGTATGGTTAAATTCAGTATTTGCAGAGACCAATTGCCCAGATAAATCAATGAGCAACATCAAATCAGCATTTATTCGACGACTGTGGTTATTCAATACACTGCTAATGGTATCAGCATCTTGGGTAGCAATAGCTTGTTTAAAACCAAAGTCTGCTGTGAGTACCTTTGCAGCCGTTAATAGCAGGCTTTCTTTAGCACTTAAATATTGCTTAAAAACATTTTCAGCGACATTAATATCTTCACGTAACTTTTGGTCATTAAACCGATTAGTCGACCACCAAGAGCTCGCTAAACTGACTAAACTAGTTAATAAAACGAGGCTTACGCATAAGGCTATGATCCGCCCTCTTAAACTATGTATCATTATCTGCCTTAAACATCTCACCAAACGTATTACGCGGTGCAGGTGCATTTGTTTCAATTGTAATATCAGCTGCTTGTTCAGTTACAGTGACTGATAATTTTTTATTAATTTCACTTGCTTGGTTTGGGTGCCAAATCGTTATATTCGTTGGAACTGTAATATCTTTTAATTGTACTTTGCCATCTTGTGCTGTTTTTAGTGTATTAGCGCCATTTGCTACATAGATATAACCCACCATAGAATCGTGAATATTACAGCCTAGGACTACCACCCCGGCGTTATCAAATAACTCTGGTTTTTCTGGACGGTCAGCATATAGCTTAATATTGAAAGGTTTAGCGCTTGAAAAAGAATAAACATGATGGCGAATATTATCACTATTAGGAAAATCAACAGACTGACCTTGCTGTATTACCAATACATTAGGTGAAAACTGCTTATTAACCTGATCCATAACTGCGACAGGCAACTGCGTGTGCGCTAAATTTTTATTACCTTGTAATTCAATTACAGCATCGGCTAAAGGCTCACCAAATTGATCTCGAACGGTAAATGAAATATCCGCTGCAAATACATTCGCAGCGCAGCACATAAATACAAAAGAACATACCGTGCGAGCACAGTGCGCAAAAAACGTCATAATTGAACCTTGCTTAGCTTAGTTTGCTAATAAGTATAGATTAATCTTAGCTTAAGTTAATGAGAGAAGGTATGAAAAGCAAGAAAAAAGCCAAGCAGTTTTACTAGAAAACCAACTTGGCTTTAATAATATTAACTTAGAGCATAACTAAGTTAAAAACAGCAATTAATCGTGCTTAATTAAGCCGTAATCGTTATCTAATATAGCGATGACTTCACTTCGTGGATCGCTTGGAATAGTGATTTTTTGCCCAATAATTTTACTCGCAATACCAACGTAGGTATCAGACACTTCAAGCATCACTGATTCTGGCAAGGTGTAGTCTTTAGCAAGCTGCTCACGCTCGCCCATACGGTCTTTATTTAATAACACATCGCTGTCTGGCACGTTATTAATTAATAACTGGCGGAAACCCTCTTTTGAGTTTTCAATGATTTTACCGTCACGGTAAGCTGGGCCATCCCAAATACGTGATGAATCAGGCGTGCCCACTTCATCAATGTAGATAAGCTTATCTGAACCATCAATATCTTCAACATAACCAAATTCAAATTTAGTATCGACAAAGATTTGGTCTAGCTGTGCAAGTTCATCACTAATCAGCTTGAAGCCTTCAACAAGTAATTGCTCATATTTAGCAACATCATCTTCAGACTTAAAGTTAAAAACAGCTAAGTTATTCGTGATGTTTTCACGGGTAATGTTCACATCATCTACTTCAGGAATGTCAGCAACACCTGTGATAATGCCTTTCGTTGATGGCGTGATTAACACTTCATCTAGCTTTTGATTCGCAGCTAAGCCCTCTGGTAAATCAATACCGCAGAAATTACGGGTGCCTTTTGCATAATCACGCCACATGCTGCCAGTAATATATTGGCGCGCAATAGCTTCTACTTTTACAGTGCTTGCTTTACGTACAATCCATACATAAGGATGAGGAATATCAACGATATGATTACCAGCAAGACCTGCTTTATCAAATAACTTAAACCAATGAGATGCCACTGAGTTTAATGCAATGCCTTTACCTGGCACACCATTTAAACCGTTTTCACCTTGCCAAATACAATCAAACGCAGAAATACGGTCAGAAATAACCATAATAGCTAGCTCAGTTCCTTTTGGAACTTGATAACCTTTTTCATTAATTAAACGAGCGCTATCTTCATCAGTTAACCAATAAACTGAACGCACTTTACCGCTGTGTACTGCACCTTTAGTACGGATCGGTAAATCATCGTTTACGTCTAAAACTTTATAGCTAGTCATGCTATCTCCGAAAGTATTTGGCATGCTCTTGTGAGCACATGTATGGGATTGGGGTTATGGCCGCCTATAATAATCTAGACGCCTTGAAAGCTCAATCATTGCCCGATTATCTACTTACAATTGACCGCACCAAATACAATAAAAACTTAATTATTCTGCAATTTTGCTGTCATAAACAATATTTCGTTATAATATTGCCTCGCAATAGGAGGTTTTCTTGGATTACTTAGCAGCTACAAAAGAAAAAAAATACTTAATGTATATTTCGCAAAACTATTCGTACGCGATTTTGCGCCCATTACAACGGGAGATTTTAGCGCGTGGCGGTGAGGTTAAGTGGTTTTTAGAGGGTGATGAAGTAAATAAGCATTTCTTGCATCCAGATGAATCTAGTTTAGAAACTATAGAAGATGTCATCCAGTGGCAGCCGAATATTTCATACATCCCAGGAAATGTCATCCCTAACTTTATACCCGGAAAAAAAGTAGCTGTCTTTCATGGATTTAACTCTGGAAAACTAAATAGAAAAGGGTACGAAGATCATTTTAATATTAGAGGCTGCTTTGACCTATATTGTACACAAGGCCCTAATACAACTTCTAAGTTTGAGGAACTAGCTGAAAAGCATGGTTTCTTTTTAACTAAAGAAACAGGTTGGCCTACTCTAGATCCATTATTTTCAAAAATAGACAACAATCCATACGTAGATGAAGGCGATAAAAGACAAACTCTTTTAATTTGTTCAACTTTTTCTCGAAATCTCTCTCTAGCACCTAAATTATACGAACAAATTAAAGCATACAGTGAGCAAGGTAAGTGGCGAATTTTAATGCAATTCCACCCAAAAATGCCAAGCGAGCTTGTTGATAAATACAAGGCTCTACAAAACGAAAATCTAACCTTTGTAGAGACAGATAATGTATTACCGCTGTTGCAAGCGGCGGATGTCATGCTGTGTGATACTTCCTCTATATTGCTTATGTTTATCTTACAAAGAAAACCTGTCGTGACTTTTTGTAACCAAGCACCTGGAGAACACCTTATAGATATCACTGATGCCGATAAGCTAACTGAGGCAATTGATTATGCTTTCACACGACCACCTGAATTAATGGCTAAAATTGAACACTTTTGCCAACAGTTACACCCGTATCAGGACGGCTTATCGAGTCAACGTGTACTTGCTGCAAGCAATGAATTACTATTGAGCAATCCAGCACTTAAGCCAAAACCACGTAATTTTATTCGTAACTTTAAAATGCGTAGAAATTTAAATTACTGGCGATGGTAACAATTGATAGGTCGTTATGATCACGCTTGCAAACGTGCTATTCAAGTGGCACACAAAACAACCTGAGCCAACGATCAATATTACTGAATTACATATTGATCAAGGCGAACATGTTTTTCTTCACGGCCCGAGTGGCTGTGGTAAATCAACTTTATTATCACTGCTCGCTGGTGTTACAGTGCCAACACAAGGGAGTATTGAACTCCTCGGTAAAGCGATAAACCAATTTAATAATAGTAAACGAGACCGTTTTCGTGCCGATCATATAGGCTACATTTTTCAAAACTTTAATTTACTCCCTTATTTATCGCCTATTGAAAATGTGACCTTGGGGTGCCAGTTTTCAAAGCAAAGGCAAAAAAAAGCATTAGAAAATAGTACAACAATAACAGCAGAGGCAAGCCGCTTACTCAGCGCTCTAGGACTAAACGATACCCTGCAACATCAAGAAGTTGCACAGCTTAGTATTGGTCAGCAGCAAAGAGTTGCCGCAGCAAGAGCCTTTATTGGCAGCCCTGAAATTATCATTGCAGATGAACCAACTTCAGCACTCGACATGCAAAATCGCCAAGCTTTTGTAAAGTTGTTATTTGAGCAAGCAAGTGCGGCTAACAGCACGCTGGTGTTTGTTAGCCATGATGAAACTCTACAAACACTATTTAGCCGTAGTATCAGCCTTGTCGATTTACAAGGAGGTACACATGCTACTCGTTAAACTCGCCGTAAAAAGTTTATTAAACCGTAAGGCCAGCGCCCTACTCACATTATTTACAATAGCCATTAGCGTAATGTTACTAATGTCGATTGAGCGCGTTCGAGTTGATGCTAAAAGTAGCTTCAGTAATACAATTTCGGGCACTGATTTAATTGTCGGTGCTCGTACCGGTGACATTCAACTGTTGCTATCTTCGGTGTTTCGTATTGGTCATGCTAACAATGGCGTGAGCTGGAAAAGTTACCAATACATCACTGAACAACGTGGTGTTAAATGGGCTATTCCTATGTCGCTAGGCGACAGCCATAAAGGTCTTGCTGTACTTGGAACAAATAAAGACTATTTTGAGCACTATCGCTTTGCTAAAAAGCAGCAGCTAAGCTTTTCACAAGGTCATGCATTTAATCATTTGTTTGAAGTGGTATTAGGTGCAGAGGTTGCCAATACCTTAGGTTATCAGCTAGGCGATGAAGTGGTGATTGCTCATGGTATGGGCAATACCAGCTTTCATAATCATGACGATAATCCATTTAAAGTGGTCGGTATTTTAAAGCCAACAGGTACACCTGTTGATAAAACATTGCATATTCCGCTAGCTGCAATTGACGTAATTCATGGCAGCCATTCGCATCAGCATGAACCAGCCCTAACTGCTACAGACGACCACGACCACGACCACGACCACGACCACGACCATCATGATGATGTTGATCTCGTTGGTACACCAAAACAAATAACCGCTTTTTTACTTGGCTTTGATTCACCGCTTTATACCTTACAAGTGCGTCGTAATATCAACCAATACAAAGATGAAGCACTGCTTGCCATCATGCCAGGTGTTACCCTGCGTGAACTATGGGAAATGCTTTCTATCGTGGAAAAAATCTTGCTGTTATTTTCTATTGTGGTGGTACTGATCAGTTTACTTGGCATGTTAACGAGTCTCCTTTCTAGCCTTAATCAACGCCGCAGGGAGCTTGCTATTTTGCGCTCTGTAGGGGCCAGACCATGGCATATTTTCACTTTGATCAGTGTCGAGTCTTTACTCATAACAGGGCTCGGCTGTGTTGTTGGCACCGCTTTGTTCTATGCCTTAATGTTGCTCGGCGCAGATTACTTGCAAAGTCATGCCGGAATAAGCCTAAATATAGCTTTATTGTCATCCTATGAACTCATGTTATTAGCTGCGATAATGGTCGCAGGCTTTATTGTTGGGTTAATTCCTGCAACCCGCGCGTATTTCTACTCTCTTGCTGATGGCATGAGTATTAAAATTTAAGGAATGTTATGCCGTTTTTTCGAAAATTCGTCGCTTTAGTCGCATTATTCGTGTGTGTAGCTGCTAATGCTGGCGCTCCAAAAGAAATCTTCTGGGAAGATTTAATTCCAAAAGGTCATGTACAAATCGACACTCAAGCACAAGCAAACCATGAAGGTAGCGAGCAAAACTGGGTTCAACCTGACCTTGATGCGCCAGTAGTTAAAGAACTTGATGGTAAATCAGTGAGTTTACCAGGCTTTGTTGTACCACTTGAAGGTGACAGCGAAGTGATCACTGAATTTTTACTCGTACCTTATTTCGGCGCATGTATTCATGTACCGCCGCCACCGCCAAATCAAATTGTGCATGTCACCATCAAAGGCGGTGTACCAATCGAGAGCCTATACGATGCGATTGTAGTGACAGGTGTTATCAGCACAGAAACTTGGTCTGGTGACATTGCTCAAGTTGGCTACAAGATGAAAGCGGTGGGTGTAGCACCATTTGAGTTATAAACTTTAAAGAGCATGCTTTAGCATGCTCTTTAAATTAATCAACCACCTTTTCTTTTTCTAATTCCTGATCGCTCAATTCATACCATCCACCACCAAGAGCTTTATAGAGGGTTGCTAAGCTTTGTAAGCGATCATTTTTCGCTTGTGATAAGGCGATTTCTGCCGAAAATAACTGACGCTGCGCATCCATTAAATCAAGGGAACTGGCAACACCATTGCTATACCTAAGACGTGCTAATCGATAGTAATCTTGACTACTGAGCACCAAACTCCGTTGCGCATCATAGCTTTGCTCTGCCGACTGATAATTAGATAGCTGATTGCTCACTTCTTGCAGTGCCACCAGCACTGTTTTTTGATATTTAATACTGGCCTGGTATGCCCGCTGTTCCGCTACCGTTAAATTTGCCTGATTGCGTCCCATATTGAATATTGGCATTAACAACTCTGAACCTAACAGCCAAACCTGCGAATTACTGGCGAGCAAATCACTAAAATCAGTACTTTCACTGCCAAGTTCAGCATACAAATTAAGTTTTGGAAATAACGCTGCTTTTGCGACACCAATCTCAGCCATTGCCGCTTGCCATTGATACATTGCTTGCTGCACATCTGGCCTGCGTTTTAGAAGCTCGCTAGGTAACCCTGTTGGTAGTTGCTTAGGAAGGGTTTGCACAGATAACTCATTGCCACCTTGCACATCGGCATTGGCATCACCAATTAGGAACTTCAACTGATTAGTAATGCGCCTTTCATTATGCTGCAAAGGTGGGATTTTAACCTTCGCTGATTCAAGTTCAACTTCAGCTTGGCGCTGCTCTAGCCCAGAAATAATGCCGCCCTTTTTGCGAATACGCGCAATTTCAAGCTCTTTCTCGCGAAGTTTAATTGTACTCAGGCTGATCTTTAATTGCTCTTCAACTTCTTTGAGGGCAAAAAACTGCTGCGCTACATCAGCAATCAAGGCTAACTGCAATGCAGTTCTAGCTTGTTCTTGGCTATAATAATTTGCCAGTGCGGCTTCGCTTGCGCGTCGGTTGCTGCCAAATAAATCTAGCTCCCAGCTTAAGTAACCTTTTAAATCAAAAGTGTTTTCTGGACTGCTATTAAGCTCTTCTTCCCGCTCCGAGGTGAGACCTACATTCACATCAGGCCATAAGGCTGCATCAGCAATCCGATACCGAGCACGCGCTTCAATAATTTTCGATTGTGCAATTAACATATCTTGATTATTGATCAGCGCTTGGCTAATCAGCTTTTGCAAATGAGGGTCGCTATAAATTTGCTTCCAGCCTGCTAAAGCCTCCGACTGAGGCGTAGCTGTTATCCCCATAAAATTAACAACTTCACTATGTTCAGGTACTTCAAAATCAGGCCCTACAGCACAACCTTGAATGCAAGCGAAACAAAGCAATGGCAACAGTTTATGCATCAACTTGCTCCTTTACTAATGCTTTATAGGCCGCTGGTGTTTGCTGTTTTTTTACAAAGCGTGCTGCGGTAATAAAAAACAATGGCACTAAAACGATGCCGATAGAGCTTGCTAATAACATACCTCCTAAAATAGGCATAGATACCGACTGCCGACCAACTGCTCCGGGGCCAGATGCTAGTACTAAAGGCAAAACACCAAGTACAAAAGAGGCTGCGGTCATTAAAATAGGCCGAAACCGTGAACGGGCCGCTTCTATCGCGGCATCAGTGGCATTCATGCCTTCTTGATAAAGCTGGTTTGCTACTTCAACAATCAATATAGAGTTCTTAGCAGCAAGGCCTATCAAAGCAATAAAGGCAACTTGAAAAAATAAGTTATTTTCGTGCCCCGTCATTAAGGTCAATACAGAGGCCCCTAACATGGCAATGGGGCTTATTAGTAGTACAGCAAACGGCAAGCTCCAACTTTCATAGAGCGCTGCTAAAAATAAAAATACAAACACGATAGCAAGAGTTATCGCGATACCAAGCTGACCCGATGAGCGAATTTCTTGATAGGTTAAACCGGTCCATTCATAACCAAGATTAGGTGGTAGCTTTGCCATTTCTTCTTTGATCACGTTAATTACATCACCCGATGCATAACCCTCAGCAGGCGATACATTCACCATGGCACTGGTAAACATATTAAAGCGATTTATTGCAGACGGACCGGTTGTTAAATTTAACTTAGCAAGCACATTTGATGGCACCATAGCGCCATTTTTTGAACGCACATAAAATTCGTTGAGGTTTTCAGGGCGTGCCCTAAATTCATCTTCAGCCTGAACTTTAACCCGATAAACGCGGCCAAATAAATTAAAGTCATTAATTGTTGATGAGCCAGTAAGCACTTTCATTGTGCTGTAAACATCGGCAATCGGCACCTCTAGCGCCATGGCTTTTTCTCTATCTAACTCTAAAAACAGCTGAGGTACTGAGCCACGCAGTGAGCTACTTGCTTTAGCAACTTCAGGGCGGTTATTTAAATTTGCCAGCAGTACCTCGAGCGATTCAACCAGACTCGTTAAGTTGCCTCCTGTTTTTTCTTGCAGCGCAAACTCAACACCAGAGCCCGAACCAAGCCCCGCCACAGCCGATGGCTGAAACACATTAAACTCCGCATCAGGGATAGCATACAGTTGTTTGCGAATATCATTCATCACACTTGTAACACTAAAACCTTGTTCTGCACGCACTTGCCATGGCTGTAAAATAACTTCCATTTGACCATGTGATTGCGCACTCCCAGCACGGCGGTTTTCACCCGCTAGCGTGAATGAATAAGCTACCCCAGCATGGTTCATAACAAATTGGTTGGCTTTACTTATCACCTCATTGGTACGTGAAACCGTTGCCGCATCTGGCAAGGTAATATCAACAAAAAAGCGTCCTTGATCTTCTTGCGGCATAAAGCTACTTGGTAATTGGCTGAACACAAAGTAACAGCCACCTAGCATTATAAAAAAGCCAATATAACTACGTTTTGCTTTTTCAGAGCATGCCTTTACAAGCCAGGTGTATTTTTTGCCAACACCTTCAAGCCAATTATTAAATTTAACAAAAATCTTATTGTTTGATGGGAGGCTAGGTTTTAAGAAAATCGCACATAAAGCAGGGCTCAAGGTTAACGCAACTAGGGTCGAAATGAGTACCGCAACGGTAATTGAAATCGCAAATTCTCGGTACATGATGCCTGTAATACCTGCTAAAAACGATACAGGTACAAACACCGCAGCAAGTACTAAGGAAGTTGCAACAATTGCCCCAGAAAGCTCTGTCATCGCTTGCTTAGTCGCAGCAACAACATCCATATTTTGCTCATTGATCAACCGCTCAACACTTTCGACCACCACAATAGCATCATCAACGACTATGCCTATCGCCAAGACCATGGCCAATAAACTGACATTATTAATAGTAAAACCAAATGCAGCAAGGGCGATAAAAGTACCAATTATAGACACCGGCACAGCTAAAGCTGGTATCAAGGTAGTACGCCAGTTTTGCAAAAATAAATAAACCACCAAGATCACTAAGATCAAAGCTTGAATAAGAGTATTGATCACCTCATTAATCGACAGTTTGATAAACTCAGAGGCATCATAAAATAATTGCCACTTCACGCCCTTAGGAAAAGCCGCGCTCAAGCGATCCATTTCGGCTTTAACACGCTCTGTTACAGCTAATGCATTGGAGCCGGGCAACATATAAACCTGCAAAATAGTTGCTGGCTGTTCATTTAGTTTTGAATTTAAAGTGTAAGCCGATGAAGCAAGCTCAACCCGTGCAACATCACGCAAGCGGATCATCGAGCCGTCGCTGTTAACTCGCAGCATAATATTATTAAATTCATCAACCTTATTAAGCCTTCCTTGCGCTCGTACCGGAAAGTTAAGCTTAATTGCATCGCTCATTGGCTGAGCGCCAATCTCCCCTGCAGCGGCCTCTTTATTTTGTGCTTTGATTGCTGCGGTCACATCATTCACGGTTAACTCGTAGCCCGCTAAAATATCAGGCTTTAACCAGACCCGCATAGCATACGAACGCGAGCCGGTGTTACGCACTTTACCAACCCCCGGAACACGCTTTAAAGCCGCCTCAACATTGATGCTAGCGTAGTTACTCAAATAGATTTCGTCATAGCGAGGGTCATCAGAGGTCAGTGCCAGTTTCAATAGCTCAACCGAACTTTCATTAGAGACATTCACCCCTTCAGTTTGCACATCAACCGGTAAATTACTGCCAGCTTGGCTTGCGGTGTTTTGTACATCAACAAGGGCGAGATCTGGGTCGGTGCCAACATCAAAGGTGAGTGTAATTCCAACACTACCAGAGTTAGTAGCTTTTGACTCCATATACAACATATTCGGCGTGCCATTAAGCTCTTGCTCAAGTGGAATCGCGACCGACTCAGACGAGGTTTCTGCAGTTGCTCCAGGAAATGAAGCAGACACTTTAACCGACGGCGGAGCAATATCAGGGTATTGATCAATAGGAAGCGTGAATAGCGACACCAACCCTGTCAGTAAAATAACTAACGAGATGACAATTGCAAACACTGGTCGCTTGATAAAAAAATGCGAAAACATAGTTAAGCTCCCTGCTGATTATTTTCATCATTTTGTTTGGTCGATTTATCTGGAGCGAGTGGAATATTGTCAGTGTTAGGCGTTATTTGGCGTTTTTCAAACTCTTCTAAAGAAATAGCTTTAACTTGCTGGCCATGGCGAATGCGATGCAAACCTTTAACCACTACTTGCTCACCCGCACTCAAGCCACCGCTGGCAACAATTCCCTGTTCACCGTAATGTTCAACGACAATAAAGCGCCGCTCTATCTCACCTGAATCAAGCACGACCATAACATAAATACCGCCCTGTTCTACTTGTGTAGCTTCCTCAGGAACGACAATAGCATCAGTTAGCTCTGATAATTTAATGCGTGCTTTTGTATATTGCCCAGGTAGCAATTCACTGTTTGGGTTAGGCAGTTTTGCCCGAACTTTGAAAGTACCAGTTTTAGGGCTGATTTTAGGATCAGTAAAGCTCACATCGCCCCAATATCGATACTCGCTGCCATCAGGCAAAGAAATACGTACAAAGCCTTCTAGCGCCTTGCCCTTTTGCTCGGCTTGTAGCTGCTCCATCATGCTGGTCATGCGCCGCTTGGCATTCAAGTAATCAAGTGCCGACATATTAAAATTAACGAAAATAGGGTCTATTTGCTGAATGGTGGTAAGGAGTGAAATACCATTACTACCGACCAAAGCACCAAGATCGGCTTCAGAGCTGCCAACCATGCCGCTAATTGGTGCCGTAATACGGGTATATTCTAAATCGAGCTTAGTTTCTTCAAGTTCAGCTTGGGTTGCTGATAATGACGCTTGCGCTTGCTCTTGAATAGAAATTGCATTGTCATAGTCGAGTTGGCTTGCTGCGTCTTGCTCGTAAAGGGGTTTTAGACGGGTAACATCTCGCTTTGCTTTAGCAAGTGCCGCTTGGTCTTTTTGTAGTGCAGCTTTAACGCGATTAAGCTTAGCCCGGTAAGGCCTATCATCTATGGTATAGAGTAAGTCTCCTTCGTTTACCCAGCTACCTTCAACAAACTCAACGCTTTGCACAAAACCAGTAATCCTCGCTCGCACTTCAACATCAAGCGAAGCATCTGTGCGTGCCACGTAATTCCCATACAGAGGCACATCAAACTGCTTAACCTCAGCAGTGACCACTTCTTCAACGATAACTTGAGGTTGTTCTTTAGAGCAACCTACCAGTGCCGCCAAGTACACACATCCTATGACGTATTTGTTTAATAGCATACAACCTTCTCATTCCTTAAGCCTGTCTCTATCTTGCTACCTGTTGCAATACTACATAGATGAAGGGTTCATTGTTATTTTTGACAATTAGAACAATACACTGTGCTTCTTTGTCCTAATCTAATTTCTTTTAATGGTTCTTTACAATTTACACATGGCTCACCCTTACGACCATAAACCAGCAATTGCTGGGCAAAATAACCAGGCTTACCATCACTTTGGGCAAAATCTTTTAACGTTGTGCCGCCTTGCGTTATAGCTGCAGCAAGTGTTTCTTTAATAATAGGCACTAATTGCTGATAACGCTTTAAAGACACCTTGCCAGCTTCTCGTTTAGGATGAATTCCAGCCTTAAATAACGACTCATTGGCATAGATATTACCCACGCCAACCACCACAGCGTTATCCATAACAAACTGTTTAATAGGTACTTTTTTATTTCTAGACTGCTCGTAAACACGCTTTGCAGTAAACTCATCTGTTAGCGGCTCTGGTCCGAGCTTGGTCAGCAAAGTATGGCATTCACCTGGCGCTTGCCATAAGCAAGCGCCAAATCGACGCGCGTCGTTCAGCCTTAATGCTTTACCGGAGGCTAAAATAAATTCAATATGATCGTGTTTTTTTAATGGTTCATCAGCACCCACAACACGTAAATTACCCGACATACCTAGGTGCAAAATTACACTACCTAGCTCACAACCAAGTAATAAATATTTTGCTCTGCGCTCCACTGAAGTAACTTTAAGTCCTTGTAATTGATATACATCATCAGGCACTGGCCAACGCATACTGGCGTTATGAATATTTACTTTGGTCACTGTTTGGTTAAGCACATGCGGCGTTATTCCCAAACGGCTAACTTCAACTTCTGGTAATTCAGGCATCTGTGACTCTCTTAAAACGGATATAACGGAAATAACTTAGCTGCATCAGCTTGTTCAAGCTCAAATACCCGTTGTAATCGCTTATCTAATAAATAGTATTGCTGATCTATATTGTACAATTGGTACACTGCAGGCAACTGCTCCCCGGCTAACCACACTGAAGCAACATAATCAGCCGACGTCTGTGAAATTTTACTAACAGGAAGACTGGCAATAGTTAGTTGCTGATGCTGCCACAGCTCAACAAGTTGCTCGAGCTGCTGTTCATCGCCTTGCCAAGTGATTTCTTGTAGTGACTGGCTACGCCAAGAGGTGCCGATACGCTCAATTTTTAATTCAGGAAAGGCCATTGCCAAAATGAAGCTTTGCTCTGGGAGTAATGCTTGTACTCCTTCTTCAACGGGCTGTGTATTGAGCTTTTTATGGAGGCCATTGAAGAAAAAAATCATCAATAGCATCGAAATAATCACCACATTATTCCATGCTTTTCGGCTCAAGCGCATCAGTATCTTCCTCAGTTTTCAATATCTTAAAGTGTAACCAAAAAGGGCATTAATTGGCAGTTGTAATTGATCAACAAAATTTCATGTCTGTTATGTATCAATCTGTCGATACTTTGCTAAAATATCCGCCAAATTTAAAGGAGTTCCGTCAATGTCAATGTATGTAGTGGGTCATAAGATCCCTGATTCAGATTCAATTTGCGGTGCAATTGCGCTTGCTTACTTAAAAAACCAGATCAATGAACCTGCGATCCCGACGCGTTTAGGTGAAGTATCGCCTGAAACACAATTTATTCTAGATAAATTCGGTTTCGAAGCACCTGAGCTAAAACTTAGCTATGCAGGCGAAGACGTTTATATTGTTGACCACACAGAAAAAACACAAGCACCTGATGACATCGATGAAGCACGTGTTGTGGGTGTTGTTGATCACCACAAACTAGGCGACTTAACATCGTCAACACCACTTGAGTGTTGGATCCGCCCAGTTGGTTGTTCAAACACTATCATCAAAATGATGTATGACTTCTACAACGTAGAAATTCCAAAAGATATCGCTGGCATCATGTTATGCGCTATCTTAAGCGACACTGTGATCTTTAAATCACCAACATGTACAACGGCAGACATCAAGTGTGTTGAAGCACTTGCTGAAATCGCTGGCATCGAAGATTTCAAAGAGCTTGGCATGGAAATGTTCAAGGTTAAATCAGCTGTTGAAGGCACTCCAGCACGTGATTTAGTTATGCGTGACTTTAAAGACTTCAACATGAACGGTAAGCTAGTAGGTATTGGCCAGCTAGAAGTTATCGACCTTGCTGTATTTGATGAAATCAAAACAGACCTTGAAGCTGACATCGCAAAGCTTAAAGAAGAAGGCGGTCGACACTCAGTATTACTACTGTTAACTGATATCATGAAAGAAGGCTCAGAAATGCTAATTTCGTCTGATGACGTATCAGTAATCGAAGCTGCCTATGATGCTAAATCAGAAGATGGTCGCGTTTGGTTAGATGGCGTATTAAGCCGTAAGAAGCAAGTAGTACCACCACTACAAGGCGCTTTCGCAAAAATCTAATCTAAACTATTAGATACAAAAAAGCCGATGTATCATCGGCTTTTTTTGTGTCTAAAATTTTCGCGGTAGTTAGATTTGCGTTGCATTACGCTGACGTAACACTTCAAATAAACAAATACCGGTCGCAACTGACACATTTAAACTAGATACCGAACCAGCCATTGGGATTTTAACTAATAGATCACAATGCTCACGAGTAAGGCGGCGCATACCATCACCTTCTGCCCCCATAACAACAGCCATTGGCCCAGTTAGATTTGCATCGAATAACTCAGTATCAGTTTCACCAGCAGTGCCAACAACCCAGACACCTGCGTCTTTAATTTCACGTAACGTACGCGCAAGATTAGTGACTTGTACCAATGGCACTGTTTCGGCTGCACCGCACGCTACTTTACGCGCTGTGCCGTTGAGTTTTGCAGATTTATCTTTAGGAACGATGATCGCGTGTACGCCAGCAGCATCAGCACTACGTAAACATGCACCTAAATTATGCGGATCAGTAATGCCATCAAGCACCAATAAGAAAGGCGTTTCTTCACGGGCTATGATCTCATCAAGATCTTTTTCGTTATACATACGCGCCGCTTTTACATTAGCGATAATGCCTTGGTGCTGCTCACCATTTGCTTTGTTATCAAGCGCTTTACGCTGCATAAATTGTACAGAAATACCGAATTTACGTGCTTGGTCAATAACCGGGTTTAAACGTTTATCTTCACGCCCTTTTAAAGCGTATATTTCTAAAAAGCGCTCAGGCTCTTTTGCTAATATTGCTTCAACTGAGTGAAAACCAAAAATTAATTCATTACTCACGTATTGTTTGCTCCTCGGCTACTTTGTTTGCGGGCATTCTTACCCGGTCTTTTTGCCTTTTTGGTGGCTTTTTTCTTACTCTTCTTCTTGCCAGCTTTTACAGCATCTGCTTGTTTACTATTGGGCTTTTTTCGCCCTTTAGAAGAAGGAGAAGACTTGCCACGTTTTTCGTTCTCTTTGTCGCCTGATTTTGCCTCAGGGCGGCTAGATTGTGCTTTTTTACCAGGAATTTTACCTGCTTTAAGCTGTGCACGAACACTTGGTTTTGACGATGCACTACGACGACGCGCATAACGGTCTTGTTGCGCTTCACCGGCTAACACTAAATTTATGCGTCGCTCATCAAGACTTACAGATGAAACCTGAACCGTTACTTTATCGCCTAATCGAAAAACGCTGTGTGTTTGTTCACCAATTAAGCAATGCTTAGCACCATCGTAGTGGAAGTATTCATTACCTAAATTGGTTACATGGATCATACCGTCAATTTGTAAGTCGTCTAAGCGCACAAATAAACCAAAGTTAGTCACCGATGAGATCACCCCACCAAATTCGTCACCAACATGGTCTTGCATATATTCACATTTGAGCCAATCAGCTACTTCGCGAGTTGCATCATCTGCACGGCGTTCAGTGGTTGAACACTGCTCACCTAAAATATCAACTTCGTCATCAGTGTATGCATATTCACCGGATGTTTGCTGACCTTGTGCTTTAAGCACTGCTTTGATTGCACGGTGTACTACCAAATCAGGGTAACGACGAATAGGTGATGTAAAGTGCGCATAGGCCGGTAAAGCTAAACCAAAGTGGCCAATATTATCAGGCTGATAAACCGCTTGCTTCATCGAGCGTAGCAACATGGTTTGAATAAGCTCAGCTTCTGGGCGGTCGCCTAGTTTTGCCAACACTTGGGTGATTTCTTTTGGTGTTGGTTCATCAGAAATCGCACTTTCGATGCCAAGCTCTGATAAAAAGTTTCTGAAAAAGCCAAGCTTTTCAGCATCTGGTTCATCATGTACACGGTAAAGCGCACTCGCCTCGTGCTTTTCTAATAAACGTGCTGCCGATACGTTCGCTAAAATCATGCACTCTTCGATAAGTTTGTGTGCATCATTACGAACCACAGGCACAATTGATTCGATCTTACGATGTGCATTAAACACAAAGCGCGTTTCTAAGGTTTCAAACTCAATCGCACCACGCTCTTGGCGAGCAGCTTTAAGTGCCATGTACATTTGCTGTAAGTCAGTTAAATGTGGCACCATTTGGGCGTACTCTTCACGCAGCTTTTCATCGCCTTGTAAAATCGCATTCACTTTAGTGTAGGTAAAACGAGCGTGTGAATTCATCACCGCTTCGTAAAATTTATACCCAGACAACTTACCCGCTTCTGACACCGTCATCTCAGCAACCATACATAAACGGTCAACTTCTGGGTTCAATGAGCACAAGCCATTCGATAGCACTTTTGGCAGCATCGGAATAACTTGCTCAGGGAAATAAACTGAGTTACCACGTTCAATCGCTTCTTTATTCAGAGGCGTATTCATACCTACGTAGTGCGACACATCGGCAATAGCTACCCATAAACGCCAACCACCTGATGGTTTGCGCTCACAGTAAACGGCATCATCAAAGTCACGGGCATCTTCACCGTCGATTGTAACTAGCGGTAAGTCACGTAAATCAACGCGACCTTGCTTTGCTTGTTCATCAACAAACTCACCTAAATGAGCAACTTGCTTTTCAACCGCTTCTGGCCAAACGTGGGGAATATCGTGATTGCGTAGTGCAACTTCAATTTCCATACCCGGTGCTAAGTGCTCACCCAGTACCTCAGTGACTTTGCCCACTGCATTCATATGTCGGCTTGGGTTTTGGGTAATTTGCACCTGCACCATTTGGTTGTGGCGCGCGCCATTTTCACTACCCGGTAGTATCATAATATCTTGCGTTATACGTGGGTCTTCAGCCACAACAACTGCAATACCATGCTCAACAAAATAGCGACCAACAATCGGCGCACGCTCATTAGTCAGTACCTTAATGATACGTGCATCGCATTTACCACTTGAGCCTTTACGATTGCCTTTAGCAAGCACAATGTCACCGTGCAACACCATATTCATTTGGTGCTTTGCGATAAACCAATCTTTACTCTCACCTTCAACTTCTAAAAAGCCGAATCCGTCACGATGACCAATGACCTTGCCTTTAACAAGGCCTGATTCATCTATCAACGCGTAGCATTTAAACTTATTGAAATACAGTTGACCATCGCGCTCCATAGCACGTAAACGACGTTTAAACGCAATTTGACGCTCTGTATCATTCACTTGTAATTCATCACAAAGTTGCGTGAAGTTTGCTGGTTTGGCGCGAGATTCTAAGTGAGTAAGTATAAACTCACGGCTAGGGACGGGGTTTTCGTACTTTTCTTGTTCTCGACTGAGATTGGGATCCTGTTTTGACATTCACTATCTTGTTAGTTGGTTATGTTGTTATTTTAACCCATAACCTAACAATGAGACAGGCAAAAGCTATGAAACTTTTAAGAAATTGATTAATTCTACCAAAAATGACGCTTTGATATTCTTTGCAATAAACACTCTGTGTTAATATTTTCGGAAAATAACAACAAGCTAACAAAATTATATGGATATTAACTTAACCCACTACCTATCAACTATGGCCTATAACAGCGCCTACATAGGTCTGTTCATTGCAATCATCGCCCTTGCAAAGCTATCGTATAATTTAGCGACCCCTTATAACACCACCAGCCAGTTAACCGATAATGCCAACAGTGCTTTAGGTTTATCTATTGGCGGCTACTTAGGGGCAATTACCATTATTTATGGCTTTGTTTTAGCTGGACCTAGCCAAGGTTTGCTAAGTGATTTAATGAATGTATCACTGTACAGCGTATTAGGTATGGTGCTGCTGACTTGCTCACGTATTTTAAATGACAAATTACTGCTGCGTTTGTTCTGTAACCAAGAGCAATTAATTAACCAACAAAACGAGGCTGTAGGCCTAGTACAAGCGGCAAACTATATGGCCGCGGCACTGATTATTGGTGGCGCATTAACCGGAGAAGGCACCTGGTTATCGGCCATTGTGTTTTACTTTTTAGGGCAACTAATGCTGATCATTTTTGCCAAAGGCTATGATCACCTCACTGCTTTTAATCTTCATGAACAGCTCGAAAAAGGCAACAAAGCCGTTGCACTTAGCTTTTCTGGCACCATGTTGGCGTTAGCTATTATCTTGTGTCATGCGCTCATTGGTGGCTTTCATACTTGGCAACAGAGCTTAAGCTTATTCTTTATTGACGCATTATTTGGCTTTTTAATTTTACCAATTGTGCGTTACCTCGTTGATAAAATTATCTTTAGCAAAATTTCGCTCGACCAAGCAATGCACGACAAAAACACCGCTGTTGCGGTTATTGAAAGCAGCATTGCAATCTGTGTAGCTGTTATCATCACTATCGCTATTTAAGCTTATTTATGGAGTAATGGATGAACATCTATAAGCTTTTTATAATTGCCGCTATCACATTTGTTGTTTGCTTAGTGATACGTGCAGATCTACAAGCGCCACTTATTAGTGGCCAATATGGCAACTTTAAAGACTACGACGGACAAGACAAAGCCTACCTATTTACAGTGCCAGAAGATGGCCAAATGATGCGCTTAGAAATAAAAGGCAGACTGCCTTTAAACTCATGGAAAGCCATTGATATCGAAATTTTTGACCCTGATGGTCACTATTTATTTAGTTACTCTGATGAACTTTGGGCTGAAACCGGACACGATTCAGATGGTAAATGGACTGAGTACCGTGACTATACTCACCACGATGTTCACTTCCCTAAAAAGGGACAATATAGCGCCTACGTCAGCAGTACTTTCGGCCCAAATAAACGTGCCGAACATTTCAGTTATACATTTCGTATTATCCCAATCAAAGGTAACAGCAATTTCATGCTACCGCTGTTATGGATTTCTGGTTTTATTGGTGGTGTAGCGCTGTTTGTAATGCTGCATCGTTTAGAGGCAAAGCGTGAAGGAACTGATATCACTTATAAGCCAATCAATAAGTTAAATCCTGAAGCTATAAAAGCAATGGAATCACGTATCTCAGTTTGGCCTATTGTCTTACTGTTTTTAGCACCCGTGCTCTTCTTTTCTTTCTTGGCATATGGCAAAGGTGACAAAGAGCAAGATTGGCAAGTTTACTCCTATCACCACCTCACGATAAGCGTTGATAAACAATTACGTGAACAAAGTATTGGTAGTGCAGGTTTCCGTTCACGAGGCGGCCCAGGTGGTAAATAAATCAATTCGCGAAAGCCACATTTTACTGTTTAGTATTTTTGTTGCTGGCCTTTGCTCTATTATCTATGAGCTACTGATTGCAACTACCGGTGCCTACTTTTTGGGTGATAGCATCACTCAATTTTCCCTGACAATTGGCGTATATATGGCGGCAATGGGAGTTGGCTCTTATTTTTCGCGTTTTGTGCCTGATAAGCCATTGCTGGTGTATTTTATTGGTTTTGAGCTACTGCTTGCACTACTTGGCGGCTTGAGTGTGCCATTACTGTATTTCTGTTATGCGTTTGGCTTACCACTGCAAGCAATTAGTATTTTACTCACCACGTTAATAGGGGTTTTGATTGGCTTAGAAATTCCGCTTTTAAGTCGCCTAATGGAAAAACATTATGCGCTAAAAGCAAACCTCGCCAACGTGTTATCTATTGACTACTTTGGTGCACTGCTCGCGACGTTACTGTTTCCTTTTTTATTTTTACCTTGGCTTGGGGTTTTTAAAACAGCCCTAAGCTTTGGCTTAATGAATCTGAGTATTGCGCTATTATTGCTGTGGTACTTTATCGACCATATCAGCCCAAACCGTCGAAAAGTACTGAGGCTCACTCTTGTTTTAGTTAGCTCAATATTGGTGCTTTGTTTATTTGCCAGTAAACAGCTCACCCATATTTGGCAAAGCCAAATCTACGATGACCGTGTTGTACACTCAGAACAAACGCCCTACCAACAAATTGTACTGACTCGTCATAAAGATGATATTCGGCTTTATTTAAACGGTGGCTTACAGTTTTCATCGATTGATGAGTATCGCTATCACGAAGCGCTTATTCATCCAGCTATGGTGCGTCATGGCAATGCAAAGCGTATTCTCATTTTAGGCGGTGGCGATGGCTTAGCAGCGAGAGAACTTTTGAAATACCCGCAAGTAGAGTCTATTACCCTCGTCGATTTAGACCCAGCAGTCGCTAGGCTTGCGCAAACTAATCACAACCTCACAACACTTAACAAGCACTCACTCAGTGACCCTAAAGTGACTGTTATTCATCAAGATGCCTATGTCTTTATTGAGCAAAGCGAACAGCTGTTCGATATTATTTTTATTGATTTACCGGATCCAAAAGCAATCAATTTAGCACGGCTTTATAGCCAGCAGTTTTATCAACTGGTAAAAACACGAATGCTAAATAACGGTATTGTGGTAACCCAAGCTACCAGTCCATTTTTTGCGAAACAGGCATTTTGGTCTATCAACAACACGCTCAGTGCTGCAGGCTTTGCTCATACCTTGCCTTATCACTTGAATGTGCCTTCTTTTGGTGAATGGGGCTTTGTTATGGCTTGCAACTTAATGTGTAGCAACCACCAAGTATTGCCTGTTAACACCCGCTATTACCGCCCTGAAAATGACGCACAACTGTTTATTTTTACTCCAGACATTAGCGCTAGCAATGAAAAAGTATCGACACTTGATGAGCCAAATGTGCTGCACTATTACTTACAAGGTTGGAAATATTGGAACTAAACGAATGGATTAGCCCATTTGGGGAGTTTACAAAGTAAAGGATTACCGTTAAAAAGAGAGTTAATAACAACAATAATAAGGTTTGTAATGCAGGCGCACAAACAAAGCCTAATGTACTTACACATTGCAGTACTCCTATTTGGTGGTACTGCATTATTCGCCAAGCTGGTTAGCCTGAGTGCATTAGATATTACCGTTTACCGAACAGCAATTGCAGGCTGTGCGCTACTGGTCTTACTCGCATTGCAAAAGAAAGCCATCAAGCTTCACTCTCGTCGTGATTATCTTATAGCCTTATTACTTGGTGTAACTGTCGGAATTCATTGGCTCACCTACTTTGCAGGCATGCAATTGGCAGGTATTGCTGTCGGTATGATTGCCTTTTTTACTTACCCTGTTATCACGGTATTTTTAGAGCCTTTTTTTCATGGCAGCAAACCGCAGCTCAAAGATATTTTTAGTGCCTTGGTGGTGATGCTGGGTATTTATTTACTTATTCCTGATGCCAGCTTAGGCAATGATGTAACCTTAGGAATTGCAATTGGTATATTATCAGCGTTCTTTTTTGCTTTTAGGAATATCGTTCACAAGCGTTATTTTAGTCAATATGGTGGCCCACAAACCATGCTTTATCAAACCTGGATCGCCTGCATTATGCTGTGCGCCTTTGTCGAAGTACCGCCATTACAAGTTGATACAATAAATTGGCTGCTATTAATTACCGTAGGGGTTATTTTTACAGCAGCACCGCATTCACTGTTTGCAGCAAGCCTAAAAAACTTATCAGCCTCAACCGCCGGTTTGATATCGTGTTTGCAGCCTTTATACGGTACGTTTTTCGCTTTTTTAATTTTGCATGAGCAACCTTCAATTAGCACTCTTATTGGTGGCGCATTAATAATTAGTGCCGCTTTTTATGAAACATGGTCAGTGACTCGTAGGTATAAGCAATGATGAAAGTATTCGCTCACAGAGGTGCCAGTGGTACCTATCCAGAAAATACTCAAAGCGCCATTATCGCAGCTGTTGATTTAGCAGTAGATGGCATCGAAATTGATGTGCAAAGCTGCCTTGATGATTACATGATTATTCACGACACTTGGCTTGATCGTACAACCTCTGGTCGCGGTAAAGTAAACGCCTGCTCAAAAGAGCAAATTCAACAATACGATGCAGGCAATGGCGAGTGCGTGCCCACTTTACAACAGGCAATCGATTGGGTTGGTGATAAAACTTTACTTAATTTAGAGCTTAAACATACTTTTTCGCTAGATAAATTTGTTGAGCTTATTGAGTCAAATGTCAGTGCAGGAAAGATATCTAGAGATAACCTGTTAGTCTCTTCATTCGATCATCACCAACTAATGTGGCTCAAGCAAAAACTGCCTTGGGTAAAGATTGGCGCACTCACCGCTTCTATTCCAATTAATTACAGCGAGTTTGCGCAAAAACTGCATGCCTATAGCATTCATGTAGATAAAAACTTTATAAACCATGAGTTTGTTGCTGATGCAAAACAACGCGGCCTTCAAGTTTATGCTTACACGGTCGATAAAGTGGAAGATATCGAATTAATGCTAGAGTATGGCGTAGATGGTATTTTTACTAATTTCCCGTGTCATACACAAATGACACTGCAGTCACTGTAACTCAACAAAACTAAGCTATACTGTTGAATTATGTGACATTGAATAATAAAAAATTACGCCAAAATGAATCAACACAACACCTTAATGAGTAGCTATATGCGCATTTACAATTTTATCGAACAAACTTTCTTTTACACTCTTACACGTAAAATTGTCGGTAATTTAGGTTTTGTGTTTGCGTTTCAAGCCATTACTTTGATCTGGCTTTATAGCAGTCTTTCAGAGCAACAAGCTGGCATGGGACTATTTTGGTTAATGACCTTTGTTATCATCGCGAGCTTTATTTTTACTATTTTCTACATGCGCTTTTTAATTGTGCGCCCAGTGCAAGCAATGCGCGATACACTTGAGCAAATCAACCGCCATGATGCCGATTTATCTGCCAAGTTACCGCATTTTACCTACGATGAATTTCGTGATTTAAGTGAACAGTACAATACCTTTACAGTTCATTTAGCAAACCTATTAGCAACTACTTATCAAAGTGCACAAGCCAGTGCAGATAGTAGTTCAAAGATGACTCATTCAATGCAGCAAACCGCAGAAATGAGCCACCAGCAAATAAAATTCAGTCAAACCATTACTGATTCGAGTAACCAAATAACTTCAAGCCTTGAGAATATCTCAGCGAACACTGATAGCGTGCACCATGTTAATAGTGAGCACTTAAACTTTGTAAAGCACTCAGCCACTGAGTTATCGGCATTAGTTAAAAAGGTCGCGATGATTAGCCAAATTTTGGGTAACTTCTCAGCAACAGTGTCTGGCCTTAAAGAAAACAGCGAGAACATTCGTGCCATTTTAAAAATGGTTGAAGAGTTTTCGGATCAAACCAATTTGCTTGCTCTCAATGCTGCAATTGAAGCAGCACGAGCTGGTGAAGCCGGCCGTGGTTTTGCTGTGGTTGCCGATGAAGTCAGATCGCTATCTGTCAAAGTGAACGACGCAACCCGCCAGATCAGTGACTTTATTAATCAAATGAATAGTCTGGTAAGCGAAACAAATAAAGAATCTGAGCAATTAATTAGCCATTCGAGTGAAGCTGAAACCGCTATTAGTAATACCTCTACAGGTTTTACTAATATGCTTGGTGAATTTGAGCAAAATCAACAACAACTGCAGCAAATTGTTAGCGCAGTGCACTTATTAGAGCAAACCCAAACCCACACTCATCAAACGGTTGAGCAAATAGTTGCTTTAGGCGAGCAAGCGAAACAACAAATTGATGAATCACTCGCGGATTGCCAGCAGTCGCACAAACTAAGCCAACAAACCCAAGAGCAATTAAAACGCTTTGTGTAAAAATTGACTTAATTCATTTAGTTACAGTACTGTATAAGAAAACATAAAAAGGGAATTTAAATGAAAAATGTTTTCTTTGCAGTGCTCACGCTATGCACGCTTTTTATTACTTATAAAGTTGTTAACCTGCTTGAGGATAACACTATATACAGTGTTTCGGCTGTAGTAACAGCAGAAGAAACCACATCCCTTGCTACTGAATCATCAACAGTTCAAGCAAAAATAAACCCGCATTCAACACAAGAAACAGACTCACTAAGTTCTAACGATGCTTTTGCCAACACAGAAACCTCTATCAATGCACTAAGCTCATTTGATGAACTCGTAACAGACAAAGAAAGCGGTCAAAAAGTGTTTAATACACAGCCATTAAATGAAATGGGATTTGCACAAATTCAAGATTATGTTGCTGAATTAGCAAATGGCTTAACTGATGCCAACAAAGCGCAAATTAGAGAGTTGGTTTACGATTAAGCAATGAAATATCAGGAACAGCACGCAAACATTAATGTTTATGATATGCAGTGTTCAAATCAACTATGCGGCATTATCCTGCAAAGTAATAATACAGATGCCATTAGTCAGAGCCTAGATGATTTGATCAGCAACAACACTTTGAGACAAAACAGTAAAGGTGGATTATCGCGTGCTTTTACTGAAAACGACGTCGAGTACGGATTACTAATCGCTGTTATTACTGACGATAGAATTACCCTGCAATAAGTGATTATTGTTCAGGGCCTACCTCAAACTATGTTAAAGTAGCCGCTTCTTGGCTACTTTTTTATTGACCGTGACAACACCCGCTATTGATTATGAACAACTCGCACTGCAAATAAAGCAATGGGGTAAAGACCTTGGCTTTGCAGAAGTCGGGATCACTGATATTGACCTAACTAAGCACGAAGCTCAGCTACAACGCTGGTTAGATTTAGGCTATCACGGTGAGATGGAATACATGGCAGCCCATGGTATGAAGCGAGCGCGCCCTGCAGAGCTGGTCCCTGGCACGCAGCGAGTCATCTCAGTAAAAATGAACTACCTGCCGCCTGATGCGAGTTTTGCTAAAAACCTTAAACAAACCGACAAAGCGTACATCAGTCGCTATGCATTAGGTCGTGATTATCACAAGTTAATTCGTAACCGTTTGAAAAAGTTAGGCCAGCAAATAGAGCAGCAAGTTGGCCAGCTCGGTTTTCGTCCTTTTGTTGACTCTGCCCCTGTACTTGAAAGGCAACTGGCCGAAAAAGCAGGCTTAGGTTGGCGTGGAAAACATAGTTTATTAATCAATAAAGAAGCGGGATCTTGGTTTTTTTTAGGTGAGCTGTTTGTTGATATACCGCTGCCTATTGATGAAGAAAATAGTTTTGAAGGTTGCGGTAAATGTGTTGCCTGTATGACACTGTGCCCAACTGGTGCAATTGTCGAGCCTTATGTAGTTGATGCCCGTAAATGTATCTCTTATCTTACTATTGAGTTGCAAGGCGCTATTCCAGAAGAGTATCGCCCACTATTAGGTAATCGCGTCTATGGCTGTGATGACTGCCAGTTAGTGTGCCCATGGAATCGCTATGGTCAGCTCACCGATGAAGCTGACTTTCACCCAAGAAAGCAGCTTAAAGATCAAGACTTACTGACTTTATTTGCATGGGATGAAGCAACCTTTCTTAAAAATACCGAAGGCAGCCCTATTCGCCGGATTGGCCACGAGCGTTGGTTAAGAAATCTGGCAGTAGGACTGGGTAACGCTGATTACCACGAGCAAATAATCGAGGCTTTAGAGCAAAGATTAACAACAGCCACGCCTTTAGTCGCAGAGCATATCGAGTGGGCACTTGCTCAACAAAAAAATAAGCTCCAGTTAAAGCTTCGTAAAACTGCGCGCTTAATTCGTATTGTTGAAAAAGGTCTGCCAAGAGATGCTTGATAGCTAGCTTTACTCTATCGTTTTAATAATTGCGATAGGTCATTCTCAATCTCTTTAAAAGCCGCTTTTACGCCTTTAACCGACTCTTCACGGGCCACTGAGTTTTGAATGGTTTCGTCGACCTTTTGGTAGATAAACACCTCCTGATCTTCATCTAAGCCCATAGTCGGTATACGTTGCTCTAAATCTTCTTGAAGCTGCTTAAAAATCGCTTCGTTATTGATACGGTTTTCGTTTAAAAGCTCAATCAAGCCCGTAAATTTACTATGCACCTTACTCACGGCATCATTCAATTGTTGTTGCTGCTCAAGGAGCTCTTTTTTTGTAATAATCGCTTTAAGCTGCTGCTCAGTAACACTCACTAAAAAGCAAATATGATCTCGAATTCGACCGTGTTTATCTGGATCTTGCTCCGGCATGTTCAAGATAAGCAAACTAATCATTTCATAGTTAACTAAAATCCGATTTGAGAACTCATGCAAACGCCCTTTACTTTTCAGCATTTCAAACAGCTCGATCACAATTGGCGAACACACACCCGACACCGAAAAATGTAATATTTCATTATGTAACCGAAACTCAACGTTACTTTGCAACTCAAATGCGCTTAGGCAATTTAAAAAGGCTCTACCGAGTTCTTGTTCATTATCAATCGAGCCTATATGCTCTATATAGTTAACAATTTGACCCATTTCGCTGCTATTTGCCATAGCATTAAATGCAGTTGAAGTCGCATCTTCAACTTGCTGTTCTAGCGATTCTTTTTCAATCAGCACTTGATTTAAATGCTGTAGCTTAAGCTTGAGCTCATTATGGCTAAATGGCTTCACAATGTAGTCTTCTGCTCCGACGGAGTAGCCTTCCATGCGCTCCTCAACAGTGCCTCTGGCTGAGACAAACATCACAATAATTTTTTGCGTATTGGGGTTTTCTTTCAGCTTACGGCATACGTCATAACCACTCATTTGTGGCATACTCACATCAAGTAAAATCACTTGTGGGTCGAACTTCTCTACGACTTCTAAACATTCAGGGCCGCTATTAACCATTTTCAACTCAAATTCAAGATCCTCTAAGATCTCTTCAATTATCTCTAAATTAAATGGTTCATCATCTACCGCTAAAATACGTTTCAAGGCCATAATTATCTCTTCCCTTTTATTAATTGATCGATATAGATTGCTGCTCGTTTGCCAAGTGTTGCGGCAAGTCTATTTCTAAGGGTAACCGCACCAAAATAGTGGCGCCCCCGTACTCATTGTTACTTGCCGAAATAGTGCCTTGATGTAAGGCTACAAATTCACGACAAATAGCTAATCCAAGCCCGGTGCCTCCCGCACCACTGTTGGTTTTACTGCTTTGCTCAAACTTAGCAAAAATCTTTTCGAGCTCTTGTTCAGGAATACCTATTCCTCGGTCAATAACAGCGATTTCGGCCATCTGCTCATTGACCGCTAAACTAATATCAATTTCACTATTCGGTTCACTAAATTTCAGTGCATTACCTATCAAGTTACGCATAATTTGGTTCACTTGTTCTTCGTCGCAATCAAGCACAATACCTTGTTCAAAACCTATCGGCCGAATTGCTATATTTCTTTCAAGGGCTGTGCCTGACACATCATCAATACTAGTTTTTATAATATTGCTTAAGTTATGCTTTTGCGGATTGAACGGGAATTTCCCGACATCAAGTTTCGATAGATCGAGCAAGTTATTTAGAAGCGACAATAATCGCTCACCACTTTGCTCAATTCTCGATAGGTATTTGTTTAACTTGTCTTTACTTAAATCATCGTTGGCAACCTTATCAAGCCCAAACCGAGCAAAGCTTAAAATAGAATGCATCGGTGTTCTTAGCTCATGAGACATATTAGCCAAAAACTCAGATTTACTATGGCTTGCTGCTTCTGCCACATTTTTAGCATGCTCTAGCTGTGCGGTACGTGCTTTAACCTCTTCTTCAAGTAAGTCTTTAGCTTCAACGAGTAAATCTTCTTTCTCTTTAAGGTGCGTTACATTTTTAAAGATCACCGCTAATGCTATTTCACCATGATGATCAATTTCGTTAAACGAGCCAACTAAAGGCACCTCGCTGCCGTTTTTCTTGAGTAGTCGCAAGTCACAACTAAACTGACGGTTCTTATTTAAAGTCGCGATCTTATCTTTAATTCGCTCAGTTGAAGCAACATCAAAAAACTCAAATACCGAGCAATTCTCAAACTCTTTTAACGGTTTTTCAAAAAGCTGCTCACAGGCGTCGTTAGTTTCTATAACCTTACCACCGCGTTCAAATAAAATAATGGCATCTGGGGTATGTTTAAAAATGACCCGAAGTAAACTGTCTTTTTCAATGAGTGCATCAACGGTATTTTGCAAACGCTCAACTAATTCAGTGTTGTGGCGTCTTAATAATTCGGTTTGCCAAAGTTTATGTACTGATTGCAATAAACTATTATCATCAACCGGCTTAATAAGAACATCTTCCACCCCTTGGCGAATAGCCGCTACCATTGAGACTTGGTCAGGCTTTGAGGTATAAAGCAAGCAACGACTATTTGGCTGATGTGTTTTGAGCTTATTAAAGAGCTCAAGGCCTGTACCATTAGGAAAAGTAAAATCGCTGATGAGTAAATCAATATTGTGCTCTTTAAAAACATCCAGAGCTGATGCTGTGTTATCTGCGGTGTAAGTTTTAATATGTGCCCCTTTTAGATTTAGGGCAACTTGAGCCAAACGTTCTGCGCTATGGTCAACAAGAAGTACTGTAGGAAGTTGAAGAATATTGTTACTTTCTAACTCAAGCACCCCCTCTAATAAAGAGCTAATTTCTTTATTTGCAAAAAAGGGGTAAATCACCACAGCATTAGGTAACAAGCGATTTACTTCACTAAAATGTTCAAGTAAATCACTACGCTGCGCTTTAGGCGCTAACAGCAAGAAGTGCTCTTGTGAGAATACCCCCATTAGCGTTTTAATAACTGTGGTTGGCACACCATGAGACGCAGCCACAAGATCAAAGTCTTGCTCTAAAACAGCATCATCGACCATTGCAAAATGTAATAGCTCAACCCTACAACCAATGAGCTCAAGTAGAACCTTGACCCGCATTGCTAAAACACTATTGCTATCAACAATTAAAATTCTTCGCACAGTAGACTAGACTCGCTTAATAATAAATACCTATTTTAGCGTAGCCTAAAATCGCAATGGGTCACAATTTGTACCGCATTTTTTATTAGCTTTTAACGAATTAACTGTCTAAACGCTTACCTAAAATTGTCAGGCTGTATGCTTTATTATCCATAATCGCAATCTCAGGAAGTTCTCCCCAGACCTTGTAATTAAAACGATTAAACAGATTTATGCTTGGTAGATTATGACTAAAAATAAAGGCCAACAAAACCTTAATGCCGAGCGTTTTTGCATGGTGTTCTGAAAATGTAAGCAATTGTTTTCCAAGCCCCTGCCCTTGAGCTTGTTGTGTGATATAAATGCTAATTTCAACAGTACCATCATAGGCTGGGCGGCCATAAAAAGACTTATAGCTTAACCAAGCGAGCACTTTACCTTGTTGCTCAAAAACAAAGATCGGTCTTTTTTCTGTGTGACTTTCAAACCAAGCTTGTTTGTCTGCAACCGATACCTCTTCTGTATCTGCGGTTACCATACGCCCAGGAATGGTCTCGTTATAAATAGCGACTATGTCAGTTAAATCGTTTTGTGTTGCTTTTCGAATCGTCATAAATAGCTGAAATTAAATGATCACTTTGCCGCATATTAGCGTATATTCAACACAAATAACTAGCGGGAAATAACTATGTATAAATATGCCTTGTTACTTGCAGCAGGCCTAATAACAACAAACCTTGCAGCACAAACCACTGAAGCCGCAGAAGCGCCTAAAGCAAGCAGCCAATGTGATGATTTCACCAATGTTACGATGAGGAAATTGCGTTCGAAAGAGTCTATTAATTTTTGCGAATTCAAAAACAAACCACTTTTAATCGTCAATACCGCAAGTAATTGTGGCTTTACAGGTCAATTTGAAGGCTTAGAAGCTCTCCATAAGGAATACAAAGACCAGGGCTTAGTTGTATTGGGTTTTCCATCTGATGACTTTTTCCAAGAAGAAGACGATGAAAAAGACACTGCAAAAGTATGTTTCATCAATTATGGGGTGACTTTTAATATGTTGGCTACCAGTGCCGTTCGCGGAAGTGATGCAAACCCCATATTCAAACATTTAAACGAAGTTACAAGCTCACCTAACTGGAACTTTTACAAATACTTAGTGTCTGCAGATCGTAAGACAGTGCAGCGCTTTAACAGTAAAACCAAGCCACAATCGCAGACTTTACGCGATGCAATTGAAGCTGAGCTGACTGCAAAATAAATTTAATTTTTCGTTCGGTAAATATTGAACTAAACTAGTAATTTAATACTAAAACACACATTAGGAGATGTTATGGCAGTAGCCAGTGCAAGACACATTCTCGTAGACAGTGAAGCTCACTGTTTAGATTTAAAACAGCAAATTGAGCAAGGAGCTGACTTTGCAGAACTTGCTCGTGCTCATTCTAATTGCCCATCAGGTCAAGATGGCGGTGCATTAGGTGAGTTTGGCCCTGGCATGATGGTTCCTGAATTCGACAAAGTCGTATTCTCTGCACCAATTAACCAAGTACAAGGTCCAGTGCAAACCCAGTTTGGTTATCACCTTCTCGAAGTAACAAGCCGTACTGACTAATTTACAAATTGATTTCAAAAAGCCGCTTCACAGCGGCTTTTTTTTGCAAAGGATACCATCATGCAATTACTAGGCTCGACCACATCACCTTTTGTGCGCCGTATTCGAATTTGGGCGGCACTTAATAACCTACCTATTGATTTTATTAATTTGGATATTTTCTCTGAGCAAGACAGACAAACCATGATTGCCCACAACCCTGCCAGAAAAATTCCTGTATTAATCGACCATGATTTTACCTTATGTGATTCCAACTCAATTATTCGCTACTTGCTCGAGAAAGCTGATCAGCCGTTACTTAGCTGGCAGCAAGAGAACTATTTAACCATTATCAATGCCTGCAATGATTCACTGGTAGAAATTTTACTTTGTCAGCGTTCAGGGTTTGATACCAACAGCGACAAACTATTTTTTAATTTACAGAATGAACGAATTGTTGAAACATTAGCCTATTTAAATAGTCATTTATCAGAGCCAGTATTTAAAAGCTGTGAATACCTCAACATCAGTTTATACTGCTTGCTAGATTGGATCCGCTTCCGTGAATTAACTGATTTTAGCCAACTAAAAAACTTAGTTGATTTTTATCATAAATTCGCCGATAAAGCGGCGGTACAACAAACAGATCCACGAATATAAAGATAAGGGTTACGCAAATGAGCGATATCGAAATTGAATCAGAATTAGTTAGCTTTGTAGAAAAAGTTCGTTTGAACGAATCTATGTGGGCACTGGGTGCCGAAGATGGTGGTTTTGTTGTCTGTGAATCAAACCAATTTAGCGACACAGATGTGCTATTACTTTGGGGCACTGAAGATGCTGCAAAAGCACAATGTAAAGACGAGTGGCAAGACTATACGCCCGTTGAAATTGGCCTAGACGAATTTCTTGATGAGTGGGTTGAAGACCTTAACGAAGATGATGCACTTGTGGGTTTAAACTGGAACGATGATCAAGTTTGCGTTGAAATCGAACCGGTTGGCCTAGCTAAAGCGCTTTGTGATTAATAGCAATCCTTAGTCTTACAACGACACTGCTACTTTTATAGCAGTGTCGTTAAGCTGGAAACTTGATACTTATACCCAAACCTCCTCAAGATGCAGAATTCAGCGTTTCACAGGTGCTTAATATCAAGGCGTTACTTTGCAACAATGGCAGTCCCTTTTAAAAAGTAACAACGATGAGAGTAAGTGCCTGTGAAGCGCCCGAAGGGTTGGTTTAAAAGCGATTTATACTGCGTTATTGATTTTAACAATAGAACCACTATTACTTGCAATCAATGCCTTGCCTAAATCGCTTTTAATTCCAACTGAAACTCGCATCTTGAGGAGGTTTGGGTATATCAGGTATACTCTTCGACACATCTTTATTATCAAGGTATTAGGTTGAAGTCCCATCTTGGCCGTAGGCCCTTTTCGGCTATGGAATTACATACCCTATATAATGGTTACATTTACGGTGATCAGCGTTTGGTGCGTGAACAAGCTAAGCACTGGCACTTTTGGCTTCCTTTATTTGCCTACTACACCGGTGCATACAGTGATGAAATTGGCCATTTAACCCTTGATAATATTGTCACCCTAGATGGTGTCCGCTGCTTTGATTTTCATACTCATGGCAAGATAAAGCCCCGCTATGTGCCTATCCACAATGCATTACTCGATGCAGGACTTAACCAATACTTAAGCTATTTAAGCGAACAAAACCAGCAACGGCTGATGTTTGATTTACCTGCTAAATCAGGTCGCTATAGCGAAAAAGTGCGTATTTGGTTTTCTGGTGAAGGTGAACGCGCTGGTTATTTACAAAAATGCGCTATTCCCAGTGTTGATCAACAAGGTATGAAAACTGCGATTAGTAGCTTACGACTTAACTTTGAACAACAAGTTCGCATTCACGCACTGCAAGCCAACTGTAAAGACGCCTTTAACTACTTACTTGGTTTTAAAGATTACAATGAGCAACGCTTTATTGATATGCAGTTATTAAATACCGTGCTACAAAATGTGCGACAAATAAACCCACAACTGCATTGGCAACGTTTCATCGACCGCCATAATTAGCTGACAAACTTTGTTACTAACTATTTATTACTGTTCAAATTAAAACCTGATAGCATGGTGATTCGCCCCTCATAGCAGGTGCCTTTCTAACAACAAAAAATCAGGGATACTTATGTTCTTAAAAAGCCTATTAACGGTGAGTGTTGCACTTGCTGTTAGCTCTGCCCATGCCAATGAATATGTTATCGAAAAGCTTGCCAAGCCTAGTTCACAACAAGTAGCACTTACGCTTGATCCTGCAAAGGACAATTTTTCTGGTCATACCGAAATTGCCCTAGAAGTTCTAAAAGCGACAAATTATATCGAATTAAACGGTATTGATTATGCCGTTAGCATGGCAAAAATTTTAGGTGCAGAAAACTGTGACCTAAGCGCTGAAATGCTAAAAACAGGTAAAGTTAAATTTTCTTGTGATGAAAAAATTCAACCTGGGAAATACACATTAAAAGTTGATTTTACAGCACCTTACAACCGTCAAAGTGTTGGTTTATATAAAACTCTAGATCAAGGTACGCCTTATCTTTTCACACAATTTGAAATGAGTGATGCTCGTCGCGCATTCCCTGTTTTTGATGAGCCAAGTTATAAAATTCCATTTCAACTAACAATCACTGCGCCAACATCACAAAAAGTGTATGCCAATACACCGGTATTAAAAACCAAAGTTGATGGCGATATGACAACGCACTTTTTCGACAAAACACCACCGATTCCTTCTTACTTAGTAGCAATGGCTGTCGGCCCATTTGAAGAGCTCGAAATTAAAGGCATGCCAATTCCTGGCCGTGTTCTGACTCCACAAGGTAAAATTCATCTTGCTGACTACGCAAAAGAAAATATGCCTCGAGTGTTAAAAGCACTGGAAGATTATTTTGGCATTCCTTACGTTTACAAAAAACTAGACTCAGTGGCAGTGCCAGAATTCCCATTTGGCGCGATGGAAAATGCTGGTCTAGTTACTTACCGTGAAGACATTTTACTGGTAGATCTAGCAACAGCAACGCGCAGTAAAAAAGAGCGTAATGTATCAATCATTGCCCATGAATTAGCGCACCAATGGTACGGTAACCTAGTTACCATGAAATGGTGGAATGACTTATGGTTAAACGAAGCGTTCGCAAGCTGGATGGCAGCGAAGATCACTGCGCAAATCAACCCAGAGTTTGAATCACACTTAGACTTACCACAAAATTATGTAATGGCATTAGACGCGCGTTTAAGTACTAAGCCTATTCGTAAGCCCATCAAAACCGAAGCAGATATCATGGATGGCTTAGGCCTTGCTTACAGTAAAGGCAGCGCGGTGTTATCTATGGTTGAAAACTGGATAGGCGAAGAGGCATTCCAACAGGGTATTCGTGCTTATTTGAAGAAATTCTCTTATAAAAATGCAGAAGCAGCCGATCTTTGGCAAGCATTAGGCGAAGCGTCTAATAAAGATGTAGCAAGTGTTCTGAAATCGTTTATCGAACAATCATCTTTCCCTCTTATTAAAGTAACGCAAGATGGTAAGAAAATTAATATCAGCCAAAGCCGCTTTGTAAATGCTGGCGTTGATGCACCTGCACAGCTTTGGAATGTTCCGGTTTCTATTAAGTATGGTGCGGGCGACAAAGTTAAAACCGCAAGTGTACTGCTGAATAAAGAAACACAGCAACTGACTCTCGACTTTGAACCTGAGTGGATTTACCCAGATCAAGGGGCTATGGGTTATTACCGTTGGGTGTTAAATGACTCACAGTTTAATGCTCTATTAGAGAATGCTGCTGACAAGCTAACGGTGCGTGAGCGCTTAGCGCTACTTTCTGCAGTTGATTCATTACTTGATGCAGGTGTTATCTCTGCGGCTCACTTAATGCAAACTTTAGAAGCTTTTGTGAGTGATGCTCACCCATTAGTGGCAAACACAGCATTAGGTTACCTTGCTGCTCAAAAACGCGTATTCGAAGACGACAGCAACCGTGACCTATGGCCTAAGTTTATCCGTAACAGCATTGCACCTGCGGCGAAGCAGTATGGCTTAACAGCAAAAGTAGGTGAAGACGCTGCGGTATCGCAATTACGTGCGCAAGTTATTGCCCGTTTAGGTTTTGATGGCCAAGATCAAAAAGTGATTGATACAGCAAAAGCGCAAGCGGCGTTGTACTTAAGCAACCCTGAAAATGTTGACCCATATTTAGCATCAACTTACTTAAACCTTGCGGCTTACCATGGTGATGCCAAGTTACTTGAAAAGTACAAGCAAACCTTTAAAACCACCAAAGATCCTCAAGTGCGTACTAAGATGCTGGCAGCGATGGGTTACTTTGGTAAACCTGAGTTACAAAAAGCGGTTCTAGAGTACAGCTTAACAGATAACGTAACAGCCTCTGATATGCGTACGTTATTAGGTGGGTTAGGCTATGGTAAAGAGCGTGAAGCACTGTTTATTGAGTGGATTTACAACAATTACGATGCGATCACTAAGAACTTACCGCCGTTCTTTGTTCCAAACTTACCATTCTTCACAACCGCAAGCTGCGATGCGAAAAGCCTAGAGAAAACCAAAACCTTCTTCAACGATAAAATCACTGAAGTACCAGGTTATGCTCGCTCTCTTAGTAAGCTTGAAGAAAGCGTCAATGATTGTATTGCACTGAAAAACCGTGAGCTAAACTCGGTGAATAGCTTCCTTAAACGCTAATTAAAGCAAATACGAAAAGGGCCACAATGTGGCCCTTTTCTATTGCGCTAAAATAGCAGTTAACTTAGTTATAAATTGCTCAGCCGCTTCAGGTGAGGTGACTTTAAATGCAATACCATAATGAATGGGCTGTGCACTTTTATAAATGCGCGTCGGAAAACGGGTCATTTCACTACTGTGAAAGTAGTCTTTGATACGCGTAATGCCCTCTATTGACTCGAAATCAGCACTGAATACTTCAAAAATAGGTCTAATAACGATTTTTGCTTGGCCACTTTGCTCATGAACATAAAATGCCTCTTTTGAGCTAGCTGGCATAAATTCGTTAATATTCTTAATTTTAAAATTACTGCGGCAGCCCGCTTTTACCAGCTGTACACTCACTTGCTCGGCAGAAAAAGACAAAGGCGTTCCTTACATATAACGTGGATAGTTTAGCCACAGTACAGCAATCAGGCTGAAACCGTTACTCATTTATTACATACAAATGCCAGCTTGCTCTGTTTGTAATTTAAACGCGAGATTGAACCTTCACAAAAGCGTCTTAAATCGAGCCACTGTGATACTACTTCAGGCTCTGTCAAACTGCGCTTATGAACTCGGTTATTAACCGCATAGGCTACAGTGTCTTTGTCAATTAAAGCAAAGTCTTGCACCGACTTCGGTAATCTAAATAAGTCATTAACTTCCTCAGTTTGCGGCGCAAAGCGTGCAACCCAATGCTGGTTGTTTTTGTTATAACTAAACAAATAACTGTTTGTGTGTTCATCAAAAATTAAAGTACGGCCAATATCACCGGCAATGACACGCGGTTTAGCAGCTGCAACACGAGTGTATTGCAACGTATGCGGCTCACCTAAGATGAACATGATCAGGTCTTCATCAGCGCCCCAAGCGTGGTAGCCAACCGGCTCAATCCATTCAAAAACTCGGCTAGCAACAGATTCTTCTGCTAATGGATACTGCCATAACTTTTGCTTGCCATCTGCTTCGACCACGATTGCCGACAAGGCTTGCTGATTTGGCATCAGCGTAGGCGAGTATTCACTGACAGGCGTGTTGGTGATATTCACGCTGCTCTTAGATGTAAAGTTATAAAACGCAATATCGGTTTGTGACTGGCCATTTTCGTCAACAACCTCATGGGTATAGTAAAGCCCTGTATCAACTAAAAATGGTTGATTATTATAAGCTTTATCATCTGTTACTCGCGACACCTGCATACCATATGGGGTGTCTAAATCAGCGAGTAATATTTCGCTTTTAGGCATCGCTGCATGTGCGTGACTAGTTAAAAATGTCCCTGCTGCGACGAAAAGTAAAGACGAAATCAATTTCATGTTGTTCTCTCGTTTTAATTTTTATCAGCCCATGATAGCGTTAATTAATCCGCCAGTCACTTGACCTTACCATGCTCGACCTTTATAACTAGGACGTGTTCGTTTTTTATCAGTTTCTACTGATTGATTTTATGCACGATAATACCAATCGAGCTAAGTAACTGACCATTTAACACGCTAGAATGGTTAACAATTTAAGCCGACTGGTATCAACAATAACGAGAATAATTATGTCAGCTAAACACCCTATCATCGCTATTACCGGTTCATCTGGGGCGGGGACTACCACAACCACCAATGCGATTAAGCACATTTTTAGAAGCTTAAGCATTGATGCAGCCTTCATCGAAGGCGATAGCTTTCATCGTTATACACGTCCAGAAATGGATAAAAAAGTCCGTGAAGCACAGCAAGAAGGCAAGCATATTAGCTACTTTGGCCGAGAAGCTAACGATTTTGGCGCCCTTGAGGAGCTTTTTTACCAATATGGCGAAACCGGACAAGGTAAAATCAGACGCTACTTACATACTTTCGACGAAGCGGTTCCTTATAACCAACTACCGGGCACCTTTACCCCTTGGCAAGATTTAGAATCAAATACAGATATCTTATTCTATGAAGGTCTACATGGTGGTGCTGTCGATGAAAATCATGATGTTGCTAAGCATGTTGATTTATTGATTGGCATGGTGCCTATTATTAACCTTGAGTGGATCCAAAAGCTCATTCGCGACACCTCTGAACGAGGCCACTCTCGTGAAGCGGTAATGGGCTCTATTGTGCGTTCAATGGACGACTACATAAACCATATTACTCCGCAGTTTTCGCGTACTCATATTAACTTCCAGCGAGTGCCTACCGTTGATACCTCAAACCCATTCAGCGCAAAAGATATTCCTTCTTTAGATGAAAGCTTTGTTGTTATCCGCTTTCGCGGCATAGATGACGTGGATTTTCCCTACTACTTGAGCATGATTGAAGGCAGTTTTATGTCTCGTATTAATACGCTTGTGGTGCCTGGAGGCAAAATGGGCTTAGCAATGGAGCTCGTTTTAACGCCGTTAATTAAAGATATTATTTTGAAAAAGCGCGCACTTGAAAATTTAGCCCCGGTTGACTTGCCGATTTAACTCACTCGGGTACACTGCTGACTCTGTCGAAAATAATGGAGTCGTCGGCTTGAAACAAACATTACGTGTTATTGTCGGTTCAAAGAACCCTGTTAAAATTAACGCAGCTAAACATGTCTTTAGTCTTTACTTTCCAAACCATACGATTGAATGCCTAGGCGAACATGCGCCTTCTGGTGTTCCAGATCAGCCGCTAGGCGAAGACGAAACCCGTATTGGCGCTGAAAACCGTGTTAAATATTGCCAAAACCACTTTGATGCCGACTTTTATGCAGCAATGGAAGGTGGCGCAGAACAATTTAGTTATGGCGCAGCAACCTTTGCCTTTGTGGTGATTGCAAACACGCAACAATTTAGCGTTGGTCGCAGTAGTAACCTGCCGTTACCGCAACCTTTTTACGATGCCTTGCTAGCTGGTAAAGAACTAGGTGATGTCATGGATGATGCATTCAATACCGTTAATATTAAACAACAAGGTGGCGCTATTGGCTTACTAACCAATCACCTTGCTACGCGTGAAAGCACTTATGTACAAGCGCTGACACTGGCAATGGCGCCATTTTTACACCCTACTCTATTCAATCAGTAATTAGGATAACCATGAAGTATAGCCACGTATTATTCGATGCCGATGAAACGCTATTTAGCTTTAATGCATTTGAAGGTTTAAAAGTGATGTTCGCTAATTACGGCGTAGAATTTACTGATTCAGATTATCATCATTACCAAGCAACCAATAAGCCGCTTTGGGTTGCTTATCAAAAGCACGAAATTACTGCTAGTGAGCTGCAGATAACTCGCTTTACAGAATGGGCGAATAAACTCGATGTGCCAGCAAAAGCACTGAACGATGGCTTCTTAGACGCTATGGCTTCTATTTGTGTGCCACTACCCGGTGCCATTGAATTACTAACAAAATTAAAACCACACGCCAAGCTAGGCATCATTACCAATGGGTTTGCTAAGTTACAACAAAAACGCCTAGAGCACACTGGTCTACAGGATATGTTCGATTGGCTTGTTATTTCAGAATTAGTCGGTAAAGCAAAGCCTGCCCCAGAAATTTTTCAACATACATTTCAACTCATGGGTAATCCGCCAAAAGAGCAGATTTTAATGGTTGGTGATACCGCCGCCAGCGATATTTTAGGCGGACACAATGTCGGTATCGACACTTGCTGGTTGCAACATCCTGGGGTTGAGTTACCAGAAGATATTAAACCAACCTATCAAATCAATCAGTTGGTCGAGCTTGAAGCGATTCTTGGCTTATAGTTCTAGATAAATGATTGGCAAAAAAAATGACGCTTAAAGCGTCATTTTTTATAACTGTAATATGCTTGCGATTAAGCTGTCGCTACTTCTAGGCCTGGTGCTGGCATCGTTACTGGGGTATCGAATGTTGCCCATTCCCATGCTGACTCAGTCGCCATAATTTTACGAAGTAGTTTATTGTTTAAATCATGGCCTGATTTATAAGCCGTGATTTTACCTAGAATGTTGTGGCCAGTCATAAACATATCGCCCACACAGTCTAAGATCTTGTGTTTCACAAACTCATCGCTATAACGTAAGCCGTTTGGATTTAGTACTTTAAACTCATCCAATACAACTGCGTTATCCATGCTACCACCTAATGCTAGGTTGTTAGCGTGCATATACTCGATATCTTTCATAAAGCCGAAAGTACGTGCGCGGCTGATTTCTTCAGTGAAGCTTTGTGCCGTGATATCTAAACCGATACGTTGGCGGCTTTCATTGATTGCTGGGTGATCAAACGCAATTTCAAAATCGATGTGGAAACCATCGTATGGTTCGATCTCAGCCCATTTATCGCCTTCTTCAATACGTACTTTTTCTTTAATACGAATAAAGCGCTTAGCTGCATTTACTTCTTTAATGCCGCCTTTTTGTAACAAATAGATGAATGGTAATGCACTACCATCCATGATTGGTACTTCTGAGCTGTCTAATTCAACAATTAGATTATCAATACCCATTGCCGCTACCGCCGCAATAAGGTGCTCAGTCGTAGATAAACGAACGCCATCTTTGTTTGTTAAACAGGTACACAGTTGCGTATCACCAACGGCTTCTGGTGTTGTTTCAAAATCAACAACCGGATCAAGGTCTACGCGACGAAATACTATCCCAGTATTTGCGCTCGCAGGTCGGAGAGTAATAGTGACCTTCTCACCTTTATGAAGTCCAATTCCTATGGCTTTGACTACTTCTGCAATCGTACGCTGTTTAATCATAGGTTCGCTCACTTATAGTTACAGTTAGACGGCGAATTGTATCATAAATACATCCAGCTGCCAATTTGTTTATTTATCGAACAAAATAACCAGTAAAAGTCTATTTAGTCAGCTTGCTTTCTAAGAAAAGCAGGGATATCGAAATAATCTCCCCCTTCTGACTTATCAGATTTTTTGCTGCTCTCAGTGCTGCTAGATACTGAGCTGCTCGTTGTACTTTGTTGTACTGGCTCTTGCTTTTCAGACGCAGATGACATGCTTACATCATCGCTGCTACCTTGACTTGCAAAGCTTGGTACATACATGCTGCTCGTTGTTTGGTTCATTGAGCTTTGTACATCAGAACCTGATGCTTTCTTAAAGCCATTATCAACAATACCAAACTGTGGACGACGGTCGCCGCCTAAACCTGTTGCAACAACCGTTACACGTAACTCGTCGCTCATTTCAGGGTCAATTACCGCACCTACAACCACTGTTGCGTTTTCTGACGCAAGTGCTTTAACGTGGTTACCAACAATTTCAAATTCTTCAATCGCAATATCCATACCTGCAGTGATATTAACTAGGATACCTTTAGCACCTGTTAAATCGACATCTTCAAGTAGTGGGCTTGAGATAGCTGCTTCTGCCGCTTCTTGTGCTCGGTCAGGACCAGACGCAGATGCTGTACCCATCATCGCAGTCCCCATCGCTGACATAACAGTACGTACGTCGGCGAAATCCACGTTGATTAGACCAGAACGGGTGATTAGCTCTGCAATACCTTGTACCGCACCAAATAAAACGTCATTCGCTTTTGCGAAGGCATCTAATAGTGTAGTGCCTTTGCCTAAAACTTTAAGCAATTTGTTGTTAGGAATTGTAATAAGTGAATCTACAGTTTCTGACAATTCATTAATGCCTTGTTCAGCAGCTGCAGCACGCTTTTTACCTTCAAAGTCAAACGGGCGCGTTACAACTGCAACCGTTAAAATGCCTAACTCTTTAGCAATTTTAGCAACCACTGGCGCAGCACCTGTACCGGTACCACCACCCATACCAGCTGCGATGAACACCATGTCAGCGCCTTCAAGGCTGGCACGGATAGTTTCAGCGTCTTCTTCAGCTGAATTACGGCCCACTTCTGGGTTAGCACCCGCACCTAGACCAGAGGTGATTTGTGTACCTAGCTGTACAGTTACATCAGCTGATGAATTACGTAATGCTTGTGCATCCGTATTCGCGGCAATGAAACGTACGCCTTCAATTTGTTGTTTTACCATGTGCTCAACAGCGTTACCGCCGCCACCGCCCACGCCAATTACTTTAATGACAGCTTCTTCGCTGTGCTGTTCCATCATATCAAACATGTTTACTCTCCGACTTGAGTTTTAAAACTCACCTTGGAACCATTTAGTAATACGGTTCCACCAATTATTATCACCTTCAGCTTTCGATTTTTGTGCATTCATCGATTGCATAGTACGGCCGTATTGTAACAAACCAACCGCGGTCGCGTACGAAGGATCATCTACATAATCTGTCAAACCAACCATCCCGATCGGCTTGCCAATTCTGACTGGCATTTGGAAAATGTCTTCTGCCACTTCCATTGCCCCAGCCATTTTTGCTGTTCCGCCAGTAATGACGAGACCTGCAGCAATTTGGTCTTCAAAACCTGAGCGACGTATTTCTTCCATAGCCAGCTCAAATAACTCTCTAAAACGTGGCTCAACAACCTCAGATAAGGTATGGCGCGACATAATACGCGCAGGTCTGCCACCTACACTCGGTACTTCAATCGTATCTTCGTTGCTTGCCATTTGGCTACTTGCACACGCATATTGTACTTTGAGTGACTCAGCATGTGATATAGGAGTTCTAAATATTTTTGCAATATCACCAGTCACTTGGTTACCAGCTACCGGAATAACGGCTGAGTGGCGAAGCGCACCATTAATATAAATAGTGATATCCATCGTACCACCACCAATATCTAGAACAGCTACACCGAGCTCTTTTTCATCGTCGGTTAATACTGAATAACATGATGCCAATGCCGTGAAGATCAACTGATCAACTTCAAGCCCACAACGCTCAACACATTTTTCGATATTCTTAGCCATATCGTTTGAGCAAGTAATGATATGCGCCCGAGCTTCCATACGTACACCGCTCATACCTAATGGGTTTTTAATCCCTTCTTGCATATCGATGCTGTACTCTTGTGGCAGTGCATGCAGCATTTTTCGTTCTGCCGAAATAGGGACCGAACGAGCAATGTGGATCACATTTTCAATATCTTCGTCAGTCACTTCAGTGTTGTTAATCGCAACGACACCGCTTTCGTTTTGGCACTGGATATGTTTTCCAGAAATACCCAAATAAACAGAGCTGATACGACAATCAGCCATCAACTCAGCTTCGTCTATAGCGCGACGAATCGACTCAGAAACAAGGTTAAGGTCGTTAACGCCACCTTTATCCATACCATGCGATACTTGGCTGCCAACACCCACAATGCTTAGTTTATTATCTGCGGTGATTTCACCAACGGTGGCCACAACTTTCGATGTGCCAACGTCTAATCCAATCACTAGGTTTCTTTCTGCTGACTTGGTCATGCCTTACTCTTATTTTCTAATTGTTCTTCTTGCAATGGCTTCCAGCTCACTGCAAGGCCGGTATCATACCGTAAATCAACAACATCGATTTGTGCATCTGCACGTTGTTCCATGCGCGGATACACGTCAATAAAACGCTGTACACGCTTTGCTTTTTCTTTGCGGCCTAAGTTCAGGCGAATGCCGTTATCAAGCCATAACTGCCACGAAAAGCGCTCAGAAAGCGCTAAACTGGTCAGCTCTAAGTTATTCAATTTTAGCATTTCTTGAAATTGACGAAATGCTGTCCACGCTTCGATTTCACTGCCTTCTGGGCCATATAGTTGAGGCAAGCTAGTGGGTAATTTGTCACTACTTGCTTGAAACACTTCACCAGCTTGATTTAACAGTAAATCACTATTCCAGTGCGCTACAGCTTGGTGCTCTACTACATATACCTGCAAGGTATCAGGCCATTGTTTTCTGACCGATGCCGTAGCAACCCAAGGCAAGCTTTGTACTAAGCGTTGCACATGTTTTACGTCTAATTCAAAAAAACTCGATAAGTCGGCTTTTCTTATTGCACCAATAATTGCTTTTTCATCAGTGTATTGGGGCTGCCCTAAAACTGATAAATGCTTTATTTGCGCGTCTTTGTTCTCTACCAACCAATCTGAGACGCCTGTGGTGATTTTTACTAATGCAAAAATCACCAATAGAAAAAAGCTCACACCAAAAATCAGCGACCAGTTTAACTGCTGTTTTAATTGTTGCACTTTTTCTAAAAAAGAATGCATATTAAAGTGTTTGCTCCAAAATGCGAACAACTAATTGCTCAAAGCTTGAACCATTCGCTTTTGCCGCCATTGGTACTAAAGACTTTTCTGTCATGCCAGGTACCGTATTTACTTCTAATAAGTAAAAGTTACCTTGCTGATCACGCATTGCATCAACACGGCCCCAACCACTTGCACCGACTAAATCAAACGCTTTTAATGCCATATCTTGCAATAATTCAGTTTCTTGCACAGATAAATCTGCAGGGCAATGGTACTGAGTTGTATTTGATTGATACTTAGCTTGATAGTCATAAAAGCCATTTGGCGTCGTCATCTCAATGACAGGTTGAACATCCTGTCCAAGCACAGCAACGGTAAATTCACGGCCTGAGATCCACTGTTCCACCAGTACTTGGCTATCAAACTTAAATGCGGCATTAAGTGCAGTATCTAGTTGCTCTGCGTTATTTGCTTCTGCCATACCAATACTTGAACCTTCATGTGACGGTTTTACCATCACTTTGCCAAATTCATTGATAATCGCTTGGCTATCAAATTCATGGCGGCTATCAACTACAGCATAGGGTGCTGTGCTCAACCCCATTGCTTTAAATAAATGCTTACAACGCACCTTATCCATCGCAAGCGCTGAGCCAAGAACATCACTACCGGTATAGGGGATCCCCATAAATTCTAGAGCGCCCTGAATAGTGCCATCTTCACCACCGCGGCCATGAAGAGCAATAAATACACGTTCAATTTTTAACTCTTTTAATTGCCATAACGGCTGATCTTTAGGATCAAAAGCAATGGCATTAACACCCACACTTTGCAAAGCGCTCAATACGGCTTGGCCTGATTTTAGAGAAACTTCTCGTTCGGCAGATGTGCCACCAAAAAGTACCGCTACTTTGCCAAATTTGTCGCTTAACTGGCTCATACATTTACCTGCTTTAGTTGTTCAATAGACAACTTAGTTGCTGCTAACTTTTTCACTAACTGGCCTATGTTACCAGCGCCCTGTGTTAAAACTAAATCATTATCTTGCAGTGTATTCGCAAGTACACTGGCAAGCTCAGAGCTACTAGCAACATGTAATGGCTCTTTACCTCGCTGTCGTAAGCTACGGCATAAACTCTTGCTGTCAGCACCGACAATTGGCTCTTCACCTGCTGAATACACATCAAGCAATAACAACTGATCAACGTCAGCCAGTACTTTGACAAAATCCTCGTACAAGTCACGAGTACGACTATAACGGTGCGGCTGGTAAACCATCACTAAACGTTTATCCGGCCATCCCTCACGAACCGCCGCAATTGTCGCTGCCACTTCTGATGGGTGGTGACCATAATCATCAACTAACATGACATTGCCACGTTCATTTTCAAACGTTCCGTAATGCTGAAAACGACGGCCTACCCCTTCAAATTTTGTTAGCGCTTCTAAAATTGCATGGTTAGCAATGTTTTGATCTTTAGCAACTGCAATTGCAGCCGTTGCATTAAGCGCGTTGTGCTTGCCCGGCATATTAAGCGTTACTGCTAGGCTTTCACCTTGTTTATTCACCACATTGAATGAGCAAGTATTCGCTGTTTGGCTAAAATCAGCCATTCGATAATCAGCTTCTGCTGATTCACCATAGGTGATAACAGGGCGTCCAAAACGAGGAATAAGTTCTGCCGCAACTTCAGAATCAATACACACTACAGCTAAACCATAAAACGGTAAGTTATGAATGAAATCGACGTAAGTATCTTTCATTTTTTCTAAGCTACCGCCATAGGTGTCCATGTGATCTTCTTCTACATTGGTGATCACCGATACCATAGGTTGTAAATGTAAGAATGACGCATCACTCTCATCAGCTTCAGCTATTAAAAAATCGCTTTTACCTACCTTGGCATTACTCCCTGCACTATTTAACAAGCCACCAATAATAAAGGTTGGATCAAGGCCTGCTTGTGCATAAATGCTGGCAATTAAACTGGTTGTTGTGGTTTTACCATGGGTGCCTGCCACTGCGATACCGTGGCGAAAACGCATTAATTCAGCCAGCATTTCTGCACGGCGAACAATTGGAATACGCGCCGCTTTGGCTGCTTTAATCTCAGGGTTTTGCTCATTAATCGCACTTGATACCACCACAACACTGGCATCTTTTACATTATTTTCGTCATGACCAATAAATACTTCTGCACCCAGTTGAATTAAGCGCTCAGTCATCGCACTGTGCGCAATGTCTGAACCTGTGATGCGGTAGCCTTCAAAAGCAAGTACTTCGGCAATACCACCCATACCTGCGCCACCAATACCAACAAAGTGGATGGTGTCGATACGACGCATCGCAGGGCGAGTGTTGTTTTCTTTCATCGTGCTTTCTTTCACTACTAATCTCTTCTATCTGCTAGTTGCTCACAGCGCTTTGCAACATTGGCTGTGGCATCTAAAATAGCAAGCTGTTTTGCTTTGCTTGCCATTGTTGAAATTTTTTCTGGTGCGCTGACATACGGTGTTAATAACTCCACAACCGCCGCTTGATTAAACTCACTTTGCTGCATAATCAATGCAGCTTGCTCAGCGACTAAATACTTTGCATTAGCAGTTTGATGGTCATCTACAGCATGTGGGAAGGGCACAAATAACGCCATTCGACCCGCAGCAGCAATCTCACTAACCGTTAACGCACCAGCGCGGCAAATTACCAAATCGGCCCATTGATATGCACTATCCATATCATCAATGAATTCAGCAACTTTGCTATTTTCAGCTAACCCTAACTGTTGATAGCTAGCAGTCACATTAGGTTCATTATTTTTACCCGTTTGATGCCATATATTAAGCGCTGTTAGCGCTGAAAGTTCACTGAATACAGCAGGTAAAGTTTCATTGAGTACCTGAGCGCCCAGTGACCCACCTACCACAAGCACATTGATTGGCGAAGTCGTTTTTTTAGCAGTGACATTAGCAACACTTGCTCGCACCGGATTGCCAACCACTTCACATTGTTCTTTTGCAAAAGCCGATGGGAAAGCTGCCAGCACTTTATTAGCAAACTTTGCTAACCAACGGTTACTCATACCTGCAACTGCATTTTGCTCATGAATAACCAAAGGAATACCTAAGCTTTTCGCTGCAAGTCCAGTGGGTCCAGTTACATAACCACCCATAGCTAAAACAACATCAGGCTTTTGCTTTTTTAAAATTTTACGTGCTTGAAAAATGGCATTCATCACCATAAATGGTGCTTTAATCAAGCGCTTAACCCCGTTGCCGCGCACACCTTTCACATTGATAAATTCAATCTCAATGTTGTGCTTAGGAACGACAGTTGCCTCCATTCTGTCAGGGGTACCAATCCAGCTAACCTGCCAGCCTTGTTGCTTTAAAAAGTCAGCAACCGCAATACCTGGGAAAATATGCCCACCGGTACCGCCAGCAACAACAAGTAACTTTTTACTCATCGCTTACCTCCACGTGAGGTTGCCTGCTTAGTCGCCATTTTGGTTTCAAAATCTATTCGCAAAAGTACACCTGTTGCTATGGTCATAATTAATAAACTAGAACCACCGTATGAAATAAACGGTAATGTTAAGCCTTTCGTTGGCAAAATACCCGCGCTAGCGCCAACATTGACCATGGTTTGAAACGCAAACCAGATACCGATAGCAAAGGCAAAATAGCCTTCGTATTCTTTGCCACATTTCAGCGCTTTTTGGCCAATTAACAGGGCTCTAAATACAAACACACCGAGCACTATCAAAATACTTAATACGCCAAAGAAGCCAAGCTCTTCACCAATCACAGCAAAGATAAAGTCATTATGTGCTTCAGGTAGGTATTGCAGTTTTTGCACGCTATTACCTAACCCTTGACCAAACCAGCCACCTTGGCTGTATGCCATTAGCGATTGTACTAACTGATATCCTTTACCGAATGGATCTTCCCATGGCTCCAAAAAGCCTGTTACTCGAGCCATACGATATGGTTCAGCGATGATCAACACCACAACTGCTGCAATACCAGTTAAGATAAGACCAAAAAATTGCCATAGCTTAGCACCTGCTAAAAACAACAAACCAACAGTCGTCACAAACAGTACAACAACTGTTCCTAAGTCTGGTTGCATCAAAATCAAAAATGCATAAACACCAAATACAGCTAATGGCTTAAAGAAGCCTTTCAAGTTCTCTTGTACTTCTTCACGTTTACGCACTAAATAACCTGCAATGTAACTAAAGAAATACAACTTGGCGGCCTCAGCAACCTGAAAGCCAACAGGACCAATTGGTATCCAACGCTTTGCACCATTTACTTCACGGCCAACAATAAGCACCAAAACGAGCAAACCTAAACCTAGTAATAATAAGTAGGCGTTACTGCGCTTCCACCAATCCATAGGCACGTTAGTGGCAATCCAAAACAAGAAAAAGCCCATAATTAAGAACATGCCGTGGCGAATAATAATGTGATATGGATTATCAAATAATCGTTCTGCTGTTGGCATAGAGGCACTTGTTACCATCACAAAGCCAACGCCAATCAACATCAACATGCAATACAACAAAGGCACATCATAAAGCTGTGGCGATTGTTTTGGTGTTAATGCTTCACGGATGTCAGCAAATGCAATCATACTGCCTCCGCCAATACACACTGTGCAAAGTCATCACCACGTTGCATATAGTTGTTATACATATCAATGCTGGCACAAGCCGGTGCTAATAATACGATATCGCCGCTCGTGCTTAACTTTTTTGCCAACAGCACAGCTTCATGCATATTGGTTGTTAGGTGGCCTTTATCAGTTAGTGCCACTAACGCTTTAGCATCTTTACCAAAACAAACAAGCGCTTTCACTTTGTCGTTTAAGTATGGCTTTAAGGCATCTAAATCAGCCCCTTTCGCATCACCACCAGCAATCACAATCAATTGCTTTGCTTGGCCCGCCAAGCTATCAATAGCTGCGATGGTTGCGCCTACATTAGTCGCCTTTGAATCATTAAAATATTTTACTTCATTTATTTCAGCGACAAACTGACAACGATGTGCAAGCCCTGTAAAGGCACTGAATGCTTGCTGATAATGCTCTTTCGCGATAGCAAACGGGCTCAGTAACGCCATGACCGCTAACGCATTTTGTTGATTATGTGAGCCTACTACTTTCAAGCAGCTTACAGGTAATACAGGATTGCCTTGTGCTGCAAAGTATTGTTCACCTTGATGTTCAACCAAAGCAAAATCTGCATTCGCAAGCGCAAAACTCACTTGTGGTTGCTTTGCAGTGTGCGTAGCCACATCAATCGCATTAACTACAGCAAGCTCTGAGCCGTTATAAATACTTTGCTTAGAATCTATGTATGCTTGATAACTTGGATAACGATCGAGGTGATCTTCGCTGACATTCAATACACAGGCACTTTTCGCTTTTAAGCTGTAAGTGGTATCAAGTTGAAAACTAGATAGTTCAAGTACATATACATCATAGTCTTGAGACAGTAAATCAAGCACTGCCGTGCCAATATTGCCACCAAGGCCAACTTTATAACCGGCCGCTTTAAGTACTTCAAACGCCAATGTAACTACAGTCGACTTACCATTTGAGCCGGTCACAGCAACGATAGGTTTATCGGTTAAGCGGGCAAATAATTCAACATCGCCAATTACTTCAACACCAGCAGCAATCGCTTTTGCTACAGCAGGTGTAGCTAGGCTTAGACCTGGACTGATGATAATAATGTCATTATTAGCTAAGTCAGCCTGTTCTAAATCACCAAAGTGAGTTGTTAACTCACTGGCATGCTCGTTTAACCAATCAGCTCCAGGAGGAGCCGAGCGGCTATCAACAACGATTGGCTTAATATTCTGAGATAATAAAAAACGCACAATGCCCAGACCGGTTACACCGAGTCCAAGCACTGAAATTTGTTTGTTTTTAATCTCGTTAATGACTGTCATTTACCTGATCTTTAATGTCGCAAGGCCAGCAAGTACTAGCACGATTGAAATAATCCAAAAGCGCACAATAACGCGCGGTTCAGGCCAACCTTTTAATTCATAATGGTGGTGAATAGGCGCCATTCTAAAAATACGTTGGCCACGTAATTTGTAAGAGCCTACTTGTAAAATCACCGACAATGCTTCCATTACAAACACACCACCCATGATGACAAGTATCAGTTCTTGACGAACAAGCACTGCAATAATACCCAGTGCTCCACCAAGTGCTAATGAGCCTACATCACCCATAAATACTTGTGCTGGGTAAGTGTTAAACCATAAGAAGCCTAGTCCTGCACCTACAATCGCAGTACACACAACCACAAGCTCACTAGCTAATGGTAAGTGTGGAATATGTAGATAGCTTGAGAAATTAACGTTACCGGTCAAGTAAGCAATAATGGCAAGTGCCGCCGCCACTAAAATCGTAGGTACAATCGCTAGACCATCAAGGCCATCTGTCAGGTTTACCGCGTTCGACGTACCTACAATTACAAAGTAAGTCATAACGATATAAAACAGCCCAAGCTGAGGTAACACATCTTTGAAAAACGGTACTACTAACGAGGTTTCGCTGCCTTGCTGCGACGTAAAATAAAGTGCACTTGCAACTACTAAGGCAATCACTGATTGCCAAAAGTATTTCCACTTCGCAATTAAGCCTTTAGGATCTTTACGGATCACTTTACGGTAGTCATCAATAAAGCCAACCACACCTAACGAGCCCACTACAAATAGGGTTGCCCATACATATTTATTTGAAAGGTCAGCCCACAGTAATGTGCTGGTAAAAATTGCCCCTAGAATCAAAATGCCGCCCATGGTTGGCGTGCCTTTTTTAGATAAATGAGACTCAGGACCATCGTGACGAACAACCTGACCAATTTGCATTTTTTGCAATGCACGAATCAGCTTAGGGCCAAAATAAAGAGAGATAAGCAGCGCCGTTAAAATACCTAAAATCGCACGTAGCGTAAGGTAAGAAAAAACATTAAAACCACTGTAATACTGTGTTAAATACTCTGCCAGCCAAACTAACATGACGATACTCCATTGTTGCCATTTTGCTGGCCATTTACTAAATCTGTGACCACAAGTTCCATACGAGAACTACGCGAACCTTTTACAACGATCGTGGTTTTTTGCATCGATTGAGCAAGCTCACTTTGTAATTGTTGTAATAATTGTTCACGGCTTGAGAAGTGGCGGTTTGGCTTTTCAAATACATCACTGGCTGATTTGCTTAATACCCCTAGGCTGTACAGCTCATCAATGCCTTTTTGCTGCGCGTATTCACCGACTTGTTGATGATAAAAACGAGCTTCTTCGCCAAGCTCCCCCATATCTCCTAACGCAAAAATACGACGGCCCGGCATATCACTTAATAAATCAATTGCCGCTTTAACCGATTGCACATTTGCGTTGTAGGTATCATCAATAACTGTCAAAGTGTCTGATACTTTAAGGACGTTAACACGGCCTTTCACTTCACCCATGGTTGCTAATGCTGATGCAACATTTTCAAGGCTTACACCCAACTCAGTAGTTAAGGCTGTGGCAATTAAAGCATTGGCAATATTATGTTTTCCAGGTAATGCGAGGGTGACAGGCACTTTTTTATCTTTATTACAAAGCACAAAAGAAGCACGGGCTTGTTCATCAAGCACCACATCTTCTGCCCAATAATCTAGTTGTTGGCTAGTAGAAAAGCGTTTTACGTTGCGATCATTTAATTTTTCGAGCCAAAAATCGGCAAAATCACTGTCGCAGTTAACCACAGCGACACCATCAGGCTTTAAGCCGTCATAGATTTCACCCTTTGCCGTTGCTACACCTTGTAATGACCCAAATCCCTCTAAGTGAGAAGCTGCAACATTACATACCACAGCAACATCAGGTTTCGTCATTGCAACAGTGTAAGCTATTTCACCAATATGATTGGCACCTAATTCAATTACCGCATATTGATGCTGTGGCTCAAGGCGTAATAACGTCAGTGGTACACCAATGTCATTATTAAAGTTGCCTTTTGTTGCTAGGACTTCACCGTGATCAGATAAAATCGCCGCACACATTTCTTTAACGGTCGTTTTACCTACGCTACCTGTGATAGCAATCGTTTTTGGTGCGACCTGAGCCATGACAGCAGTACCAATTTGGCCTAACGCAATGCGCGTGTCGCTAACCACAAACTGTACAATATCGACATTAACGGGACGCGCAACAATAGCAGCTATCGCCCCTTTTTCTTTTGCTTGCGCAACAAATTTGTGGCCGTCAAAGTTGGGGCCTTGTAGCGCTAAAAACACTTCACCATCGCACAAAGTACGAGTGTCTGTGTTGATGTTTTTTACCTTTTGATTACCACCTTGGTAATCTGTTGCTAGAACATTTGCTAGCCAATCAAAATCCATAGGGATCATAACTGCGCCCCTTGCGATTTTTCTTTTAGTTGTTGTTGTACATATTGACGATCGCAGAAGTCGATTCGTTGATCGCCAATAATTTGATAATCTTCGTGGCCTTTACCTGCAATCAAAATCACATCATCAGCACCGGCTTGTGATATAGCATAACTAATTGCTAGCGCTCGGTCTGCTTCACAATGTGCAAGTTCTGGCTGTTCAAGCCCTGCAACCACATCTGCGATAATGGCGTTTGGATCTTCACTACGCGGGTTATCACTAGTAACAATAATACGGTCTGCATTGCCTTCTGCGGCTTTGGCCATCATCGGGCGTTTACCTTTATCACGATCACCACCGCAACCAAACACACAGCTCACTCCACCCGGTACATGTTTTTGTAGTGCTTGTAATGCAAGAGCAAGTGCATCTGGAGTATGAGCATAATCAACAATGCAGGTTGGTTGACCTGGCTCACTAAATGCTTGCATGCGCCCAGCGACTGGTTGCAGTGTTTTACAGGCTTCAACTAACAAAGTGAGTGGGTAGCCCATACCTAATAAAGTGGCCATTGCAGCGGCTAAATTATATAAGTTAAATTCACCGAATAGTGTGCAATTAACCTCAGCCTGCCCCCAGCTGGTATCAAACTTCGCCGAAATACCTGCATTATCGTAAGTCACATCACTGAAATACACAAAGCGTGCATTTTCAGGCGTTAAATTTTTATGACCATAACAAATCAGGTTATTAAAGTCGTACTTTTCCAACCATGCCTCAACTTGAGCATCATCTTGGTTAAGCACCACAAGCTCTGGCATATGGTTACGCATTAACATCAACTTAGCATCGCCATAGGCATCCATAGTGCCATGATAATCTAAGTGATCACGTGAAAGGTTAGTAAACACCGCAGCTTTAAACTGACAATGATCAACACGGTGCTGTACTAAGCCATGTGACGAAACTTCCATAGCCACAACATCACTCTGTTGCTCTACGAGTTCAGATAAAATACGCTGCAAATCAACACTTGATGGTGTGGTGTTAGCAAGCTCAGTGAGATTATCAGGGTGCCCATAGCCAAGTGTACCAATCACCGCTGTGCGTTTTTGACAGTACGCTGCTAAATGCGCGATCATCGCTGTTGTCGTTGACTTGCCATTGGTGCCTGTTACACCCACTAAATCAAGTTGCTTTGATGGCTGATGATAAAAAGCAGCCGCGAGTGCTGGCAACTTTTTTGCTAAATCTGTTACTAAATAAAGTGGTTCAAATTCACAATCGAACTCACATAAACGGTCAGCAATTATTGCCACCGCACCATTTTCAATGGCTTTTTCAATAAACTGTCCGCCATCAAGTTGATGACCTTTAATGGCAACAAACACATCGCCAGCTTTCACATCTCGACTATCAAGACGTAGTTGATTGACCAATAAACTATTGGCCTCAATATCAATATGATTAAGAATCGGTTTTAAATCACGCATCGTTATCTTTGCCTTCTACGTACGCAACCGCATCTTTGTCCGGTGCGACGTTTAGAATTCTTAAGGCATTGGAGACAATCTCTGCAAATGCAGGGCCTGCCGTCGCACCGCCGTAATAAACATCTCCACCCGGTTCGTTAATCAATACTACTACTGCTAAACGCGGGTTACTCGCAGGTGCAATACCAGCAAAGTAACCAACGTATTCGTCACCATAACCACCGACAGCCGCTTTCTTAGAAGTACCTGTCTTACCTGCGGCACGATAACCATCAACATGAACTTTTTGTGCAGTACCGCCTTTTTCGAATACGCTTTCCATCATGTGGACAACAGCTTCAACGTCTTTTTGTTGAAAAATACGTTCGCCTTCAGGTACCGAATCTTGTTTAAGTACAGTCAATGGGCGCATGACACCACCTGAACCTAACATGGCATAAAAACGCGCCATTTGTGCGGTGCTTACTGCTAGATTATAACCAAATGATAGTGCAGCAATTTCATGATCAGACCAACGGCGATTTGGGTAAAATAAACCACTACTCTCACCAACCATGCCAGTACCACTATCGCTACCAAAGCCAACTTTTTGATATAGGCCAACAAAGTAATCTTTTGGAAGTTCTTGGCTAACCTTAGTCACCCCCATGTTGCTTGAATATTTTAAGATTTCTCTTAAAGTCATCTCACCATGATTACGGGTATCCTGTACTAGACTACCGCCTACTCGCATCCAGCCGGGGTATGTATCAACGATTGAATCCGGTTGAATTGTGCCGTAGTCTAAACCAGCTAAAATGGCTAGTGGCTTAACAGTGGAGCCAGGTTCAAATAAATCGGTAATCGCTCGATTACGACGCTTATGCGGTGCGGCGTCATTAAGGTTGTTTGGGTTAAACGATGGGCTATTTACCATCGCTAACACTTCACCTGTTTTAACATCCACAACCATGGCTGAACCTGAGGTCGCTTTGTAAGATAACACCGCTGATTTTACTGCTTTATAAGCAATTGCTTGAATACGTTGGTCGATACTTAAGTGAATGCTCTCTGGCTCTACGCGCTCACGTTCATCAAGCACCTCTACTTCACGACCTTGGGCATCTTTACGAATAGTGCGCTGACCTTCAACGCCCGTTAACGCCTTTTCATAAAGCTTTTCAATCCCTTCAATACCATGGCCATCAATGTTAGTGAAACCAATAACATGAGCCGTCACTTCACCGGCTGGATAATAACGTTTTGATTCATCCAGCAAATGGATACCCGGTAAACGAAGATCGCCAATATAGTTAGCAACCGCAGGAGTGACTTGACGTTTTAAATAGACAAAGCGTCGCTTTGGATTATCACGAAGACGAGAGTTAATTTTGCTAGGTTCAATACGTAGTACATCCGCAAGCTCACGCCAACGAATATCATTATTGTAATAAGCAGCAATACGTTTGTTTAATTCTGCCGTGTTTTCAGCAAGCGCTTGTTGGTCTTCACCGTTTTTGCGTGCTTGACGCAGTACCTTACTGATCAATGACTTGTTTAACGCTTTAGGGTCGGCATAAACACTCACTACAGGCACACTTACAGCTAGTTCTTTACCATTGCGATCGAAGATCATGCCACGTTGCACATGTTGTTTTTCAACACGTACCGTGCGTTTATCACTTTCTGAGCGCGCTTTATCAGGCTCAATTACTTGTAAAAATGCGGCACGTGCGACCAGCGACATGAATACTAAAAATACGACTGAACACACCAGCGAAAAACGCCATGTGATCAAAGTATTTGTTGGCTTTTTCCCTCTGCTTCTCATTGCAGTATTACCACCTGTTCATCTTTGCTTGTTGGCCGCTTCATTTCTAATTGCATGGTTGCCACTTCTTCAATGCGCGCATGCTGCGAATAAAACTCTTCTTCTACTAGCAAGTAACGCCACTCAAGATCGAGTTCATCGCGCTCTTGCAATAATTTATCTTGCTCTATCAATTGTTGACGCGCTAAGTGCGTCACCTGAACCACACTCAAACTAGAAGCAAGAATCACAACCAATAAGGCCAAGGTCAGCTTATTAGCTCCTAGGCCTTTAAAAATTTCCACAAATAAGTTGGGTTGTCGATTCACCGCTTTAGCTTTCATTACAGCCTCTGTGCAATCCTTAATACCGAACTACGTGAACGCGGATTAGCTTCAATTTCCGCCTTACTTGGCTTAATGGCTTTACCCACTGCCTTTAACGTCAGGTTTTTATTTATTTGTGCGTCAGTCAAAGGCAGACCTCTGGGTATCGCCTCTCCCTTACTCTGTTTTTTTATAAACTGCTTAACAATGCGATCTTCTAACGAGTGAAACGAAATAACGACTAAACGTCCACCTGGCTTTAAAACGTCAACAGCGGCTTGCAGTGCAGTTTGAATTTCTTCAAGTTCACTGTTGATATAAATACGGATCGCTTGGAATGTTCGTGTTGCAGGATGCTTATACTTGTCTTTAACCGGCACAGCTTCATCGACTAAATCAGCAAGCTGCTTAGTGCTAGTAATAGGTGTGTGCTCACGAGTCTCAATGATTTTATGGGCAATGCGACGACCAAACTTTTCCTCACCGTAGGTTTTAATCACATGGGTAATATCTTCAAGTTCAGCTTCAGCTAACCATTGTGCAGCACTGCGACCACTGGTTGGGTCCATGCGCATATCGAGCGGGCCATCTTTCATAAAGCTAAAACCGCGTTCAGCATCATCAAGCTGTGGTGAAGAAACACCGATATCTAACAAAATGCCGTCAACCTTACCGATTAAATCATTATCTTCAGCAACGGCTTTAAGATTTGAAAAACGCGTGTGGGCAATCGAAAAACGTGCATCATCAGCAAATTTTTCAGCAGCTTTAATAGCTTGTGGATCTTGATCAATCGCTTGCAAGCGACCTTGTTCACTTAAACGCGCAAGAATTTGCCCTGAGTGTCCGCCGCGACCAAATGTGCCATCCATATAAATGCCTTCGGGTTTAATATCCAAAGCATCTATGGTTTCGTCCATCAGTACAGAGACATGTTCAAATTGCGCTGTCATTAGCTAGTTTTTGCCTTTTTATTATTGTGGTTAGAGTGAGAAGTTATCGAACTCAGGATTCGCCTCAAAATCGCCTTGGCGTTCAATTTCAGTATCTTGGCGCATTTGTTCATGCCAACGATCTTCATCCCAAATTTCAAACTTGTTCATCAAGCCAACCAACATGATTTTTTTTCCAAGTTCTGCGTGTGCTCGTAAAGACGGCGCCAGCAGAATTCGGCCATTTTTATCTAGTTGATACTCTGTAGCGTTACCAAGCAACATACGTTGCATGCGGCGAGCACGTGGATTCATGTTCGAAATCTTTAATAATCGTTCTTCGATTTCGAGCCATTCTGCTAACGGGTATAACCATAAACAAGGTTCGTTTAAGGCCACAGTGCAAATAACCGTTCCCTGATCTTCAGACAAGATCGCATCTCGGTACTTAGTTGGTACCGCAAAGCGTCCTTTATCATCCAAACTCAGAGAGCTCGCACCCCGAAACATAAATTGCCTTAAAAATAGGTTATTAATCGTTAATGATTATTTCCGATCCAGTTTGATCCACTAAAAACCACTTTTTACCACAGTGCTCCAGTTTAGGGCTTGACAAGCCATTTTGTCAAGTAAGCAGATCATCATAAGCGCCTTGTGAAGCCAGAAAAAATAAGGGCTCAGGCAAAGCCTATGAATTACGTGGGAAAAAGTGGAAAACATCGAAAAAAAATTTTTTTTCAATTTTCTTGGTAATGGATTAGGGAAAAATGGTTAATGAATAACCAATGAATAATTACAAAATTATCTTATGCTGTAATTTTTACTTAATCACCCTGCAAGAGTTACGGGAAATATCCATCCTAGAACTCAACTACAATATTAACACATTGAAAAATATACCTTTTACAATTTGGTATAAAGGTTGCGACAGACTAGCTACCAATTCAATGGCAATTTTTTAAGGAATGATTATGACTACCGCAACTTCAAAATCGAACACAAGTACAGCAACGGACAGCAGTGCAAACTCGAAAGCGGCTCAAGTAGAGGCGCCATTTACAGAAAAAGCAACTGAAGCAGCACATCACGCTGTAGATGCATTATCAACGCGTGCTGCAAGTGCCGAGCAAAGTGTACGTCAAGGTGCGTCTAGCTCTGCCCAAACGCTTTCTGAAAAACAAGCTGTAGCACGTGCTAAAATTAACGAATACAGTGGTAAAACTCGTCAGCTTGCATCAGAAAACCCACTTGCAACAGCGGGTATTGCCTTTGCTGCAGGCATGTTAGTATCTGCGCTTATTCGTCGTAAGTAATTGTTATGCAGCCTTCTCAATCTACAGATGAGAAAACGCAAGGTGCCACTGATCAGCCGCCAAACGCTGATCAGTGGCAAGATCATCTTGCTAAATTATCTGATTACGCCAAACAGCTATACATTGACTACCGAAAACAAACAGGTACTTGCAAAAAGATTGCAGCTGCTGAGTGGCGCCTATCAACACGCTCTCTCGCCTTAACTATTATCTTACTTGTTTGTTTTGCTGGAGGGTTAGTACTGCTTTGGGCTGGTTTACTTGCTACCGTGGGTATCGCCATATTCAGTTTTAGCCAATCATTGTGGCTATCAGCTATCTCACTGATTGCATTACAACTACTTTGCCTTGCTTGGCTTTGGAAAAACATTGGTTATGTAAGTAGTAAGATTGGTTTTGATCACACTCTTAAAAGTGTTCGTCAATTATTGAATATTAAATAAGGATGAGTGATGTTAATTGATTATTTTATCAATAAGCCACAGCATAAAGTAACTGAGCTGAGTCAACAAATGGATCTGCAAGATGAGATTAAACGTCAGCATCATCAGGCATTTAAGTACAGATTAAAGCGATTTGCTGTAAGTAAAGTCGGTATTGCCAGTGCGTTCACTGCAGGTATGGGCTACGAAGCTCTCAATAACTCAGATAACAAAGACGGTAAACTTAAACAAGTCAGTCGCTTTAGCTGGTTATTACGCTTGTTGTGATCTTTATCATGTAAAGTTTGTTTTTTACTTCTCTTTGCAAGCTATTTTCATTACCTTAAACACAAACTAGCTATGTGTGGAAACTTAAGGTGAAAAAAAGGATTGTATTAACAGGTGGTCCAGGTGGTGGAAAAACAACAGCCATCGACTTGCTAAGACGAGAATTTTCTAAACAAATTGTCGTAGTACCAGAGTCTGCAACCATGCTTTTTGGTGGCGGAATAGAACGTAGTGACTCACCTCATCTTATCAAAGCACACCAGCAAGCCATTTTCAGCTTACAAAAACACCTAGAACATATTCAGCGAACCATGCATCCAAATCGTTTGATGCTTTGCGATCGTGGCAGTTTAGATGGGCTTGCCTATTGGCCTGGTGAACAAGATGAGTTTTTTCAATGCTTAAATACCAGCCTACAAATAGAACTCAACCAATACGATGCAGTGATCTTTTTTGAAACTGCTGCTAAATCTGGGCAAAGCATTCACTCTAACAATCCAGTAAGAAACGAATCTGATCAGCAAGCTATCTTGCTTGATGACAAACTACAAGCAATTTGGTCACAGCACCCTAATTTTAATTTAGTGAAAAGTTCAGAGTCATTTATTCAAAAAGTGATGTTTGGCATCGACACAATTAGCAAGGTCATGGATAGTTATAACTAACAGCTTAATTGCTAAATTAAACTGTTAGTTTTAGTCACTTTTTATCCTCGATTGTGTGGGCGCGAGTAGTCTATTGCTGGCCCTTTAGGCACGATCTGCGTTGGGTTAATCATCGTGTGGCTGAAGTAGTAATGGCGTTTAATATGGTAAAAATCAACCGTCTTACTCACTCCTTCAGTTTGATATAACTCACGCAAATAATTGCTGATCGCAGGGTAACTTTCGATGGTACGCAAATTACATTTAAAGTGACCCACGTAAACACTGTCGAAGCGAATTAAAGTGGTAAACAGTCGCCAGTCGGCTTCAGTCAATGTATCACCCACTAGATAACGATTATCTGTCAAACGCAGCTCAATTTTATCAAGGGCAGCAAATAAGTCGTCATATGCATCTTCATAGGCTTCTTGCGTTGTCGCAAAGCCAGCACGATAAACACCGTTATTGATATTGTTATAAACAAGATCATTAATTTCATCAATTTCAGTACGCAACGACGCAGGGTAAAAGTCGCGCTCATTGCCTGTTAGATCATTAAATGCACTGTTAAACATGCGAATAATCTCTGCAGACTCATTACTCACGATACGCTGAGACTTTTTATCCCAAAGCACAGGAACTGTTACGCGACCAGAGTAGTCAGGTTTATTACGAGTATAAATTTGGTGCAAATAATCAGTATTGAATAATGCATCCCCCGTACTGTGATTATCTTTGTCAAATGTCCAACCATGTTCAAGCATGTCAGGGCTTACTACAGATACACTAATATAGTCTTCAAGGCCTTTTAAATGACGAAATATCAAGGTGCGGTGTGCCCAAGGACAGGCCAAAGATACATAAAGATGATAGCGATCTTTTTCTGCTTTAAAGCCTGCATCACCGCTTTCTCCCGCACTACCATCTGCGGTGACCCAATTACGTAACTGGGCCGCCTCACGCTTGAATTCACCTTGATTGTTATCGGTGTCGTACCATTTATCTTGCCATTGGCCATTTACGAGTAATCCCACAATAACCTCCTATAGAGTGCCAAATTTACCTAACTGATAGTCACGTACTGCTTGCTGTAACTCAGCTTGTGTTGTCATTACAAACGGACCCATATGCGCGATTGGTTGCTTAAGCGGCTCACCAGCAAGCAACAACACGCCCGCACCAGTTTGAGAGTTAAATTCAATATCACTACCAGGCTCTAAAATAAGTAAGCTGCCTGCTTTAACTAGCCCACCCTGCTCAGTATGAATTTCACCTGTGTGGATATAAAGCATCACCTTAGTTTGTGTAAGCGGTGCATGGTAAAACTGTGTTCCAGCCGGTAAAGTCACATCGGCAAGCATGCCGTTAGCGGCGAGATCTTGTAGGCTAGAAACCTGATTTTCATCTGCAAACTCCCAGCTTCCAGCTAACGCTTTTAGCTCAACGCCCTGCTCATTTCGAGTCGTTGGCGCCGGCGCTTCAGTGGTATCTTGGTAACGCGGTTTTCTAAGCTTCTCAGCACTTGGCATATTTAACCAAATCTGAAAGCCATGCATGCCCTCTTTGGCATCCGCCAAAGGCATTTCACTGTGGATTACACCAAAACCAGTACTCATCCACTGCACATCGCCAGCACGGATGGCTTTTTTGTTACCCATTTGGTCTTGGTGCTCGAAGCCGCCTTTAATAATATACGTAAATGTTTCAATACCACGGTGAGGATGCGCAGGAAACCCCCCCATAAAATCACTGTGATCATCTGACTTAAGCTCATCGATCATTAAAAAGGGATCTAAATACTTGCCATCAAAGCCCGGAATACGGCTAATGTTTACGCCATCACCATCTTGTGTGGCATGGCTATTTAACTGTTGAATCACATTCATAACTTTACTCCCGTAAATTGTATGAAATAATTGTAGGAGCTAATTTAGTTAACAACCATGAGTAAAATTCGCGCTAATCATTCTGTTTAAGAGAATGTTTATTTTGCTGCTTAGTTAATTTATCCGCCACAGTCGCTCCGCGTTGACCCACCTCTTTCTCAGGCCCTATAGTGCTATCAACCACAGTTTGCTGCTCAGCACTGGCATTGATTGCTGCACCAAAAATAATGATGTATGCGCTGATATAGAGCCACATCAACATAATCACTACTCCACCTAATGAGCCATACGTTTCGTTATAGCTTGCAAATTGGGAAACATAATATGAAAAACCAATTGATGCGATGATCCACAGCAAAGTAGCCAGTATTGAGCCTGGTGTGATCCAGCGCCATTTTGCCGGAGTTCGATGAGGCGCATAACGATATAAAAATGCCAAAGCGCAATTAAAAGTGATGGCCAACAATGGCCACGTAATGAGCTTGATCAACAAATCAATAAGCTCTGTTAAACCAACTAGGTTAAGCACAATCGGTAAAATACCGATGATCAATAAGGCCACCAGCGCAACAACAATGGCACCTAGCGAAAATAAAAAGCGTACCAGTAACGCCATAAAAAATTGTCGTTTGTTATGCTGATGATAAGTGATATTACAGGCTGTTATTAGCGCCTGACAGCCCTTACTGCTACTCCAAATCGTTAACAATAAAGTCCCTATGGCACTAACACTTAACACCTTTTGCGATTGCTGAGTCACCTCTGCAACCTGTAGCAAAATAATGTCTCGACTACTTGTTGGTAAAATAGCTGTGACTTTATCAAGCTGCTCATGGATATCGGTCGGGGACGCAAAATAAGCGTAAACAGAGACTGTAGCGGCTAATGCAGGAAAGATCGCAAGCAGAGCATAAAATGCCACGCCTGCCGCCACGAAAGATAAGTTGTCTTGTGATAGGTTGTGATAAACCCGCTTGCTAATGTCCCACCAGCCTCGAATTGGGATCTCAATGGGTGAACGAGCTTTGAAACCACGATTATTCTTAGTCATAAGTGACCTAAAAATTTGCCTTAATGGATATAAAGTAGCAAACAACTTGCCAGTAATAATGGCGTCTGATTTGCATTAAGCTAAGCTTATAAAAACTGCAAATAAACCCATGGAGTGGTGCGATGAATTATTATTTAATATTAAAAAATCAAATACATAACTTAGTTACACCAACACTTTCCGTAGCATCGCAACCAGTCTTAGAAAGCTTATCTTGGCAAGACTTAAATTCTCAGGTTACGCATTTTTTACATACTACATGGCAAATGTTACCCGCCCTGACATTAGGTATTGTAGCCATCATTATCTGCTATTTATTGGCCCGTCCTTTATCCTATCTATTGATAAAACCACTTGGTTTTGTAAGTGAAAGCAAACTCTTACATGTCGTCACGAGGCGCTTTTTTAGTATCATTATAATTTTGTTTGGTGTGTACTTATTTTTGCGTCTAGCTGGGCTCACCAGTTTTGCTGTGGCGATTATGAGTGGTACTGGATTAGTCGGGCTTATTTTAGGTTTTGCGTTTCGCGATATCGCCGAAAACTTTATCTCAAGCATGCTGCTCAGTGTGCAACGCCCCTTTCGTATTGATGATGTTATTGAAGTCGATGGTCGTTTAGGGGTAGTTAAAAAGGTTACAGCCCGCGCTACCACCTTAGTTGACTTTGATGGTAATCATATTCAAATTCCCAATGCGACTGTATATAAAAACGTTATTAAAAATCTAACTGCTAACCCTAAAATGCGCGGCCACTTTGCAGTAGGTATTGGTTATGATAATGACATTCGCTATGCCCAGCAATTAGCAATGAAAGTGGTCAATCAACATCCCGCAGTTATTAATGATCCACCCAGCCAAGTTCTGATTGACTCACTAGGTTCAGCGACACTGAATTTAACTATTTATTTTTGGGTAAATAGTGCAGAACATAGTCATATCAAGGTAGCCTCACAGTTGATGCGAGAGCTAGTAAATACCTACTTAGAAGAGCAAATTAGTATGCCAGATGACGCCCGTGAACGTATTATCTTAAATAGCGAGAACGATACAGAGCAACCAAGTATCAATGCAACCGCTGAGCAACAAACACCAAAATCACTCGACGATCATAGCCTTGATGACGTTAGCAGTGACGCCGATGATATTCGCGAACAAGCCGATCAATCTCGCGATCCTGAACAAGGCAGTAATATAATTTAATCGTCATCGCGAACTAAACTTCATCATTGGGTTTATCTTGCATAGCGCGTTTAAACCCTTTGACTGACGTCCCTAAATCTCCACCTATTCGGGATAACTTTTTTGTGCCAAATAACAGCACCACAATTGCAGCAATAATGGCTAATTGCCAAACACTAATTCCTGCCATAACAACCTCATTTTAAAATAAAAGCGCCTTTGCAGGCGCTTGAACAACACTAACAACTGGGAATTCAAAGATTAGAAACTAGCTCGAACACCCAAGGCGACTTGAGTACCAAAGCGCTCAAGATAACTCACTTGGTCAGTGCGTTTGGTGTAACCCCAATAACGCTCATTCGTTAAGTTAGTTGCTTCAGCAAACACAGTGAATTGATCACTGATGTTATAGCTCATGCTGGCATCTAACTGACCATAATCAGAGATCCAATAAGGGCCACCCCACGCATCTGGATCCGACAAGAATTTACTACGCCAGTTATAAGCTAAACGCGCTTGGAAACCATATTGTTCATAGTAAACCACAGCATTATAAGAGTTTTTCGACATACCTCTAAATGGTAAGCCTGACTCTTTCAGTTCTGGCTCATCGTAGCTACTATCAACATAGGTGTAGTTAAGTTGAAACCCTAAACCATTGAAGGGTTCAGGCAGTAAGTTTTCTAGTGATTGCTGATAAGCAAACTCAGCACCTTTGATAGTCGCACCATATTTACTCTTACCCGGGTAAGATGCAAAGTAGCGCACACCTTCGATTTCAACAGGACTTTCAACGTAATCGATAAATGATTTTAGGTCTTTTACAAACACCCCACCACTTAACGAGCTACTGTCTTCAAAGTACCACTCTAGTGTCATATCGGCTTGATTGGCTTCTTCAGGCGTTAACGATGAATCGCCCATAGAAAGTTGAGGTAAACCTTCACGGTAAGTATCAAAGTTTGGCGCAAGCCATGGGCGTAAATAACCTAACGATGGACGGCTAATAACTTGTGCCGCAGAGAAACGGTAAATCAAATCATCAGTAATACTAAGCTTAAAGTTCATGCTGGGTAAAATGTTGCTGTAATCCCCTTTAAATGATTGCTCAACGGTTTCACGCCAACCATTTTCAAGTGGTTTACCATCATCTTGTAAGTCAATTAATGATAAATCGTAAACAGACCCTTTTGAGCTTACTTCAGTTTGCGAGCCGCGAATACCGACATTTAACATGTACGGCATTTTTGCAAAAGTACTTTCGAGCGTCACTTGCGCATATGCAGTCAAGACTTCTTCGGTTACCTCATAAGTACCTGATGAATTAAGCGATGCAACGATACTTTTATCAGTTGCTTCAGCATTAATTGAACGATAGTAAGCAAGTAACTTATCGTAATCAAAACTTGGCCAAGGCTCAGGTGTAATACTACTTTCGCCTTCTAAGAAGTTATCGAAATTGGCCTCAACAAACACATCGCTTGGAATTTCAAATAGGTTAAAGTCACCTACATTCACAACAGTGCTGTCATCAAATTCATAACCATCGCGTTCTAAATATTGACCACCATTACTAAATTGGCTGGCATTTTTTGATGCATATTCAAGTTGGCTCTTAGTTTGCTCAAGATAAGTTAAACCAAAGTCGATACGGGTCACCAAATCACTTTCAGGCACAAACGTACCTGTGAACTTAAAGTCATTAACCGTGTCTTCAACACCTGTACCTGTGTTACGGCTATAGTGAGCTCCGTAAGATTGATCCGCAGTCAAGCCTGGCGATAAGGTAACATCTGGCAGCATGTTGCCAGTGTTGTAATCAATACCTATAGAGTCAATAAAACCACGCGCTACAATAAAGCGGTTATCACCACCGTTTTCGTTTTTCGCTTTTGAATGAGCAACATCCATAGCCAGTGTTAGGCCATCCATTGGATACCATTTTGCATTAAGGGCAAACTGATAAGTATCAGTTTTACGTGGATTCGTTAAGTTGAGTAACTCCACCATAGTGTTACCGGTTTGCGTCATGGAAACAACTCGACCTGTGTCATCAAATTCTGCATCGGTAAAGACTGGCGTGCCTGGCGTCCAGCTTTCATCGTAGTTAACAAAACCGATTTGATAGCGATGACCATCGGTGTTGTAACGTGAATAAAGGGCATCGAAGTTAATATCGAGGGTATCAGTTGGGCGCCACTGCATTGCTAACGTCGCACCGACGCGTTCACGCACATCCTGCGCATTGGCAAAATACATGTAACTCGGGATTTTTGAGGCAAATATTTCACTTTGCCCATCAATTTCTCCGTTGCCATTCATGTCGACTGGCACACCCGCGCTGTCTGCCCCCCAACCTTCTTCTTCATCAAAAAAGCCGCTTGCTGAGTAAGTATCTGCACGTAAGGTTTTCTTTGAATAAGCACCAGAGAAAAGCACACCAAAGGTATCGTCATTAAAATTGTCACCTATGATGAATGAAGCATGTGGGTGAACATCGCCTGTTCGCGATTCATAAATCCCTTTTGCAGAAGCACTCAAAGTAAAGCCATCTTGATCTAATGGTTTACGAGTTTCGATATCAACAACCGCACCAATGCCCCCTTCAATTAAACGTGCTTCTGGCGACTTATAAACCTGAAGCGCTCCCACTAACTCTGAGGCAATTGTGTCAAAGTTAAAGTCACGTCCTGAGTTTTCAGAAGCCAGTTTACGACCATTCAAAGTGGTAATGTTGTAGCCGCCACCTAAGCCACGCACGAGGATATTTTGCCCTTCCCCCCCATTACGAGTAATCGTAATTCCTGGAATACGCTGTAATGCCTCGGCTAAATTTTCATCAGGGAACTTACCGATGTCATCTGCAACAACAACATCTACTACTGTCGTTGCTTCCTTCTTTCGAAAGTTTGATTCTTTAATACTGCTACGGATCCCTGTGACCTCAATAACCTCAACATCTTCTTCGGCCTTACTATCGTTTTCTTGTTGTTGAGCAGTTGTGGCGAAACTGACTGATGAAGCCAGAATTGAGCTTATCAGCACACTCAAATATTTTTTTCTAGTTGTTGTTGCCATGATGATTTCCTGTTTTTAAATGTTCAGATTTCTTCACCATAAAAATGGTAATGAGTAAGGCCTTACATTTAATTTATAACAAAACGAAACAATCTATCAACAATTAATTACCTAACGAAACTTTCGATAGTTACGAAATGGTATTTCAAAATAATAAAAAAGGCGCTGAACGCCTTTAAAGATAAGGTTTTAATTTCGAAAGTTTCGATAATATTTTTTTTCGAAGATTTTCTGTGAGGTGGGCTAGTTTGGTCTTTTTAGATAATAAAAAAGGCAGCTACAGCCACCTTTTTGCAATTATTTTTAACTGGAAAGTTAAACTGTAATCACCTCGATACCTAAGCTCGTTAATGATTCAATGAACTCCGCTGGCATATTTTTGTCTGTAACCAGCACATCGATTGATTTTAGAGGTAGTACATTATACAAGGCACGCTTACCAAATTTACTTGAGTCGGTCACAGCAATAACTTTATCTGCACGGGTACACATAGTTCGATTCAACATTGCCTCAGGCTCATAATGGGTGGTGATCCCCGCTTCCGAGTCGATACCATCAACCCCTAAAATAACCTTTTTAAAGTTATACTTACTGAGTGCTTGTTCAACTTCATTTGAATAGAAAGACATTGATTTCTTTCGTAATTGTCCACCCAGCATAAACACATTTGCATCATCAATATCAGCCAGCACATGGGCTATATTAAGGCCGTTTGTCATCACCGTAAGGCCCTGCTTATTGGTTAATGCTTTGGCAACTTCTTCTGTGGTGGTGCCAGAATCAATAATTAATGAGTCGCCATCATCAACTAAGTTTGCTACAGCTTTAGCTAGTAGCACTTTCACAGCGTAGTTTTCATTATGCTTATCTTTCACCGAAAGCTCTTTAGCGAGTTTATCGCAAGCAATTGCTCCGCCACGCGAACGAACAACTAAGCCACGTTTACCTAGCTCGTTAAGATCGTGGCGAATGCTAACCTCCGAAATATCAAAGGTTTTAGCAAGTTCTTTAACGTTTACTTTGCCATGTTCCTCGGTCATCAGGACGATTTTTTGTCTTCTTTCTATTGTGGTTAGCATAGCTGGCCTGTTGTTTTAATAGCTGCTTTCAAATTTGTAGTTCAATATTACACAATTTACAGTTTTAAAGCCAAACTTAGTTTCGAAATTAAATAAAACTTTCAAAACTTACGAAATTTGTTTTATGATTGTTTCACAATAAACTTATTTGGTGACAAAAATGACAACACAAAGCTCACTGTTAGAGCAAACAGAACACACCAACCGCACGCAGTTACTGCCGATGTTGATCATTGGTGGCTTGTTTTTCTTATTTGGCTTTATAACTTGGCTTAATGGCTCCTTGATCCCATTTTTACAAATGGTCTGCGATCTCAACCATATAGAAGCCTACATGGTGACTCTGGTGTTTTATATTGCCTATACCGTGATGGCACTGCCAAGCGCTAAGATATTACAAATCTTCAGTTATAAGCATGGTATGTCGTTTGGTTTAGGCACCATGGCATTAGGCGCACTGCTGTTTATTCCTGCGGCACAAACTCAAGCGTATTGGTTATTTTTAGTTGCTTTATTTACTCTAGGTAGTGGCCTCACCTTACTACAAACCGCTGCGAATCCTTACATCGTGCTAATTGGATCTAAAGACACTGCAGCCGTGCGCATTAGTATTATGGGTATTCTTAATAAAAGCGCAGGTGTGGTGGCTCCACTACTCTTCTCTGCGATTGTGTTTAGCGATATTGCTAGCTTTAGTCCAGAAGCCCTTGCTCAATTGAACAGCATTCAAAAGCAATTACAGTTACAAGAACTGGCAAATCGTTTAATCACACCTTATTTTGTAATGGCAATTGCGTTAGCCATTTTAGCAGCTTTAATCATGCTAGCCCCCTTACCTGATATCGAGCAACCACAATCAAGTAACAACAGCGAGAGTAAATCAGTTCTGCAATTTCCACACTTAGTTTTAGGCGTGATAGCCCTATTCTTTTACATAGGTGCCGAAGTCATTGCTGGCGACACCATTGGCCTTTACGGCAAAGAGCAAGGGGTATTGCAGTTCGCTGAGCTCACCTCTTACACCATGGGCTTTATGGTGCTAGGTTATGTTTTAGGTATTGTGTTAATTCCTCGCTTTTTTAGTCAGCAACAGGCGCTGATATTTTCTGCGTTAAGTGGTTGTGTGTTTTCACTTGGTATCATTTTGATTGAACCGCAACAAACAGCGATTGCAAACTTAGTGCTCTTTTGGCTTGCTGATAACAGTTTTCCAGATACCGTGTTATTTGTTGCATTACTTGGCTTATCGAATGCGCTCGTTTGGCCAACCATTTGGCCTATGGCCCTTGCAAACCTTGGCGATAAAACTCAAACCGGCGCGGCATTACTCATTATGGGGATTTCTGGTGGCGCTCTATTGCCTTTGGTATACGGTGTATTTGCACAGTACACAGGCAATGCACAACAAGCTTACTATTTGTTGATCCCCTGCTATGCGTTTATTCTTTATTACGCGCTGATTGGTCACAAGCTAACAAGTTGGCGTTAGTAACGTGTTCGCAGGCTCAGTTGTTTTACTATTTAACTAGCCTGCAATTTTTCTGATGTGAAATAGCCCAGTAGCAAAAATTCACGCACAGTAAAAATACACTTATAAATTAAGTACTCGTCACGCTTATCAGGGCTCACTTCTGAAAGAGGTAAGGCTTGCTGCGCTATTATGTGCTGTTGCTGCTGCAAAGAGATAGTAAATAAACCAGTGAGTTTATCTGCTAATTGCGACGATGAAAGAGCACCTGCAGCAATCAGCTCAGCGCCTTTTAAGCATGCCGTACGTTCAGTCACTGTTAGTGTATTTGCTAGCATTAAATCTGTAAATGCGACTAAATCAAAGTACAGCTGCTCATTTGGCTCTAGCTCTAAAATAACCGCCTGCATTTGCGTGACCACATCCCGATGCGCCGCAGCTTTAAGTACCTCAAAATGGCTATCATCCGTTTTATCAAATAATTGAGTCGCAGCCACTGGCGTAATAGCGACACCTAATAATGCTGCTAAACATTTAATCGCATTTCGCCTTTGTAGATCAGCCATTAAACACTCCATTTTGATAATGCCGCACAGCATGATCAGCGGCTCTTGCAGTAAATGCCATATAGGTTAACGAAGGATTCTGATAAGCCGACGAGCACATAAACGAGCCATCAGTGACATAGACGTTACGCACACTATGAATTTGGTTATAACGGTTAAGCACTGAGCTTTTAGCATCATGCCCCATTCGCGCGGTTCCCATCTCGTGAATAGCTTGCCCCGGTGCTGAGCCTTTATCGTAAGCTTGCACATTTTGGTAACCTGCTTTGGTTAGCATCTCGACAGCTTGCGCTTTCATATCCTCGCGCATTCGCTGTTCGTTTTCACCAAATTGGCAATCGAAATTAACTAAAGGTAATCCCCATTGATCTTTTAATACCGGATCTAAGCTCATTTTATTACGATGATAAGGCAGGCATTCACCAAAACCTATCAATGCAACTTGCCAAGGCCCAGGTTTGGCAAGTTCTTCTCGAAAAGCCTTACCAAAGCTAAGTTCTTTAAAGCCCCGTCGCCAATCTTTGCGTGTTGCGTATCCTTGATAGCCATAGCCGCGAATAAAGCTATGCTGCTCGTTATCATCAAGGTTTCGAAAACGCGGGATATGAAAACCAACGGGTCTGTCGCCATCATTAAAGTCCTCAGCAAAACCTTTTGGTTCACCCGTTGCACCAACCCTAAAATGGTGATCCATGAGGTTATGGCCAAGCTCTCCACTATCGTTCCCTAAGCCATTTGGGAAACGTGCAGAGGTTGAATTTAATAACAAGGCTGTTGTGGCTACCGTTGATGCACAGCAAAAAATGATGTTCGCTCGCTCGATACGCTCTTTTTTAGATTCAGCATCAATTACTTTCACACCTGTGGCTTGCCCGCTATCTGGATTGTAAATAATCTCTTTGGCAATGGAGTGAGTCTGAATAGTGAGTCGCCCAGTACGCATCGCTGCAGGTAAGGTCGAGGCTAAACTACTAAAGTAACTACCGGTTGGGCAACCACGCATACAGCGGTTGCGCTTGCTGCATACGGCACGACCTTGTTCAGGTTTTGCCTTGGTTAAATGCGCCACTCGCCCGATTGTTAGGTGCCGATTAGTGTAGTGGGTTAATAAACTTTGTTTAAGTTGCTGTTCTACTGCATTAAGTGCGAAGGGAGGCAAGTAAGGTCCGTCAGGTAGCTGAGGTAAGTTCAGCGCTTCGCCAATAACCCCAATGTAGGCTTCGACTTTATCGTACCAAGGCGCAATATCTTGATAACGCACAGGCCAATCAACACCGTGACCATCTTGTTTGTTGGCTGCAAAATCTATATCACTGAGGCGTAAGCATTGCCGTCCCCAAGTTAATGAACGCCCGCCAAGGTGGTAACCTCTGATCCAATCAAAACGCTGTGATTCTTGATAAGGGTGCTGTAAGTCATTTACAAACCAGTGCTTTATTGACTGCTTGGTGGCATAGCCAGTGCGTGCTTGTTTAGCTTGATTCTGTTTTTCTAGTAAGCTGGGCCTGTCGCGAAATGGCAGTTGCCAATCATCTTTAAAGGCAGTGATATAGTCAGTACCGTGCACAACCTGCCTACCACGTTCCAGTAGCAGTACATTGAGCCCTTTTTCGGTCAGTTCTTTAGCAGCCCAGCCGCCAGTAATGCCACTGCCAATAACAATGGCATCGAATACTTTTGCCTGCATTCTCACTTAACTTTTAAAAGATTTGCTTGCCCGCACATATCGTTGCTTGAACAGAAAAGTCTTTATCGAGCAGCGCAAAATTAGCTTGTTTACCTACCGCAATACTCCCTATTTGCTCCGCTTTATTTAAAAACTCAGCGGGTACTAAACTCGCCATTTTAGTTGCTTCAACTAGGCTCGCGTCGGTTAGGCTATAGAATCGTTCAACGCCCACTTCCATGGTTAATGTGCTGCCAGCTAAAGAGCCGCTTTCAGTTCGCGCAACACCTTGCTCAACCACAATAGGAAGCTCACCTAAACGGTAGCGACCATCTTGTAAACCTCCAGCGCTCACACAGTCTGTAATTAGAGCAATTTTATCTGCTCCTTTTAAACGATATACCATGTTCATTATGCTCGGGTGCAAATGAATACCATCAGGAATAAGCTCAACCATGGCATCGTTGTCCATTAATAGTGCGCCGGTACAACCGGGGTCACGATGATGAATACCGCGCATACCATTAAAAATATGCACACCACCACAAGCACCATGAGCAAGTGCTTGTGATGCTTGCTCAAAATTAGCATCTGTATGACCCAGCATGACACGCACACCTTTATCAGTGATATAGCGGATCATGTCGGGTGATTTAAGTAGTTCTGGCGCTAACGCAAATGAGCTTAAACAACCTTCACATGCTGCATAAATTTCATCAAATCGCTGTTTAGTGAGCTCTAAAAAAAATGACTCGTTATGCGCCCCTTTATGCGCTTCTGCAAAGAATAGACCTTCGTTATAAGCTCCCAGTAACTGTGCACCAGCCAAGCCTTTTTTATAAGCAGTCGCCATATTTTTATAAGCTTGAATTGATACGTCCCAGTCTGCGGTCACCGTTGTGCCAACAAAACCCGTAACGCCGTGCTTTGCTAAAGAACGAGAAATAGTCTCAAGCGATTCAGGGGTACCGTCCATAATATCGCAGCCTTCACGGCCATGAATATGCAAATCGATAAAGCCCGGAAATAAGCTATGTTCGCCTAACTCTATTACCTCGATCTCGGGCTCTATTTGCGTGGTAATAGCACTAATTTTGCCTTGCTCGACCAATACTGCATGATCGAGTAAAACGGCATCATCAGTAACAACTTTTGCGGCTTTTAAGTAATAGCGATTAAGATGCTTTGGAATTAGCATGAACACTTCCTATTATTGCAGCGCCCCGCACGCCGCTAGAATCACCAAATTTTGCACGCTTCACTTCGGGCACGGCAAAGCCTGAAAATAAATGAGTTTGAATAGCCTCAGGTAGTTTTTCTACTATTGCATCAATGAGCGACAACCCACCCCCAAGCACGATAACTTCTGGGTGCAAACTTTTACTAATGGCAGCAAAGGTTTCACCAAGAATGTCTAAGTAACAGGCGAGCACCTTTAAAGCTTGCTCATCAGAGCGCTTGATATCGTTCGCCCATTCAATCGCTGATTTAGGGGATTGCGTAATATGCTGATACAAGGTTTGTACACCTGGCCCTGCAATATAACTTTCGACACAGCCATTTAAACCACAGCCGCACTTTAAAACTGGCAGCTGATATTTTTGTTGCAGATACGCAGACAGCGGTAAATGACCATACTCCCCCGACATACCTAAGCCTTGGTTAAACAAAGTACCATCAATGCACATACCACCTGCCGCACCAGTGCCAACAATTGCACCGAATACCCGACTATAACCTTCACCGGCTCCGCCATTTGCTTCCGATAAAGCAAAACAACGGGTGTCATTTAATATCGCAACAGGGCGTTTTAATATTGCTTGAAGATCTGTGGCAATCACTTTACCTGTGGCACATGGCACATTAGCCGACAACACTTTACCTGCATCATTAACAATACCAGGCATCCCTATGCCCACAGCACCTTGGCAACCTGTCAGCTTATCGGCTTTGAGCACTTGCTGATAAATTGCTTGCAAAAATTGCTGATAGTCATCGGTTGGCGTGGTAATACGCCAACTTTGCTGTTGCTCTAAATTATCATTAAAAATGGCGGTTTCGATTTTTGTACCGCCAATATCAAGTCCGTAAACAGCCATGCTTTACCCAATACTACTTAGCGAGAAGTTAATGGGTAAATAGTTACCCCTTTTACAACACGGTTAACTTCGCCCGTAGGGCAAGGATTATCAGGTGTTAAACCGAGTGACATTGATTTATAAAATGCAAAAATCTGACAATAGACAATATAATACAGACCTTGCCAAACATCATCTAGCTCGACCAGTTCAGTATTTAAAGCCAGCTTTTTGACCGCAGAACATTGTTGGTCATTTAATAGTTCATTATATAAATCAGCATCATACAAACTACTATAAAAATCACTCGAGGCCATCAACAACACTGCTGTTTTATCGTTAATAATAGTTTTAGGGCCATGGCGAAAACCGAGTGGCGTTTCAAAATAACTAATTAAGTCACCATTCGTTAATTCTAAACACTTTAAGGCCGCTTCTTTTGCGTAACCAATTAAGGAACCAGCCCCTAAAAACACCAAGCGTTCAATATCAGTTTGCGCAAAGTTCCTAACCTCATCGAGTTGAGTTTCGAGCAGCTGCTCTGTTTGCCTTGTCACTTGTGTGAGCTGATTAACATCAGGGGTAAAAATACATAACGTTGAAAGCAACATCGAAGTAAAACTACTGGTCATTGCAAAGCTTTCATCAAGGGTTTCTTTCGGCATAAGTACACTAAAGCTATTGCTTTTAATCGCAGCTCTTTTAGCTAACTCACCGCTTTCATTACAGGTAATCACTAAGTGATAGCATTTTTCAACAACTTGCTCAGCGATATCGACCGCAGCGACACTTTCAGGGCTATTACCTGAACGCGCATAAGAAATAAGTAAGGTTGGCGTACCCTTTTGTAAAAAACCATGTGGGTTAGACACAATATCTGTAGTGCTGACTGCGCGCACATTTAAATCTGTTTTGGCAGTTAAGTGTGGTGCTAATACTTCGCCAACATAAGCTGATGTGCCAGCGCCAGTTAATACTATTTGTAATTCCTTTAATGGCAGAAGCGGGGCTAAAAATGCGTTTATTTCTGCTCGATGTGTTTCGATAATAGCGGCGGTATTAAACCATGATTCTGGCTGCTGAGAGATTTCTCTTGCTGTCCAATAAGCGTTCTTTTGCTTAAGTTCTGTTTCGTTTAATAATAAATACTGCGTCATAATAAATTCTCTCAACACCACCTATTGATTACAAGCAAGCGAATAGGTATTCGTTACTTCCATTATTTTATTAAGTACTAACTCACGCGGTGATGAGTTAATTTGGCCATTGATTAATGCTTTGTATTGCATTGGCATAAACTGACTAAGCAAGGTTTGTGGAATGATTTGCTCTTCTAAATTATCAAACAAGGTTTCTACCGTTTGCTTTATTTCATCTTCAGGCCAGTAGTAACGAATACGGTCGCTATAACTGTAAGCTCTAAATAACTTCGCTTGAGCGCCTTCTGTTGGGTAAAATTTATTCCAGTAATGCGGTTTTTCAAGCATGATCCGCTCACATACATCACGTAAATTAGAACGCTTGGCAGGATCAACTAACTGGTCTTCAATATAAGATAAAGCAAATAGGCCTTCACGAAGTGCATAAGTAAGCTGTGGGCCTACCTTCAATATCGCAAAGTGATCTTGCACTAGCTCATGGTAGCAGTGATCAGGCTGATAATCCGTTGAGTGAGCCTCATAAACTAGGTTGTCGACATGGGTTATAAATTCTTTCAGTTTTTGCGCCTCATTACGTTGATAGTTAAATACTTGATGATTATCAAACTCAACCCCTGGCTGCACAACAACAGCAATAACACGCGACCACACATCACTAATATTAAATTTAGCAAACGCAGCCTGATGTAATTCTATTGTTTGCTGTACACCTTCAACATGCGACACTTCAATCGTATCATGCTCCTCAGTAGCGCCACCCGGAGGAGGAACCTCAGTACCCACTACATAGACAATATCGTTATCTTCTGAGACCGACTCGGCAGCTTGACACATCAATGCTGCACGCTCGGCAATCACAGCATCAGCCAAACGTTCTCCATCGCCATCACATGGCATACTGGCATCTAAATGAATTTTCTTAAAACCAGCGCTTGCATAGGCTTTTACTAGTTCAACAGCTTTTTCCATCGCAACCTCTGCAGGCTCATTCACCCAACACACTGGGCCTAAATGATCCCCACCTAAAATAATGCGCTGGGTACCTAACCCTACCTTTTCGGCTATTGCATGGACAAATTCAACAAAGTCATGGGGCTTCATACCTGTGTAACCACCAAACTGATTAACTTGATTCGCCGTAGCTTCAATTAAAACTTCAGTGTCATCATTGAGAGCTTGCAACATCGCTGCTTCGATAACGAGCGGGTGTGCACAGCACACAGAGTAAATTCCCTGCGCTTGCCCTACTCGATTGTTATTTATAATCGTTTTTAATGCATTCATGGTTTTCTCCAAGCAGCTTACGCTATTGGTTAGATACGTGATTTGAAATTACAGTAGCACAGCGCGAAACACTTCGCAATAAAATGAAAGGTAACGAAAGATATAGAATAAGTTAATAGCACGCTTAATATAGGGTTTAATAAGACTTTAAATGATAAACCCTGCAATTACGAAAGATTTTGAAAGCATTTAATTGTAATTAACTTTGAGTTGCGATATAACAGAAATAACTGAAACCCACTATTAAAATAATCTCAGTGATTTAGGTATCGTTATGACAATAGATAGACGTAGTTTTTTAAAATCTGCCGCAGCCATTACCGCCGCGACAGTCGTGACTGGCTGTGCGAAAAGCCAACAAGGTGATAATCAAAGCACCCCACTTGCTGCACAAGGTAAAAGCGTAATGGGCTTAGCTGTGCCAGCAATGGATGTGGTACGTGTTGGTTTTATCGGAGTTGGTCAACGTGGTAGCGGCCATGTAAAACACCTTTGCCATATTGAAGGTGTTGAAATTAAAGCTATTTGCGATACAGATCAGCTAATGCTTGATAAATCTGTTAACTATGTTGTTGAAAAAGGCTTACCTAAACCAACTGCTTATACGGGTTCTGATAAAGCCTATTTAGACATGCTTGCTCGCGATGACATCGACATTGTGATCATTTCAACACCTTGGAAATGGCACACACCAATGAGTGTTGAGACCATGGAAAGTGGTAAACATGCCTTTGTTGAAGTACCCGCAGCCACCACAATGGAAGAATGCTGGCAACTAGTGAACACTGCTGAACGCACACAAAAGAACTGTATGATGATGGAAAACGTTAACTACGGTCGCGACGAGTTAATGGTATTAAACATGGTTCGAAAAGGCGTATTTGGCGAGTTACTACATGGTGAAGCCGCTTATATTCATGACCTGCGTTGGCAGATGAAAGAAATCGACCGTAGCACCGGCTCTTGGCGCACTTACTGGCATACGAAAGTAAACGGTAACTTATACCCAACTCATGGTTTAGGCCCGGTTTCTCAGTATATGAACATCAACCGTGGTGACCGCTTTGACTTTGTTACATCAGTCAGCTCTCCTGCTCTTGGCCGCGCAGCGTACGCAGAACGTGAATTCCCTGCAGGCCACGAACGTCGTTCACTTAAATTTACTGCTGGCGACATGAACACCAGCATTATTAAAACAGTGAAAGGTCGTAGCATTATGGTTCAGCACGATACCACTAGCCCTCGTCCGTATAGCCGCCATAACCTAATTCAAGGTACTAATGGTACATTTGCAGGTTTCCCTAATCGTATTGCCCTTGAAGATGTGCCACCAGCTATCGCGAAAATTTATCAACAGCAATATGAAGCAGAGCTCGCTGCGTGGGAAAAAGCCGGCTCGCAAGGTCGTAAGCCACATATGCAAAATTTCCATAGCTGGGATCAAGATATGGAAAAGTGGCGTGCCGAGTTTGATCATCCACTTTGGAAACGCATGGGTGAAGAAGCGGTTCGTAACGGTGGTCACGGCGGTATGGACTTCATTATGCTTTGGCGCATGATCTACTGCTTGCGCAATAATGAGCCACTTGATCAAGATGTATACGATGCTGCAGCATGGTCATCAATCTTCCCGCAAAGTATGGCATCGGTTGCTGATAGAAGTAACAGCAAAACAATTCCAGACTTTACCCGTGGCGCTTGGCAAACAGGCAAGCCGCTGGGGATTGTGTCTTAACACTTTCTCTCCTTGGAATACTAAAAAGCCCGCCCTTTGCCCTGCGGGCTTTTTTATTAATTCACAATGTTATTCATTCATATGATGATACTTTGATGATCATTTATAGAGTTAATGAAAGACTCAGTACAAAGCGGCGACCAAATTGTTCTACTTTCATAAGTGATGAGGCGTCCTTTGTTTGTACCTCTCTAACTAGGCTCTTATCTGTGGCATTAAAAATATCAAATCGCAACGCAACCAAATCAGAGAAAAACCAACTGTAACTTAGGTCTACACTTGTAAAATTATCGACATAAACATCTGCATTATTCGATAAGTCTCGCTGCTCTAAAAAATCACTCCGGTAATTAAGATTAACAGCACTTTGCCATTGCTTTGCGTTAAACAGTAAGCGCAGATTTGCAGTTAATTCAGATACCCCTTCAATATCTGTGTTGTCGATTTGCTCCGCCGTTAATTTGGCGTCCAATAACTGACTAACACTCGATATCATTCGACTTTGCAGTAGAGAATTTGATAACACAGGTAGTTTCAAATCAGTACTAAATTGCAGCCCACTAATTGCTGCTTGTCCATCATTATTGGCTTGTAAAGCTGGGTATTGCTGCTGTTGATAGGTTACGTTTTTGATTTGTTCAACAATAAAGTTATCGAGCTGATGATTAAATGCCATCAATTGCAAACTACTTTCTTCACCTGACCAACTAAAAGATAGGCTAGTGGAGTTTGCTACTACAGGTTCTAAAGCTGGGTTTCCTAATTCGGCATAGGGTAAACCGCCAGAATTAACATGTAGTTTTGGATTTAAATCAGAATAGTTAGGCCGATTCATTGCACGGCTATAACCTAAGCGAGCAAGCCATTTCTCAGACAACTGCCATTTGAAATTCAAAGAAGGTAACCAAGTAGAAATGTTAACCTGCTCAGAAAGCTTTTCTAGTTGGCCGCTTTCATTGAGCTGATGCCCTAATGTTTTACTTTTTACATAGCTGTGCCTGAGTCCAAAAGCGGTCGTTAAGTTTTTAAGTTCTGATATTTGCCATACGCTGTGGATATAGCTTTCATAGGCAGTAAATTCAGTTTCATAACTATTTAAGTAATCATTGGCTTGCCGATCAGCAAATGGTAGGTCAATATCATACAACTGTAAAAGGTCACGCTTTGGGATCAGCCAAGCTTGCGTAGGCTGTGACAGAAAATCGGCTTGAAATTCCGTATTTAATGGCTCTAACCAACGGCCATCAAGCGCTGGTAAATCAGTTAACTGTATTTGCGATAAACTTACATCTTGGCGAAGATACTGATGAGAGTGCGTAGACTTTACTGCGCCAAACTGTAAACTCGACAACCCCCAAATGGATGATATTTGCCAAGTGCTATCTATCCCCCATTCTGTTACTTCATCATTTACTTCAATCTGGCGGCGGCTTAATTGTGATAACTGTGAGTAACTATCAACAAGCGCTAAATTACTGTCCAACTCATAGTAGCCCAGATGTTTTCCAGAAATAGAAACCTCTGCAGGTACAGCTTTTAATTCAACATGAGTTCGGGTAATTGGGGTTTGTGTTTCACTTAACGATTTACTGTGGCTGTAAAACGGACTTATTTGCCAATGGCTACCATCTTTTGCGTACCATGTAGGCAATATTTGTAAGGTTTGAGTATGGTAGTAAAGCCCTGACTCTTCGCGTGAAGATTTACTTTTTGCCGCATTAAATTGCACAGTTTGAATACTGTTTTGATGTTCACTTAGTATGGCTGTTGCATCATCACTTGATGGATTAATTGAGAGCCGGTGCTCATCGTAGGTAAAATCGGTGTCTGAACGAAGCCAAAGTGTATTTAATTCAAATCGCTGACTCGGCTGCCAAGCAATATTTGTGTAATAACTTGCACGAGTTCTGTCTTCATGCTCGATTGTAAGTGCTAACGTATCAGTGGGAACTAAGCTATTATTTTCAAGCCCTTGCCACTGATATGCTGCTGGAGCCCCACCATTATTCCCCCAATGCCACGTTTCAAATTGAAATTGCCTTTGTAAGCGGTTTTCGTAATTAAACTTAACGACAGCAGCTAACTTACTGTCAGCTGAAATAGTATTGGCGATTAAACCAAAGCTTGGTTGAAAGTTACGCTCACCTGCAAGGGCTGCACTGGTTAAGGTTACTTTTAGATGATCATCATCAAATGAAAGCGGATCATCACTTATTAAGTTGACTGTCGCTCCAGCTGCTCCGCTAGGTAACCTTGCATCAGCGAGTTTATATACGGCAATATTGGAAAAAAGTTCGGCGCTGAATGTATCAAAACGATACTGCTGACCATATTGATTCGAGTTACGAACGTTTTCAGTATTTGCTAATCTGTGTCCATTTAACAAGGTTAATTGATACTCAGGGCCTAGTCCCATCGCATTAATGTTAAGTGCTTCTCCGCGATCCCTTGAAATACTAACCCCAGGAATTGCTTGCAGTGCTTCAGCCAAATTTTCAGCTGGTAGAAGAGAAAGCATTGTGCCGTTAGCAAAGTCAGCTTCGCCAATATAGTTTTGTTTTTGCTGCTGCGCGTAATCGGCACTTTGTTGATAATCACGAGCATAAACCAAAGAAGAAGCCTGATTGTTTTTATCACCTTTCACAGTCACCTCCTCTATGAAGGGCTGTGGCAGTGAATGATGTTGTGTCTGGCTTGGCTTAGAAATAATAATGCCCGATGATGTTTGTTGCCAAATAAAGTCATGTTTTAGCAACAAGGCATCAAGGCTTGCCTCTAGACTAACTGTTTCAGATAACGTAGCTGAGTTTAAGATAACTGAACTTACTAGGTTGTCTGGATAAATAATTGCAACTTGGTACTGCTCAGCCAGTGCATTAAGCGCTGCTTTTAGGGTGCTTTGTGCAGCATATAGCTGCTTGGCATACACACCAATCAGCATCAAAGCAAAGCAGAAAATACGCCCCATTAATTTGCATCCTCATTACTAGAGGAAAACATTGTGCCTATTTTCAATGAAAGGTTTATGACAACATCATGTCAGTTTTCAGCCTTTTGACTTAGCTCAATACTATCTGGGTATTGGTTTACATCAAGTGCATTTAGCTGAGCTATGAGCTTTGCAGCACCAAGAATGTCGTCAACAGCAAAGCGACCACTTACATGTATATCACTTGGTACATTACTTAATATCACAGGTTTTTCGCTATAACGATTTAACTGAAATAATGCATCATTGATAGACACGTTATCTAAGTCCAACCATCCTTGCTGCCAATCAGGTTGTGAGGCATTAAATTGCAAGACCTGTATTGTAGAATCACTTACTCGGGCACGCTGCCCTTTCACTAATTCAACGTGCTGCGTTCCATCTAAACTGGTTACTGAAACTTTACCATGAAAAACATCAACTAATGTTTCTCGCAATGTTTTGTCCACATTAAAAGCCGTACCAAGAACTTCGATCGTGGCATTGCCCGTATCAATTGTGAAAGGGCGCGATTCATCACGATGTACAGAAAAATATGCTTCGCCATTTGCTAAGATTGCTTTTCGAGCATGTCTATTTTCACTGAATTCAAGTTGCGTATTCACGTTCATTGCGACCTGTGTACCATCAGACAAATTCACTTGTTGTGCTTTATCACTAGCAAATTGCTGAACAGCTACAAAATCAGAAGAAGATATGGGCGTCTGTTCATTTGATGGCATGAAAGTCCACATTAAAATAGCAAAGCATGCTGCTACAGCACCGCCCCCCCAAGAATACTGCGCTAAACGACGGCGTTTTTTAGCTTGTTCGAGTTGTTCATTCTGTTGTGCATCCACCAGCTCAAGCGCGGCTAATAATGCAGGGTCGTCCCAAATAGCCTTTTCTAGCGCATTATCAGATTCATAATCATGTTGGTGTGAAGAATTCATCGTTGTCTCAATTGCTGGTAATACTAATATGACGGATTAACTGTCATGACGGGGACATTCATGTACTAAAAAATACTCAGCCATGGCATTTTTCAGCATATCCATTGCCCGTGAAATATGTTTTTTAACTGCTTCTTCTGAGATCCCCAAACTACTTGCAATCTCAGCTCGTGTTTGGCCTTTAATACGGCGGCGAATAAACACATCTCTGCGCAATGCCGGCATTTGCGACAAAACGCGCTGATAAAGTTCAATACGTTGCTCATATTCAAGTGCGGACTCAAGCGATAACGCCTCACAATGAGGCTCATGCTCTAAACTTTCTGGTGTTTTTTTCTGCTCACGGTGGTGATCTATTATCAAGTGCTGAGCCATCCGATAACCATATGCGAGCGGATTATCTATCACGTCTAGGTGTTCTGATCTAAGTGCCTTGAGAAGTAGCTTCTGAAATAAATCATCCGCATCAGCACGCTCTGCCACTGCTTTGCAAAAAAAGCCTTTTAAAGCGTCTTGATTTGCTATGAAGCATTGTAAAAGTGTTCTGCTTTGCTCTGTGATCTTATTATCAAAGCCGTTAGTCATTGAAGGTAAAGACATATTTAAGTTAAAGGCTAGCTTATTTATCTGAGTATGACGTAAATGCTAGCCTAAAGGGGACAGCAGTTTGATGATCATTTGGTGACAGTTTTAAGTAACTATCGACTTAAAAGTGTCATGAAAGCTTCATTAAAAAATAGGTCCCCTTCTTTGTTAATGCAGCGTCTTTAGAGGCGAATTTAAACCAAATATTGCATTTAACAGGAATTAACCCTCATGACTTACCGTGCATTTTCATTATCACCTTTAGCGCTTGCTGTTGGCTCATTATTAATTGCTCCCACTTACGCAGAAGAAAACCCAGAGCCAATGGAAGAAATTGTTGTCACTGGCAGCTACATAAAAAGCTTAGAAAAAGCGATTGATTTAAAACGCACTAATATTGGCTTCTCAGATTCAATTGTCGCGTCTGATATCGCAGATTTCCCAGAACAAAACTTAGCAGAAGCTTTACAGCGTATGCCGGGTGTTACGATTGAGCGTAATAAAGGGCTCGGTCAAAAAGTAAATGTACGTAGCTTACCGTCTGAATTTACCTTTGTTTCTATTAACAACCTTGCGACAGCCTCTGGCAGTGGTGGCCGTGATGTTGAATTTGATATGTTTGCGTCAGAAATTATTCAAAGTGTCACCGTTAAAAAATCGCCAACAGCTGCAGATGAAGAAGGCGGCATTGCAGGCTCTGTTGCAATTACGACTGCTCGCCCATTTGACTATGATGGTCGTCAAGTAGTGGCATCGGTTGAAGGCGCATATAACGATATCTCTGAACAAAGCGATCCTAAGTTTGCGTTTTTAGCGAGTAATACCTTTGGTTATTGGGGCGCGCTTGCTTCATTCGCTTATTCAGAGCGTACAAATAGAACAGATAGTAACTCTGGTATTGATTTTCGTCCTCTGTCACGTTGGACAGAAAAATCAGGTTCATCACAATGGCAATCAGACCAAACTGTTGACGTTTTAGAGCGCGATACGGGGATCACTATAAATGATCGCTTCAACAAAGATGAAACCAGCCGCGTTGTGTTTATAAATAAAGTCGGCGACAGAGCTTTCTTAACTGAACAAGAAAAATGGGGCGCAACTTTATCACTACAATACAAACCAAGCAGTGAATTTAGCCTCACTTTTGATGCACTACTGGGCAACTTTGATAATCATGAAGACCAGTATGATGCTGCAGCTTATTCGGCCTCAAGTATCAGTGCATTAGAAAAAATAAACGATTACGATAACACCACCCTTGCAGATTATGGTATTACCGTTTTAACTGATGTTAACTATGCCGCAACCCAGCATGAGTTTTTAAGTAAAGAAAATAGTAGCGATACAGACTACCAGCAATTTAGCTTAACCCTTGATTGGATGATAGGTGACTGGGAAGTTTACGGTGTCGTTGGCTACAGTGGTGCAGATAAGTTAGCAGAAACAACTAACTTAAAGCACACTGCTTATCGCCCAACTCGTACTCGTTACACATCATCAGGCGGTGAAACCATTGCCAGCGATAATCCCGACACATTCGATATGTATAATTCTCCTGAAGCTTATACATTTGATTACTATGAAGTAAATCTAGAAGATATCTCAGATGATAAATATGCAGCTCAACTCGATTTCAGCCGCCATTTCCAACTAGGTTTCTTACCTGCATTGTCAAAAGTTCAGTTTGGTGCGCGTTATACTGATAAATCTAAACAACGTAATTATGGAAGTAATAGAATCACAGGCCCTACCTCGGGTGATTCATCTTGGGTAGGCACACGTACCTTAGCTGATAGCGAAATACATACGATTTCAGATTTAGTGTCCGGTGGTGAGTACCTATCTGACGTATCGTCTAAACAAGACTGGAGTCAAATTTCAAATAGTTATGCACGTAATGAATTACGTTACGATGGTTTCGGCGTTGACTACGAACCAGATCAATTCTACGAAGTATCAGAAAAAACCACCGCTATTTATATGATGGCTGACTTTGCATTTGAAATTGGCACCTTACCAGCCACTTTAAATACTGGTGTTCGTTACATTGATACCGATGTTGACTCTTCAGGGTATCATCAAGTGCAAGCTGATGATGGCAGCACAAACTATACGCCAACACCTATCTCAAAAGAAGGTAACTATAAAGAAACTCTACCTAGCATTAACTTTAGCTTAGAGCTAACTGAAAACTTATTATTCCGCGCGGCAGCATCAGAAACATTTATCCGACCAGCACTAACTGATATTGCTTATAAACGTACTGTGAGTTTAAGTGAATTTAAATACCGCGATGGTAACCCTGATTTAAAACCAACATATGCAGATCAATGGGAAACCGGGCTAGAGTGGTATTTAGAAGAAGGTGGTTTACTTGCTGTTTCATATTTCGAAAAAGAAATTGAAGGCGTAGTGCGTGAATCTCTAACAGGTGTTGTTAATGATGTAACTAAATATAATGACAATGGTACTGTTGATGGTGTTTACGACTTTGATGTTTATCAAAAAGTAAATGCGGATGGTTCATATGATGTAAGTGGTATCGAGTTCATTGCACAAATTCCATTTGCACGTTTTCACCCAATGTTACAGGGGTTCGGTATTAACGCTAACTATACGACGCTTGATAACTCACTTACAGGTGCCTCTGATTTAGCAATTCCAACACCACCTGAGGGCTTAGCTGACGAAACCTATAATGTTACTTTTTACTACGAAAATGACAGCTTTGATGCTCGTATCTCATACAACTATAAAGACAAATACGTAGAGTATATTGAACGCGATATGTACCCTGTTTACCGCGATGCCTACGGTCAAACAGATATCTCGCTAGGTTATCAAATAAACGACATGTTTAAAGTCACTCTTGAGGGGATCAATATCACAGATGAAGAAACAACGGGCTACACTATTGCTCCGACTTTCCCAACTATGTATGAGTTCTCAGGTCGTCGCTTCTCACTGGGCTTACGCGGCAATTTCTAAATACTTTATCGGGGCCTTTGTGCCCCAATTTTTTTTCAGCAAGGCAACTTTAATGCGATTATTTACGCTATTTTCACTGCTTTTTGTTACGCTTCAAACCTATGGCAAAGAGCTAAACACACAAATTGCATTTATTCCCGATGTTCATTTTCACGATATCTATGCTGACTTTAGTCAGAGCGGCTTTAAAGGGGTAAAACTGGATAGCCAAACAAAACCCGTTGCAATTCGGAGTATGAAAGCCCAGCTTCACTCAACGCGACTTTTCAATGAAAACTATTTTGCTCTGATAGCGGCTTTAGATGATATTGCCGAACGCGGTGTGAAATTAATCGCTTTGCCCGGAGATTTTACTGACGATGGACAGCCCGCTCACCTAAAGGGGCTAAAAGCATTATTAAATGATTACTCAAAACGCTTCGACATGCGTTTTTTTGCTATTCCAGGAAACCATGATCCTGTTAAACCAATAAAAACCGCGGCTGGTAAGTCTGACTTTTTGAACAATGAAGGACGCGAAGTTGCTATTTTTAGTCGAGATCATAGAAACTGTAAAACGTCACAGACCGACACTTTGTTTTGCGATGATGGCATTGCTCATGGTGGCTATCAGGAAGTTGTCTCTGCTATGGCTGATTTTGGTTTAATGCCTAATAGCCAAGATTTGCTTTGGCAAACACCTTTTATAAGTGATCATGCAGCCTTGTCAGAACGCCAATATCAACAGTGTAGCAAGGATAAAAAACACTGTGTAATGATCCCTGACACCAGTTATCTAGTGGAACCCGTTGCTGGATTGTGGCTTTTAGCCATAGATGCAAATGTGTATTTACCTGAGTTTAAAAACAACCAACTAACATTCAAAGGTTCTGGAAACGCTGGATACAATAAAGTACTTACTGAAAAGCCATATTTAATAACTTGGATAAAGCAAATTGTGAGTGCAGCAAAAAAGCAAAATAAAACGCTTATTGCATTTAGCCATTTTCCGATGGGTGAGTTTTACGATCAACAAAGTGCATCGATTAAAGAGCTGTATGGCAGCGATGCTTTTCAGCTCACCAGAGAGCCAACCAGAAATACGCAAGCGACCTTAGCGGAAACTGGACTACGTTTGCATATAGGCGGCCATATGCATATGAATGACACCAGCTTTATTAAAACTACAAAAAATACCCTTTATAACATTCAAGCCCCTTCAATAAGTGCATACCGTCCGGCGTACAAATTGGTCAGCATCAAAGGCAGTGAAGCCAAAGTTGATACAGTCCTTCTTGATTCTATTGCTGGCTTTGACGCGCTATTTCCTGCCTATGAAAAAGAATACAGTTACTTAGCTGAGCATGCTCCAGATGAAAAATGGCTTGCGGATATCCTAGATAGTGAAGACTATCATCAGTTTACTTTGCGCCACCTCGCTGGCCTTACGCGTTGGCGTTTTATACCAAGGGAATGGCCGGAAAGTTTTAGAAACTTGTTACTCTCATTCAGTTTCCACGAGCTATTAGGACTATACGACACTCCAATAAACAAGCCTTTAACACGACACTCTGAGCGCGTGCTAAAAGGAGTCACTCTATTTGAGTTTATACGCGATTTTTATTTACTCAGAAATGCAGGATCTTTGGCATTTAAGGACATTCCGACAAAACACCTAAAAGCATACAAAGTCATGGCCCAGCAATTAAATACAATGGGGCAATGTATACCAAAAAAAGTAAGGAAAATAGCACAAACCGTTGATGTTTGTACGCTACAGATAGGTCTTAGCAAAGCCCTTATGATTTTTGAAAAGCTAGCAGATGGTGAAAACGATCGCTGCTTGATCATTGATCTAAACTTAAATGCAAACAAGCCAGCAAAAGCATGCCTTCCTTAATAAAAACGGCACCTAAGCAGGTACCGTCTTTATTGTGCTTAGTAATTACTGAGCATGCGCTGCAGCACGGAAAATCGTGTTAGTTAAAAGTACATTCATGCCTTCAAGGTAGGCACGATAGGTTGGTGATTGTGTAAAGCCAATCACCATGCCTTTGCCTTGAGGTTGATGCACAAGCAATGGTTTATATGCAAGCTGCGCTTTATTTTGCTGCCAAAGGTAACCACTTGCCAGCACATCGTCTTTACCTGTAAACCACGCTAAGTTTTTACCTGAGTTAAGTTTTATTGGCGTGTAAATATCATTACCATAAGCCACCGCAACGAGGTCTTTATCAACCCCAGCCGTTAACCAATGCTCTTGATCTACTTCAACATTAGCAAGTACACCGGCTACATAGTCTGGCGATGTGTGTGACTCGATGCTTGCCGCTTTCAAATCATCACGAGAAGTGAATAACTGTCCTGCCACTTTGCTGCTTTTATTATCGCTGCTATCGGCTTTATCTTCTCGGTAAGCTTGCTCTCGCTTCACATCTAATAAGCCGTAATCAACATTGGTGGTAAAACGGTTTGCATTACCTAAAGCAATCAACACGCCGCCCGCTTCAACCCAGCTTTTTAAATTAGCTGCGCCAGATTTACCTAATGCTTGCTCGTAATTACCTTCTGGTAAAATAAGCACTTGGTAATCACTTAAATCAGCCCATGCAAGCATTGGCGTACGAATCGCGGTTACTGGGTAGCCAAGCTGTCTTTCGATAACAAAACGAGTGTTACCGGCGCTTAGCTCACGAGTAGCGGCATCCCATGCAATCGCCACTTTTGGTGCCACCATAGGCACTATTTTGTTACTACCAAAGCTTGGGCCTTCAATCACCCAGCTTGAATCCACACCATCAACAATTGCACCAGTTTGCTCAGCAATTTGGCTAATTTTAGTTAGTAAGTCCTTTTCGTTTAGGCGCTTCTCGATTACTAAGCTTCCCGCTGGGTAGTTAGTTTTATCACCTAATACAAATGCTTGGTCAGCACTTTTCAGTTTAATGCCAGCTTGTAGTGCCGCTGTTAAAAATCGTGCTGCGGCCGTATCGCCCCAGGCAACAATATAAGCCACTGAGGCATCTGGGTTATTCACTTTACCAAGCAATGTGTCGTCGGCCTTAACTGCTTTACTGTCTGCGCTAACAGCGCGACCACAACTATCGCTATCAACATTAAACATCATCGGCAGTGACCAACCTGTGACATCGTAAATTTCATCACTCAGGTTACGAGCACGGCGTCTTTCTTGCTCTTTTACAAATGCCTCAGCCATATCTACTTGGTCTGTAAATGTGGTGCGTACAAATACCCCACGTGGCTGGGCGGTATCAATAAAGTAGCTACCCGCTTTATACTTAACGCCACAAGCTTTGAAATCTTCGGTTGCTTGTTTAACTTCAACACCATGTTCAGCCATTAAGGTTGCTAACCTATGAGCTCCTTCACGGTTACTTTGCTTAGGTAAAATATAAACACGCTCTTTGCTATCTTTACCCGAATCAATTGCATCAACTTGATATTGATAAAAGTCACCCAGTAATTTTTCGCGTTGATTGGCTGCACCTTCGGCGGTCGAGATTGAGGCCACAAATTGACGTTTTACAGTATTAAAATAAGTGAGCAGCTCACCAGTGTTTTTCTCAAATACATGACCTCTGGCTGAGCCGACTTCGTAGGTTGATGCAGACGCACCATAAAATACTGGCCAGCTATCGCCGTAGCCAGGATAAAAGGCGTCAAAAATTTCTCGGGTAAAATAATCAAAACCAAATTCATCAAAATACTTCGCATGATTTTGACCAATTGCATCCATGTTGGCGATTTGAGTTTTCGTCATATGCGGGTTAAATGGTTGAGCAGCTGGTGCAAAGTAGTAAGATTGATCGCCGCCCATTTCATGAATATCCACCACCACTTGTGGTTTATATTTATTGATTGCTGCCACTCTTCCCTTACTTTCAGGCTGAGTAAGCGCTAACCAATCACGATTCATATCAAACAAATAATGATTTGTTCGGCCTCTTGGCCACGGCTCATTATGTTCTGCACTTAACCTATCAGCACTGTGCTCAAGACCGACGCTTGCATAGTAACGTGTAACAAAGCGCTCACGACCATCTGGGTTTTGCAATGGGTCGATAAAGACCACGGTGTTGTCTAAAATTTTGCTGTTAACGGCATCATTAGGAGCAGCTAATAAGTGATACGCAGTAAATAATGCAGCATCGGTTGAGCTAATTTCATTACCGTGCACTGCATATTGAAGCCAAACTGAAGTCGGTAAATTTTTTATTAGCGACTTCGCTTCTTTTTCAGAGGTAATACGCGGATCAGCCAAAGCTTGTGTGTCATTCGCAAGGGTTTCTAATGAACGAATATGCTCAGCGGTTCCAACCACCGCATAAACCAGCTCGCGACCTTCCCAGCTGTTTGCGTACTTAAACACTTTAATACGATCAGGCGCAGCCTGTTCAAGGGCGCTAAGATAACGGCGCATATCGCTGTAATTAGTGATGCGCTCACCTACGTCGTACCCTAGTACTTGTTTAAATGTCGGTATTTGCTTTTCGTAAGCTGTGCCCGGCCACATTGCTTCAGTATTCGTTGCACTGGCATTAAAGCTTGCCGTTATTGCCACAACACTCACTGAAATGGCTTTTATTATTTGTTTGGCGCTCATTATGTTTCCCAAATAAAAGTATCTATTTTGTACATTACAAAAGTATTGAAAATAAACAAATTAAAAACGTTAGATTGGCATAAATTAAAGACATAAAAAAACCGCAGCGATTGCTGCGGTTATTTTCAAAATAGCGGGGCTATTTAACTAGGGTCATTTCATCAAGTAGGTAACCTGCGTTATCAACTTCTTCCATTAACCAAAGCATGTATCGAATATCAACGTGGATCGCACGGGTGATCTTCGCATTAAAGTACCAATCTTTGGTGATTGATTCATAAGTAGAGTCAAAATTAAGACCCACTAATTCACCTTTACCATTCATCACTGGCGAACCTGAGTTACCACCGGTGGTATCCGCGCTACTTAAAAAGTTTACCGGCACTGAGTTTAGTTCAAGAGGTTTAGCCGCCTCTGGCTCACAACCAAAGCTGAATAAGCTACAACTTACACCAGGTAGACCTAAGTCTCCACGGTAGTACGCGCCAAACGCTTGCTTTTTATATGCTTCAAGCACTTTGTCTGTAACAACAAACGGTTTTTCGCCAGTGTGTTTAGCCACTAAGCCACGCAGTGATGTAAATGGCGTTTTATACACTGCATCTGCTGCTGGATAACCATCAACTTGTGCGTAACTTACACGTAATGTGCCATTTGCATCTGGGTAAACTGGCTTACCTTTAGCATTATTAAAGGCGATGACTGCTTGCATATACTGCGGACGAATTTCAGCTAAACGACCGGCCATTTCTTTTTCGTCAGCCTCTTGTGCCATATTGGTATCGTATAGCGCAACAGCTAACTTAATGAATGGGTCATTTGATGCTTCAAATTCGGCTACTGATTTACCTATCCAGCTAACACGCGTTGCGGCATCTGCAAGCTCTGTTTCAGCATAGAAGTCAGCAATAATCGCTTCAAGTTCGGCTTGTGTTGTAGTGTCTGTGATACCTAAGCCATTGTTTAATGCCGCTACTTGCGCAGCTTTGTCTTGTGCTAAATAGTTACCTAAGTAGCTTAACCATAAGGCTTTATCGACCTCAGGCGTAAACTGCTTTTGTAAACGCTCTAAACGGGCTTTAAGCATAGGAAGATCGCGCTCTTGGTAACCCATTTCACGCTCTGCATTAGGTTTTTTGCTCTCTTTTGCTAAGCGGTATAAACGAATTGCAGTGCTTAGTAAGTCTGCTCGTTTTGCATAATCAAAGTAAAAGTGACTTTGTTGCTGAGCATGTGCTTCAACTAATAATGACTTTAATGCGTGATATGATTCTGCATAGGCTTTACGTTCAGCACTTTGTGCAAACCAAGCTAGGTATTCTTGCTCTTGCGCAGCTTTAATTCCCGGAATATCCGTTACTTTAAAACCGTCTTGTAAACCTTCAAGTTTCTTTAAACGGTTGTTGGTGCTTTTTACACGAGAGGCATATTTTACCTGTGCTTGCTCATCGCCTTCACTCTGCTTGGCAATCACATCAAGGGTCATGTTGTAAGTATTAAGCAGTGTCGGGTAATACCAACTCGCTGAATAATTTACTTCGTCTGCTAGTTTATAGCGGCTTGTACGACCCGGATAACCTGCCACCAACACACCATCCCCTAAGCTTACGCCGCTCGCATTCACTTTTAAGAACGACTTTGGCTTATAAGGTACGTTATCTTCGCTGTAATCTGCAGGTTTACCATCTTTACCGACATAGCCACGTACAAACGTAAAATCAGCTGTATGACGTGGGTATTCAAAGTTATCGATGTCACCACCAAAATTACCCAATGCTTCTGCTGGGGCATAAACTAAGCGCACATCTTTGATCATTAGTTGCTTGATCATGAAGTACTCTAAGCCATGGTGAAAATCTCGAACCGTACAACGGTAGTTAGGATCTGATTCACACTCGCTGATCAACGCCTTGCGGTTCGCTTGAATCGCCTCATAACGCGCTTTGCCGTGTAGTTCTGCGGGTAAGTTACCCAGTACGCGCTCAGTGACATCATCCACTTGTTCTGTTACATACAAACGCTCTTGTGGGCCTGCAGGTAGCTCTTTTGATAAGTCAGCTGCTAAAAAGCCTTTTTCAATTAAGTTGTTTTCTGGTGTGCTGTTATTTTGAATCGCGCCATAAGCACAGTGATGATTAGTTACCGCCAAGCCTTTTGGTGACACAAATGACGCAGAGCAATAACCTAAACCAACCACTGCATTGAGTGGGTATTGGTTGAGATCTGCCACTTGTGAAGCCGGTAATTCGATACCAACGCGGTCAAACTCGCTTTGTAATTGTTTTAATTGATGCGGTTGCCACTGCCCTTCATCAGCGTATGCGCTACCTACAGCGACAACACCCATTAGTGCTAATGAAGTAGTAATAATATTTTTTTTAATCATGTTAATCCTAGTCAGTGCAAAGCACTATTCTATTGTTGCCTGAAAAAATCGCGCTAAGACTACCATAACCTTGATTGAGTAAAGGGATATTGCGATTAACTACGATTGAGTAGTAAAAACAGAAAATAAAAAGCCCCTACTATGAGTATGCAATTGGTAGGGGCATTAGCTTTTTAAATTGTTAAGTGTTGGCTTTTAAAAAGTCATAAAGTTCATCTTTTAGCGCGGCGCGTTGGTGTTTCTTTTCATGCATATCCGCATCTTCAATTGGCGAATTTTGCAATTCAAGCTCACGAATTTCTTTATCCATCTCATCATAACGCTGCATGGTTTTCTTGAAGTGAGCATCATTTTTAGCAAGATTATGGATTAATTCATTAAACTCCGGGAATTCGTTCAATAACGAGTGTTTTTCGCCTAGCATGGGCAACTCCTTTGGCTAGAATTTAAGTTCAATTTCACTGTATCACTGTAACAAACAGAGTCAACGCAGCAACCTTGTCCGAGATCAATAATCACAACGATTCAGAAAATATAGCGTTCAAACTAGAAATTTCCGTTTTTGATAACTTAAGCAATTGATAAACAGCATACAAAACGGGGATGGATTTACCCTATGTCATCAATAAGAATTACCCCTTTTTCAAGAGCTAGTTTAGTAATTTGAATTTGCGAAGTTAAGTTCAGTTTGCTCATAATGCTAGCACGATGAACATGAGCCGTTTTAGGCATTATATCAATCACTTGTGAAATTTGTTTCGCATTAAAGCCCTGCGCAAGTAGCTTAAAAACTTCTAACTCTCTTCGCGTAAGCTTGTTTAATACATTGTCAGTTTTTTGAGGTTTCAAGAAATGCGTGTTAATTGATGGGCTTAAAAATAGTTGGTTTTTAACGATAGAATGTATTGCAGTTATTAGCTCTTCAGCTGCATCTCGTTTCGATAGATAAGCATCAACACCTAAGTCTAACGCTCTTTGAATGTAAGACTTTTCCTCATACATACTCAAAATGATACGCCTAGCACTTGGTAACTTCTTGCCAATTAGTTGAGCGACTTCTAACCCATTTCTATCTGGCAGAGAAATGTCGATAACGAAGCAATCGATATCAATATCATCTATTTTGTGTAGACACTCACTGTAGCTACTAGCTTCAAAAGAAACTTGCCAATCAGGGTCTTCTTCTTCGATAAGAGCCTTAAAACCTTCTCTTACCATTTGATGATCGTCAATAAGCGCAAATTTCATAACAACTCCATGTATTGATTAATCCCCATTATAACGCGGTAAAAACGCACTCAGGTAAGAAAAATTCTTATAAGCCTAAGAAAAGTGGAAATAATTTTTTTGATGCCCTCCTAGTAAACTAACCCTAAATGATAAGGAAATAGCCATGAATAAATTCGCAGGGGAAACAAGCCACTTTCAAAACATCACCGTATTACTACATTACATAGGTGAGTCAAATTATCGTATTGAGTGGACAAGTAAAATGACAAAAGGGTCTACTAACCTAGTCAAAACAGGTAAAAATAAATACGTAGTAATGCGAAAATGGCCAGAAGCGAAAGCCTTAACGGATGTTGCAGCTAACTTTACTTCACGTAATGCCGCTTTTGTTCATTTCATCAAAAATGTAGACATAATTAAAAGTAACGATGAAACCATCAATAAAGCCAAACAGCGATGTTTAGATTATTTTACTCAGTGCGAGCATATCAAGCCAGTAACCAAAACAGCTTTCCCTAAACCACGCTTGCAAGGGGCTCTAGGCCGTGAAGTGATTGTGAAGCATAAGCGTAATATGTCTGATATTGCTAAAGGGCATTTATTACAACTTATTGGTAATAAAGCTGAAATCCAAGTTACACAACGTTATACTTTGTGCAACCCTAGCGCCAAACAACAGTTTGATACGACGCAAGTTTACATATTATAAAAAGGTTATGCTTACTCATGGATAGAGTCTTCAACAAAAGTTCTTTTGGTACTCTTGCTTCTCACTTTAAAAGCATCAAGCGCACTGAAATTGTAAAGTTTGTACTGTTATCGTGCTTAATCGTTTTAATTGCACCCATTATCGAAAATAGTCTTTATTTATTTTCCTTTAACTATGTTGTGTATGAGGACTTTGTTAGCTGGTACTTTCCGGTTGGCTTTAGAGTAGTTTGTTATCTGTTTTTTCCTTTGCGTTATTGGCCAGCATTAGCAGTCGGTTTTACATTAGGACAAATCAGTTATGTTTGGTATTTTTATGATGTTCCTCTTGATGATGCCCTCTATAGGCTTGTTAGCTTTGCATGCCGAGAGTTTTTGATTCTTACTCCTCTTCTGCTGGCAAAGCTTTTCAAAGTTCGATTAGATATTCAAACTGTTAAAAGTGCTGTTACAGTATTATTTATTGCAATTTCATATCGCTTTATACGATCAATGCTCATTATCTTACCGAGTGATAGCCAAAACAAGTACCGGCTTATTGCTGATGAAGATCGTTTTGAAATGATGTTAGCTCATCAGCTTGGCGGTATCATAACGACACTTATCATGTTGCTTTTCGCGTTTCATGCTAAAACAATTTACCAGCAATTAAATAAACTCATAACTAAAGAGGTTAGTACTCTCTTAGTGCAGCTGTGTTTTTGCCTCACTGTTTTTATTGGGGTTTATTTGTTTGAACCTAAATCACTTTATCTCTTGCGAATGCTCGCTATATTTCCATTGATATGGTTTAGCTATCGATACGGGGCCTTAGGGGCTATGAGCTATGCAAGTGTAACTGTTATATCCTTACTCATTAACGTCTATGGTGTGAATGAAACCGAGTTACTCCTGACTACGCAACTTTACATAATAAGTTACAGCGTTCTGGCTCTTTTGCTCAGTGCATTTGTTACTGAATTAAATAAGTCTAAATCCGCATTATTAGAGCAAAATAAAGAATTAATTGAACTTAGCACGCTAACTCAAAACTTAGCCTCTAAAGTTGTCAATGTTCAAGAATCTGAGCGAAGCCAGCTTTCACAAGAATTACATGATGATATAGGTCAAAACCTAACAGCTTTAAAAACAAATATTGCAATATTAGAAAAGAAAACAGCCAACCATAACGAGCTAGCATCGACAATTACACGACTCCAAAACGTTTCAAGCCATATGTATGACTCGGTATATAGGTTAATGCACTGGCTGAGACCTCGTCTATTAGACGAATTGGGTTTAGAAGCAGCATTAAAAAGCGAGTTATTCTCTGAGCACCTAAATGAAGCTGGAATAGCTTATCAATGCAAAATAAGTGGACCGATAGATAACTTAAATGATGATTTTAAAATAGCTATATTCCGTATATGCCAAGAGGCATCAACCAATGCTGTTAAGCATTCTCTGGCCACAGAGTTTTCAATCGATATAACTTATCTACAAAATAAGCTTGAAGTAATCATTAATGACAATGGTATTGGCTTATCTGCACAGCCAAATTCTAATTCAAAAGGAGGGTTTGGAGTGTTAGGAATTGTTGAACGTGTTTCAGTTCTTAATGGTAAAACACAGTTTAAAAATGGTGAATTTGGTGGTTTAACAATAATGATAAATTTCACTACTACACATAATGGTTACTCCGCAGTAGCCATAAACTAAACAGTGAAAACTCGTCACACTCTCCCTTTAATACTCTTATTCAAAGCCAGTAAACCACTTTTTGTATGAGCGGAGTGGTTTTTCTTAATTACGTAAAGATATAGAAAGAAAAAGCCCCGCATTGCTGCGAGGCTTTTATAATATTTGGTGAGTCAGCCAATAAGCCGCTGTTTTATATGCGCGGAGTGGATTTTCTCCACCCTAAAAACAAAAAGCCTCGGTAAATACCGAGGCTCTTGTATAATTTGGTGAGTCAGCCAATAAGCCGGGTTCTGTCGTGGATAATCATTCGTCTAGGCCATAAATTGCTCTATGGCTCAAGCAACCTACCCGGTTCCAACGTGGGCCACGCCATAAGGAACCCTATTTGGTCTTGCTCCGGGTGGAGTTTACCTTGCAACCAACTGTTACCAGTGGCCCGGTGCGCTCTTACCGCACCCTTTCACCCTTACCAACCGAAGTTGGCGGTCTCCTCTCTGCTGCACTTGTCGTAGGCTCGCGCCCCCCAGCCGTTAGCTGGCACCCTGCCCTGTGGAGCCCGGACTTTCCTCCCCCTGCGCATTTTCGTTGCAGGCAGCGATTATCTCGGCTGACTCGGCGCGCAGTATACCTGAGCGCGCACGTCTATGCAGTAAAGAATTAGTCTTTTTCGTCAATAATTGCTTTATAAAGTGCGTTTTTCTTCAAACCAAAATACTCAGCCACCACACCGCAAGCTTTTTTCAGTGGCATTTCAGCTTCAAGCAAACCTAGCATACGACGCGCATCTTCTGGAATATCGTCACTTTGCTTTACCTTACCTGGTAACATCAATACGATTTCGCCGCGCTGCTTAGTTGGATCATCCGTTAAAAACTGTTTTAGCTCGGCAACTGTGCCATTGAAAAAAGTTTCGAAGGTTTTAGTAAGCTCTTTTGCAAACACTACAGGCTGCTCTGTACCGAGTGCTTCCTCTAAATCATCAAGACTCGCCATAATACGGTGGGTACTTTCATACATGATACTAGTAATACCTGAGTTTACCGCTTCGATAAAAAAGGTTTGCCTTGCTTTACTCTTTGCAGGTGTAAAACCAATAAACTGAAAGCGATCTGTCGGTAAACCAGAACAACATACAGCGGTAATTGCTGCACATGCCCCCGGTACTGGCGTGACATGCGCGCCCTGTTCACGGCATAAATTGACTACCGCATAACCTGGGTCGCTGATAAGTGGCGTGCCGGCGTCAGATACCAGAGCAATATTCATTCCTTGCTCTAGCCAATCAACAATTTGTTGCGCTTTTTGTTTCTCGTTATGGTCATGTAAAGCAAAGGTTTTTGCTTTGATATTAAAATGGCTTAACAACTTTCCTGTGTGACGAGTATCTTCAGCGGCTATTAAGTCAACCTCAGATAGGGTTTGAATGGCACGCTGGCTGATGTCGTCAAAGTTACCAATAGGCGTGGCAACAATGTAAAGAGTGCCGATTTTATCTGAATTGTCCTCATTTAACATTGAGGTCTCCTGCGTCAGTCAGTAATATAAGCAAATCGCGTTAACGTATCGGGAAATCATTGTGCGACTTAAACTTGTTAGTCTATTAATTGTATTGTCAGGGTTATCGGCTTGTAGCACAACCGAAAAACAACGAAATAATACAGAAAATCAATCGAGCCAATCGAGTATGGCTCAATCACAACTAACCGACGCACAATCTATGTACCAAGCGGCACTAAATCGTCACGGTGCTGATAAAATTCAGCTTTTATACACTGCACGAGATGCTGCCATTAGCGAAGAGCGCTGGTCACTTTTAGAAAAGGTCTGCCTTGAATTAGAAGCGACTCCGAGCGTAGACCAAATTCAAAACAAACTTTATATTGCACTAGCTCAAGAGCATCAAGGTAAGAGCGACTTAGCTCTGGCACAATTACAACAACTTGAGCCACAGTTAAGCCAACCAGAGCATCAAGCATGGCATCAATACTTAACAGCGCGTGTTTATGCATCGCAAGGCATGCCAAAACAAGCAATGACTTACTTTTTTAAGGCATCAACACTTAGCAGCAAAAACAACTTTACCGTTGCGAATCTCAATAAAGATTTATGGCAAAGCCTAACCCAGCTTTCTTCGTACGCACTCGAACGCTTTAATCGTGGTTCTGTGGTACAACAAGGTTGGGTTAATCTAGCGCTTTACCACCAAGTGTATTTGGGTGCGCCGGTCGAATTACACCAAGCAATGAATAACTGGTTGCGCCGCTACCCTGGCCACCCGGCAGCAGAAGTGCTTCCAAAAAAAGTGACTGAGCTGGTACAAATTGAGCCTTTAAATGTAAAACGCCTAGCTGTATTACTTCCACAATCAGGTGCCAATGAGCGATTAGGTGATGCTTTAAAAGCGGGTGTTCTCGCGGCCCTTGATGGACAATCATTAGAACAAACATTATTTATTGATGAGTCACTATCTGCTCCAGAAATTGCACTTAAACTCAGCGAGTTTAAAGCCGACTTTGTTATTGGCCCATTATTAAAAAGTAACATTGAAAAGTTGACTAGCGCGCAAACGCTTGTTGATTACCCGGTAATGCATTTAAACACCTTTGATGGTGAGCGTATTTCTCAGCAGCATTTTTTCTTTGCATTAAACCCTGAGCATGAAGTTCAACAAGCCTTAGAACGTTTTTTAACTGCAGGCTATCAAAAACCTATGCTTTTGGCACCGAATAACAGTAACGGTCAACGCTTAGTTGAATACTTCAATGCGCAATGGCAACGCTACAGCGAAGTTAAACCACAAATCGGATTTTATTCTGGCAAAGACGATATGCCTAAGACTATTACAGGCCTATTAGAAGTAGACCAAAGTAAAGAGCGCATAAAAGTCGTAAAATCATTATTTAAACAAGAAGTTGAAAGCGAAACCCGCTCACGCAGTGATATCGATGTAGTTTATATTTTAGGTGATGCCACCGAAACACGCCTAATTAAACCATATTTAGACGTTAACGTGAGTACTTTTGCTGATCGTATTCCGCTTTATGCCAGCTCAAAAAGCCACAGTAAACAAATTGATAGAACCGATAAAGGCGATTTAGATGGCCTTTATTTTACGGAACTACCTTGGATGCTTGACGGTCAAATTGCACAATATAATTTACGCCAGCAATACGATAGTTTATGGCCAGAGAACGCTGATATAAGTCAGCGCTTATTCGCAATGGCATTCGATGCAGCCAGTATGTTGGGTGATGTAAAGCAGTTAAGCATGGTACAAGGCAAACGCTTTAGTGGTATTAGTGGTCAATTAAGCATTGCCAGTAATGGTTATGTAACACGCTCTTTAGATTGGGCACAGTACAAGAACAAAAAAATTATTGCTGTTGATTTAGCAACAGAGCAACCAATTCCACTATTCATGCAATCTGCTGTTGGGATTAACGCTGCTAAATAAACGGTTATTTCAAAATACTACCAGCTCAAGGATGAAGCTATGTCGTGGTTTAAGCAATTGTGGCAAAATAGCCGCGAAAAAGGCCTGTATTACGAAAAACAGGCTGAACAGTATTTAATACAACATGGCTTAAAGACCATTGAGCGTAATTATTTTTGTAAATACGGTGAGCTCGACCTGATAATGCGCGACGGGCAAACACTGGTATTTGTAGAAGTAAAATTTAGGAAAAACGCCCTTCGTGGCGGCGCAAACTACGCGCTCAGCAAGCTAAAACAGCAACGATTAAGGCGAACGATTAGCCATTATCTTGCCGAAAAAAAGATCTCAAATCAGTTAATGCGGATAGATTATGTCGCTATAACGGGTGAGCTTAATAGCAGCCTTAACTGGTTTAAAAATGTTTACTAACGCCTTCTGGCGTCGGCTTAATTTGGTAGGTTATGCAAGAAACGATTAAAAAAATCTTTACCGAAAATATTCAAGTTCAAATAGCTGCAGGTGAAGTACTTCCGAGCGCACTTGAATCAGCAGCGTTCACCATCGCGCAAAGCCTAATTAACGGCAATAAATTACTATGCTGTGGCACCCCTAGCTGTCATATGTTGGCACAGCACATGGCAGGGTTATTAATTAACTTTTATGAGACCGAGCGCCCGTGTCTTCCAGCAGTTGCGCTTGCACAAGATCAAGTTAACTTAGGCTCAACGGCAAATAACGATGAGCACGAAACTTTTGCCAGACAAATTCGAGCATTTGCACAACAAGGTGACCTTTTACTAGCAATTGCGGTGAATGGTAATGAAAAGCAGATTATCTCAGCAGTCGAAGCTGCACTGACTCGTGATATGAAAGTCATTGTACTTGTTGGCGATGATGGCGGTGAATTAGTCGGTTTACTTGGGCCAAATGATGTTGAAATTCGTGTGCCTTCAAAACGCCCAAGCCGCATTGTTGAGTCGCACTTAGTCAACTTACACTGTCTAAGTGAGCTTATCGATTTAACCCTATTCCCACAGGAAGAAAATTAATGTTTAAACAGTCTTTAATTGTATTTGGTACCGTTTTATTGCTGCAGGGCTGTGCAGCTGCTGTCGTGGCTGGTACAGCGGGTGCTGTAACAGCCGCGAATGATCGCCGCACAATTGGTTCACAAATCGACGATAACAATATCGAAATTAAAAGCTCAATTGCTATCAGTGAAAATGAGCGCTTACATAAATATGCTAACGTTAACGTCATTAGCGTTAATGGTATTGTGCTTATGATTGGTCAAGTTGCCAATCAAGAAATGAAAGACGAAGCACAACGTGCTATCGAAGGCGTTGATGGCATTCGTAAGATACACAACCAAATTCGCATTGGTTCAAATATTGGTATAAGCACACAAACTCATGACTCATGGCTTACCTCTAAAGTTAAAACCCAATTACTCACCACAGAGAGCATCAGCAGTAATAACATCAAAGTAGTTACAGAGAATGGCGAAGTCTTTTTAATGGGCTTAGTGAGCGACTCTGAAGCAAATTTAGCGGTTGATGTAGCACGTAACGTATCAGGCGTTGAACGTGTTATTAAAGTGTTTGAATATTTATAATCTCAAACCGTAAATTGATAATAAAAAACCCGCTAATAAGCGGGTTTCTTGTATTTGAATAAGGTTACTTAATCACTCGTAAGTGAGCACCTTTTTTCTTCTCTGGTTTTGTCGGTGGTTCATCATCTGGCGTAATATCGTCAGGTGTTTCAACACTTTCTAATACCGGAGTAAAATCGTCTTCGTCCTCGATGAATTCTTCTGCAGTAAATACAGTCCCTTCACCATTCTCACGTGCATAAATTGCGAGCACAGCACCCATTGGTACGTAAACTTGCATTGGTTGACCACCAAAACGCGCATTAAAGCTAAGTTGTTGGTTGTCCATTGCAAATTGTGTTACCGCTGATGGGCTTATGTTCAAAACGATCTGGCCGTCTTGTACAAACTGTGTTGGTACTTGTACAGCAGGAAAATCAGCGTTAACCACTAAGTGTGGTGTGCACTGATTATCAACAATCCAATCAAAGAAGGCGCGTAGTAAATAAGGACGATTAGGCGTCATTATAAACGGATCTCACGCTCAGCTTCAGTTAGTGAAGCTTGGAATGATTCACGCTCAAATAAACGTAACATGTATTCTTTAAGCTCTTTAGCGCCAGCACCATTAAGCTCAATGCCAAGCTCAGGTAAACGCCAAAGTAGCGGTGCTAAGTAACAATCAACTAAGCTGAACTCTTCGCTCATGAAGTAAGGAGCTTCAGAGAAGATCGGTGCAATTGCAAGTAACGCTTCTGTAAGCTCTTTACGTGCTTGCGCAGCTTCGCTGCTACCGCTAGTGATTTTGTTAGCTAGGCTATACCAATCAGTATCGATACGATGCATCATTAGACGACTACGGCCACGCATAACCGGATAAACTGGCATTAGTGGAGGATGAGGGAAACGTTCATCAAGGTATTCCATGATGATGTTTGCCTGATATAAACCAAGCTCACGATCGATCAGTGTTGGTACTGTACCGTAAGGGTTAATCTCATGAAGTGCTTCTGGCAGGTTATCCTTTTCAGCCAGGTGAATGTCAACACTTACACCTTTTTCAGCAAGTACGATACGTACTTGATGGCTATACATACAGTTAGCACCAGAAAACAGGGTCATTACAGGGCGCTTATTGGCAGCTACGGCCATGCCTACCTCCATTATATTACAAAAACAGCAATAGGGGCTTAAGCCCCTATCACAAAATTACCTTTCAAAATGCCCAGGATTAGTGAACATCTCTCCAGTATTCTTTCTTCAGCATGAATGCCAAGATAAATAGAATCACTAAGAAACCAATTACCTTAAGACCTAACGCTTCTGACTCTAAACGTGACGGTTCGCCAACGTAAGCTAAGAAGTTAGTTAAGTCACGAGCAGCGCGATCGTACTCGTCGTCACTCATTTCACCAGAACCATCTGTTTCAGTGCCAACAACTTTAGTCACAGTGTGACCGTGTTCTTCCACTTCTTCAGTGATTGGTGTTGGTAAACCTTGTAGTTCTTGAAGAACGTGCGGCATACCTACCGATGGGAAAACAATATTGTTTACGCCAAACGGACGAGATTCATCTTTGTAGAATGACTTCAGATAAGTGTAGATCCAGTCAGTACCACGAACTCGCGCTACAAGCGTAAGGTCCGGTGGCGCTGCGCCAAACCATTTAGCTGCGTCATCTTTACCAATCGCATTTTTGATGTGGCTACCAACTTTTGAGCCATCAAAAATTAGTTGCTCTTGACCAATCTCAGTAGGAATACCGATATCGCGGAACGTACGCTCATAACGTTGATACTGCATTTGGTGACAACCAAGACAGTAGTTCATGAACAATTTAGCACCGCGTTGTAAAGACGCGTTATCTTTAAGGTCAATGTTCGCATCCATTAAAGGAACCGAAGGACCTGCTGCCATTGTCAACGATGGCAATAATGCGAATAAACCGATAATTAGCTTTTTCATCATTTCGTCAACCTCGTTGGTAATGGCTTAGTTTTCTCATTCTTGCTGTAAACAAATAACAATACGAAGAACATGAAGTATGTCACAGTCGTGATTTGTGATAACAGCGTTTTGAAATCAGTTTGTGGAGTAGCACCAACCCAACCTAAGATAACGAAAGTTACCACAAATTGTGCGATGTTTAACTTGTGTAAACCACAACGATAACGAATAGAACGAACCGAGCCACGGTCAATCCAAGGTAGTAACGCAAGCACTACGATAGATGCACCCATCGCCGCAACACCCATTAACTTGTTAGGGATTGCACGAAGGATTGCATAGAATGGCGTAAAGTACCAAACAGGGAAAATGTGCTCTGGTGTTTTCAGTGGGTTAGCTGCTTCGAAGTTTGGCGCTTCTAAGAAGAAACCATTCATCGCAGGCATAAAGAATACAACCCAGCAGAATAAGATTAAGAAACCAACCACACCCACAATATCTTTCACTGTGTAGTAAGGGTGGAACGGGATTGCATCAACAATGTCTTTCTTGTTGGTGTAATACTCGTGGAATTTGAATTTAGGCTTATCTTCTTCAGCTACAGAACCTTTCTTACGCTTGATTTCAACACCGTCAGGGTTGTTTGAACCCACTTCGTGTAGTGCAACAATGTGTAAGAATACTAAGATAACAATAACTAAAGGTAATGCAATTACGTGTAGTGCAAAGAAGCGGTTAAGCGTAGCACCTGAAATTACGTAGTCACCACGGATCCAAAGCGTTAAATCATCACCAATAACCGGAATCGCACCGAATAGTGAAATGATTACCTGTGCACCCCAGAAAGACATTTGTCCCCAAGGAAGTAAGTAACCCATGAAAGCTTCAGCCATAAGCGCTAAGAAAATGAACATACCGAATAACCACAGTAATTCACGTGGTTTTTGGTAAGAACCGTAGATCATGCCACGGAACATGTGCAGATATACAACGATAAAGAACGCTGAAGCACCTGTTGAGTGAAGGTAACGAAGTAACCAACCGTATTCAACATCACGCATGATGTATTCTACAGATGCGAAAGCACCTTCAGCAGACGGTACGAAGTTCATTGTTAACCAGATACCAGTTACGATTTGGTTAACAAGTACTAACATGGCTAGTGAGCCAAAGAAGTACCAGAAGTTAAAGTTTTTTGGTGCTGGATACTGTGCAATATGCATGTTCCAAACACGTGTCATTGGAATACGATCGTCGATCCAACCAATAATTTTACCAAACATTACGCCACTCCTTTTTCTTCACCGACTAAAATAGTCGTGTCATCAAGGAAGGTATATGGAGGGATTTCTAGATTTAATGGAGCAGGTACAGATTGGAATACACGACCAGCCATATCAAATTTAGAACCGTGACACGGACAGAAGAAACCGTCGTCTGTGCCCTCTACTTTTTCACCAAAGCCACCTTGTAGGAAGCTAGGAGAACAACCTAAGTGCGTACAAATACCAACAGCAACGAAGATCTCAGGACGTTGCGAACGGTATTCATTGGTTGATGATTCAGGTTGTTGAGGCTCTTCAGACGCAGGATCACGAAGTTGACCTTCGTGTTCTTTCATCTGTTCAAGCATTTTAGGTGTACGATTAATAACCCAAACAGGTTTTCCTCGCCACTCAACACGTATTAATTGTCCAGGCTCAAGCTTGCTGATATCTACTTCTACAGGCGCACCCGCAGATTTAGCTCGCTCACTTGGATTCCAAGACGCAATAAAAGGAACAGCAGCCCCAGCCGCACCAACACCACCAACAACAGAGGTAGCTATGGTTAAAAAGCGACGTCGGCCATTGTCTACAGGCGCATTGCTCATCCACTTATCTCCACTATGATTCCCAACACTTGCCATATTGAGAACATCAGTTACAGCAGGTTAATTTTTAGAAATTTCAAAATAGACGCGATCATAATTAAAAGCCTTGATTAAAACAAGGTTATTCACAGTCTCATGCTCGAATAAACCCTATTTAATGAATTATTAATTTAGGTTAGCTCGAGTATGAAGCCGCTGGTTATGATAACGCATATAAAAAAACAATATACTGACCAAGATCAACCTCACTAAGAGGAAACAGAATTCTGCATTAGCTGTTGTTGAACTCACTCACATTACTTGCCCCCCAATTGTAGCAAAAAAATTCATCAATTAACTGATGGATTTAAGCTAATTTTGCTAAATCTTGAAGTTTTTTTAATGTAATACGCAGTAATTATTACTGATGGTTAAATATCGAACGAAAAAAAGCTAGGTTTTTGCTAGTAGATATAAGCAGGCATTACAAACACTATTCTGGATTACGCATTAAATAACAACATAGCGCGAAATAAATTTCACGCCTATATCAAACGTAGGAGTACGCCGTCTGACAAAATTAACGAAGGGTATTCGTGCAATAGGAGGAGTTCATATAAACGGCTATAGCCATGCAAAGCAATCTCTTTTTCAGCACTGAAGAACCTCCTACGACGTATTTAGCTTAAAGCTTCAAAGCTCATTATTCCTTTCGCTTGGGATATCGCTGAAATACTCGACAAATTCCACCTCGAAACCTGCAGGGTCAATGAAATATACATTTTTACGATAAGGGTTGTCTGGGCCGTGCTTATCAATCTCATAACCGGCTGAAACTAGACGTTCAATGACAGCATTAATATCGTTTGTCACGTAAGCAAAATGGGCAAGGCCAACTTGATGTCCAGCTAAATCACGGTTTTCAGCTTCACCGTTATCGCTTAATGCTAGATACTGGTAATCATCACCAAAGTGCAACCATTTACGCGGTTTGCCAGACCACTTGCTATCGCCTTGGCTACGCACACGCCAGTGCGGGAATGCCGCTTTATAAAAGTGCAGCATGGCATCAACATTACTAACAACAAGGTTTACGTGTTCTAAATACATGGTAGTTTTCCTTTTTATTTTTAAACTACCACCAAGATAAAACCTCAAGTTAAGTTTAGGTAAAGCACTTTTTTAAATAAAAAAGCCCCACTAAAGTGAGGCTTTTAAAAATGATTTGTTATTTATGAATTAACTACCAGCAACTTGCATTTGTTCAATCAATACAGAGCCTGTTTGAATACCGCCACGACGCTCGATGTCACCACCTAAACCAACTACTGCTTTAAACATATCTTTTAAGTTACCAGCAATCGTGATCTCACTCACTGGATATTGGATTTCGCCATTCTCGACCCAGAAACCAGCCGCGCCACGCGAGTAATCACCAGTTACGGTATTTACACCTTGACCCATAAGTTCAGTTACTAATAAACCTGTCCCCATGGTTTTTAATAATGCTTTTAAGTCAGCATGAGTTTGCTCAACTAGCCAGTTATGAATACCACCAGCATGACCCGTTGGTGCCATAGACAGTTTGCGTGCTGCGTAGCTTGCTAAAAGGTAAGTTTGCAGCTCACCACCTTGAATAATTTCACGGTCTACAGTTTTTAAACCCTCAGCATCAAACGGTGAAGACGCTAAGCCTTTTAATAAATGTGGGCGCTCAGAGATATTCACACAGTCACTGAATACTTTTGTGCCTAAGCTATCAAGCAAAAAGCTTGATTTACGATAAAGCGCTCCACCACCAATCGCCGACACTAAGTGGCCAAATAATGAGTTAGCAATATCTGCTCTGAAGATAACAGGCACTTTCATGGTTCCAAGCTTTTGGCTATTAAGCTTAGCCAGAGTTTCTGTTGCCGCTTCTAGGCCTACCTTTGCAGCGTCATTCAAATTATCTTTATGACGCGCTACTGTATAAGCCGAGTCGCGCTGCATTTGCTCGCCTTCTTTACCAATCACCATAGTGCTAATGCTATGACGAGTGCGTGGGTAACCTGCAATCATACCATGGCTGTTACCATAAACACGTAAACCTTGGTGAGAAGAAAAACTCGCACCATCCGAATTTACAATGCGCTCATCGGCATTCAGCGCAGCTTGCTCTGCTTGATGGCAAAGCTCAATACCTTGCTCTGGGCTTACCTCCCACGGGTGGTATAAATCTAAATCTTGCGGTGCAAACTCAAGCAACTCTTTATCAGCGATGCCATTAAATGGGTCGTCAGAAGTGAACTTAGCAATATCAATGGCTTTTTCTACCACTGTACGTAACGTTTTAGGGTTTAAATCGGCTGTAGATGCAGAGCCTTTGTTATTACCGACATAAACACTGATACCTAAGCCACCATCTTGGTTAAACTCTATTGTTTCAACTTCACCCATGCGCGTGCTGACAGACAAACCTGAAGTACTCGACATTGCCGCTTCAGCCGCAGTAGCACCTAACTTTTTTGCATGCTCTAGTACTTCGCTTACCGCGTCTTTCACTTCAGAAATGTGTTGATAAATAGGATCTTTCATCTTGTGTGTCCTAGGTTCTGATATTTTTTATAGTGTAGCGAATGCTAACACACTGAGAGACGTGCATCAGCTAATATTAATCATTAACTAAATGACGTATAATAGTGAATAGTTAAGTTTACTGAATGAGCATCCTTATGGCGAAGAAGAAAAAGCCACTAATTGAAGAAGAAATTATTTACGTATCAAAAAGCGAATTAAAACGTGAAGCCATGCAATATCATGGTTTGGGTGCTGAAATCGCAAAAATGCCGAAAAAGCAACGCGATCGTTTGCCACTCAATCATGAATTAAAAGAAGCGTTAGTTGTTTCGGATAAAGTCAGTGATAAAAGTGATGCTTATCGTCGTAACTTAAACTACATCGCAAAAGTATTACGTACAACAGAAAACGTTGATGAAATCCAAGCAATGATCGACATCATGCTTAACAAAAACAATCAAGCCGATGTTTTGATGAACAAAATCGAAACTCTGCGCGATAATCTGATCAAACAAGGTGATGAGTTGATCAATTCAACAATTGATCAATACCCTGCTCTTGAGCGCCAAAAAATGCGCCAATTAGTGCGTAGCGCCGCAAAAGAAGTGAAAGCAGAAAAGCCTGCCAAAGGTTACAAAGAGTTATTCCAGTATCTTAAAGATGCGATTATGGTTTAATTTGTATGCAGAAAGCCGCTTAATGAAAGTTATGCGGCTTTTTAAAATAACTCCGACAACCCCGTAGGAACGGCTTTAGCCGTGAATATCGCGTACAACAATCACCTAACATTTCGGTGTTAAAACACCTCCTACAACACCATCAACAAACAACAACTCCAAACAATTTCTCGCATCTCGTAGGAACGGCTTTAGCCGTGAATATTACATACAACAACCATTTAAATATTTCAGCGTTAAAACACCTCCTACAACATCATCAACAAACAACAACTTTAAAACAATTTCTCGCATCTCGTAGGAACGGCTTTAGCCGTGAAGAGTTTACCTATAAATAGATACAATCCCAAAAAGGATAATCACGCACACTTTTAACAATTCCAGCCCTCAATGGGTTTGCGATGATGTACCTCGATACTCCAAGTAAATGTTTTTCACTCCTTATTAAAGAATCATAATATCCTGGCTGCCAAATTTTTCGTTTAGAACATAATGACTTGTTTATGAGATATGAACTCTTCCCTTTAACCTCTTGAATCAATCGAGCTAAAGGTACTTTATCTTGTAATTGAAATAACCAATGTAGGTGATCAGGCATTACCACAAAACAAATAGTTTTAGCTTTAATATCTTCTATAGACCTTAGAGTGTTAATTAAAACTCGTGCATTATTAAAGTCAGAGAAATAACAGTTTCTATCAAGCGTTGAAGTGGTGACAGAGTAATAATGAAATGGGATTGATACCCTATGCTTTCTTAGATTTTGATAATGTGCGGTCATCCATAACCCTCCATTTGTTATCTTAAATCTAGACAAAGACGAATCAGAATCAAGTTAAATCCTAGTAGGAACGGCTTTAGCCGTGAAAAAGATAAACATGTTCGGCGTTAAAACACCTCCTACAACATCATCAGCAAACAACAACTTTAAAACAATTTCTCGCATCTCGTAGGAACGGCTTTAGCCGTGAAAAGATAAGCAGGTTCAGCGTTGAAACACCTCCTACAACACCATCAACAAACAACAACTCCAAACAATTTCTCATATCTCGTAGGAACGGCTTTAGCCGTGAAATGATAAGCATGTTCGGTGTTAAAACACCTCCTACAACACCATCAACAAACAACAACTCCAAACAATTTCTCGCACCCGTAGGAACGGCTTTAGCCGTGAAAAAGATAAACATGTTCAGTGTAAAAACGACCCACGTCAAAAGCTGACAGCTCCTAATACAAAAAAGGCTCTGAGCGTTCACTCAGAGCCTTTTTTAAATCGATAATCAATTACCAAATTTTTACGCGATCTTCTGGTTTGATATACATCTTGTCACCTTCTTTCACATCAAATGCCTGATAAAACTCTGGCATGTTTGAAAGAATACCGATTACACGGTAATGGCTTGGTGAATGAGGGTCTGTCATTAGACGGTTACGTAACTCTTCGTCACGATATTTACGACGCCAAATCTGCGACCAACCCATGAAGAAACGTTGATCACCTGTGTAACCATCAATGATAGGTGCTTTTTCATCACCAAGTGATAACTGGTAAGCAGTATAAGCAACGGTTAAGCCACCTAAGTCACCTATGTTTTCACCTAATGTAAGCTGACCATTTACGCTTGCATCTTCAAATGGTTTGTACTCATTGTATTGAGCAACTAACTGACCTGTACGCTCTTCAAACTGTTTAAGGTCTGATTCGCTCCACCAGTTACGTAAGTTACCGTCACCATCGTACTTCGCACCTTGGTCATCAAAACCGTGACCTAATTCGTGGCCGATTACCGCACCGATTGCACCGTAGTTAACAGCATCATCAGCTTCTAGGTTAAAGAATGGCGGTTGTAAGATAGCCGCTGGGAATACGATTTCGTTGTTCACTGGGTTGTAGTAAGCGTTTACTGTTTGTGGTGTCATGTGCCACTCAGAACGGTCAACTGGCTTACCTAGTTTGTCGGTCATATCTGCATATTCCCACTCACTGTGGCGAATGTAGTTACCTACTAAGTCGTCACCTTTAACTTCAAGTGCTGAGTAGTCTTTCCATTTATCTGGGTAACCGATTTTTGGCGTGAACTTATCAAGTTTTTCTTTTGCAGCAATTTTTGTTTCTGGGCTCATCCACTCAAGGTTTTCAATCGCAACTGCGTAACCTTTGATTACGTTATCAACTAACTCTTCCATGCGTGCTTTCGCTTCAGGTGGGAAGTTGTCTTTCACGTATACTTTACCAAGTATTTCACCTAACACACCGTTTGATGCATCAACTGCTTTTTTCCAAAGTGGTGATTGCTCTGTTACACCGCGCAGTGTTGTGCTGTAGAAATCAAAGTTAAGGTCTACTAACTCTTTATCTAAAAGGCCTGCATAGTTACTAACAAAGTGGAACTTAAGGTAGTTCTGCCAAGTAGCTAAGTCTGTATCGCTGTAAATTCCCGCGAACTTTTCTAGGTAGCTAGGCTGGCGAATAATTACGTCTTCTGTTTTGATACCAGACGCATCAAGATAAGCAGCAAAGTCGAAGTCACCTGTCAGTTTGTTCGCATCAGCAACGCTCATCTTGTTGTAAGACTTAGTTGCATCACGGCTTTCAACACGGCTCCACTGCGCCTCGGCAATGCTTGTTTCAAGATCAATAATAGCTTTAGCCGCAGATTCTGCATCAGCTACACCCGCTTTGCTTAAGATAGCTGTTACATATTCTTGATAAGCTTCACGAATTTTTGTGAATTTCTCGTCATCTTTTAAGTAGTAATCACGATCTGGTAAACCTAAACCTGATTGATAAACATACATCGCGTTTTCGCTAGAGTTTTTCGCATCGTTGTTTACGTACCAACCAAAAGGTAAGCTACCGCCTTTAATGCGAAGCTCAGCCATTAAAGCAACAAGATCAGATTTGTTTTTTACTGCATCAACGCTTTCAAGAACTGGCGATAATGGTTTGATGCCTGCCGCTTCACGACCCGCTTCATCCATATAGCTGTTATAGAATGCAGCTAATTTAGCTTCATCAGAGCCCGGCATAACATTTTTGTTTGCCGCTGCTTTTTCTAGCACTTCTTTCATCGCTTTTTGCGAATCATCGTAAAGCTGAGTAAATGAACCGTAGTTTGATTTATCACCTGGAATTTCAGTTTTCTCTAACCATTCGCCGTTTACGTGATAGTAAAAGTCATCTTGTGCACGAACAGATTTGTCCATGTTCGCAAGTTCAATACCTGAATTTAAAGGTGCTTTTGCTTCAGTTACGGCCGCAGTTGCTGGTGCTTTAGTTTCTTGTTCTTTTTCACCACAACCAACAAGACCGAGCGCAAGTGCGATACTTGCCGCGGTAAGTGTTACTTTTTTCATGGGAGTCCCGTACTAATTATTTTTGAAGTATTTATCGAAAAACTAGTAAACATAATTAATCATTAGTTTTTCGCTTTCCCCATAATAAACCTCTCGCGCTAAACAATAAAACCTAATATGTAACAATTCTTATCAAAACAAGGTGAGCCGCATTTTTGAGCGGTGGGAGGGGAAAATAAACAGTAAGTGAGCATTGTAGGCGCGATTTTATATCGCAAAGTGCTCTTAATACTCACAAAGAGGATAAGGGACGCTCCGCTTAAGAGAATTTGTCTTTTGGCTTGCTCATTACCTTCTCATTCACTTCTCTTTGTGAAAAACTTATTTGAACCACAGAGAACACCGAGGCGCTGCGCGCTACACAGAGAAACCAATATTTAAAAGAGGTTTGGTCTCTCCTTCTCTTCCTCTATGTTCTCTATGTACTCTGTGGTCAGAAAAAGTTAAAAACTTAAAAATAGTTATAAATCCTTCGCTTAAAAGAAAACAATATTAAGGTTTCCTCATTCTTTACTCATTCACTTCTCTTTGTGCAATTATTTTCGCGTGAAATAAATTTCACGCCTACATCAAACCGTAGGCGTCACGCTTGCTTGGCGCGTATTACATTAAGCTTCAAACTAACAGCTGAAGGCTGGCGGCTATTATTGCTCAAATCTCTGCTTTATCTTTTCGATAATCTCAACATTGGCAGCTGGGAAGCTGTAATCATCAAGCTCGCTGAGTGCAACCCATTTGCCTTGTTGGCCTTCTGCGCCATGAGCAATACCTGAGAAATCATCTACAATGTGCACATCTAAGCGCACACATTTATCGCCATAGTCGTGCTCAATAACCATCAGCTCTTCACTGCCATTAACCGTTAGGTTTACTTCTTCTAACAGCTCACGCTTTAGCGCTGCAAATACGCTCTCGCCCTGCTCTACTTTACCGCCTGGGAATTCCCATAAGCCGCCTTGGTGTTTGTCATCTGGACGCTTACAAATAAATAACTGCTGATCTTTATAAATAACGCCAACTGCAACATGCACTACTTTTTTAGTCATTTGTTGTTTCCTTAATCATAAAAAAAGCGACGCAAGCGTCGCTTTTTATCACCATGTTTTGGTTATTTTAATTTACCGCAACACTGCTTATATTTATTACCTGAACCACATGGGCACGGCTCGTTACGGCCAACTTTAGGCTCTGCACGTTGAGTAACTACTGCGCCTTCTGGTGTTTCGCCACCGATGTGCTCAGCTTCTTCATGTTGATATTCACGAGGTGCATTTTCACTACGGCGATGTTGCTCTTCAACTTTCTCAACATCTTCTTCAGCGCGAACTTGTACTTTACTTAAAATACCCACAACGTCGATTTTTAAGTTCTCTAACATTTCAGAGAATAACTCGAACGATTCACGCTTGTACTCTTGCTTAGGATTCTTCTGTGCGTAACCACGTAAGTGGATACCTTGACGAAGGTGGTCCATAGCTGCCAAGTGATCTTTCCAATGTTGGTCTAGGCTTTGTAGCATAATCGCTTTTTCGAATTGACGTAGAACTGACTCGCCTACCATCTCTTCTTTTTGCTTGTATGCTTGTTCAACCGCTTGTTCGATACGCTCACGAAGTTTCTCTTCGTATAGTTTGCTATCGTCAGCTAGCCATTGTGAAATTGGCAGCTCAATTAAGAAATCTTGTTTTAAGCGCTCTTCAAGACCTGGGATATCCCACATTTCCGCTAAGCTTTGCGGTGCAATGTATTGGTCAATCGTGCCGTTTAGAACATCGCTGCGAATTGCAGTGATAGTTTCTGAAATATCGCCTTCTTCAAGTAGTTCGTTACGCTGTGAGTAAACAACACGACGTTGGTCATTTGCTACATCATCGTACTCAAGTAATTGCTTACGAACGTCGAAGTTACGTGCTTCAACTTTACGTTGTGCGTTTTCGATTGCGCGGTTAACCCAAGGGTGCTCAATCGCTTCGCCGCGTTGCATACCTAGTTTACGCATCATGTTAGTCATGCGCTCACCAGCAAAGATACGCATTAGCGCGTCGTCCATTGATAAGTAGAAACGGCTTGAACCTGCATCACCTTGACGACCTGAACGACCACGTAACTGGTTATCGATACGACGAGACTCGTGACGCTCAGTACCAATGATGTGTAGACCACCCGCTTCGATTACCGCATCGTGGCGTTTTTGCCACTCATCTTTAATCGCTTTGATTTGTTCATCCGTTGGGTTTTCTAGCTTTTCAACTTCGCTATTCCAGTTACCACCTAACACGATATCGGTACCACGACCGGCCATGTTAGTTGCAATGGTTACTGTGCCAGGTAAACCAGCATCGGCGACAATGTCTGCTTCTTGCGCGTGGAACTTAGCATTAAGTACGTTGTGCTTAATTTTTTCTTTGCGTAAGAACTGCGATAAGTACTCAGAACTTTCGATAGAAATAGTACCAACAAGTACCGGTTGACCTCGTTCTTGACAATCTTTGATATCTGCAAGGATTGCTTCGTACTTTTCTTCTTGTGTTAAGTATACAAGGTCAGCACGATCGTCACGGATCATCGGTTTGTTAGTTGGCATTACAACTGTATCTAGACCATAGATAGACTGGAATTCAAACGCTTCAGTGTCTGCAGTACCTGTCATACCCGCTAGAGTGTCGTATAAACGGAAGTAGTTTTGGAATGTGATTGATGCCAGTGTTTGGTTTTCATTTTGAATGCGTACACCTTCTTTAGCTTCAACAGCTTGGTGTAAACCTTCTGACCAACGACGACCTTCCATTGTACGGCCTGTATGCTCATCAACAATGATAACTTCGTTTTCTTTAACAACGTAATCAACGTCTTTTTGATAAAGCTTGTGAGCACGAAGTGCTGCATACACATGGCTTAATAATGTGATGCTTGATGCAGAGTAAAGTGAATCACCTTCTTGGATTAAGCCACGCTCAATCAGTAGCTCTTCAACTTTAATTTGGCCACGTTCAGTTAAGTGAACTTGTTTCGACTTTTCATCGATAGTGAAGTCGCCGTCGCCTTCAACGCCTTCTTCATCTTCTTTTTCTTGTAGCTCAAGTTCTGGCACAATTTTATTAATTTCGATGTAAAGCTCAGAGCTGTCTTCAGCTGGACCTGAGATAATCAGCGGCGTACGCGCTTCATCGATTAGAATTGAATCCACCTCATCCACTACTGCGTAGTAAAGTGGGCGTTGCACACGCTCATCAATGCTAAATGCCATGTTATCGCGAAGATAATCAAAGCCAAATTCGTTATTAGTACCGTAAGTGATGTCAGCAGCGTAAGCTACTTTCTTTTGCTGTGGCATCATGCCAGGTACGTTACAACCTACTGTTAGGCCTAAAAATTCAAATAGTGGGCGGTTAGTTTCGGCGTCACGTTTTGCAAGGTAATCGTTCACGGTAATAACGTGAACACCTTTACCTGTTAAACCACGAAGGTATGCAGGTAATGTTGCTGTTAGTGTTTTACCTTCACCGGTACGCATTTCTGCGATGCGGCCTTGATGTAAAACCATACCACCTAGTAGCTGTACGTCGAAGTGACGCATGCCATTTACACGCTTAGATGCTTCACGTACCACAGCGAATGCTTCTGGTAAAATATCATCTAGGCTTTGTCCGTTATCGTAACGCTCTCTAAATTCAGCTGTTTTTGCTTTTAAATCTTCATCAGAAAGCGCTTCTAATTGCTTTTCAAGCGCATTAATTAGAGCGACCGTCTTTCTTAGGTTTTTAATAGTGCGGTCATTGCGACTACCAAAAATCTTGGTAAATAAATTAGATATCATGATAAAACCGTTACAATATGTTCTTTGTTAGCTAGTCATTAGCCAACCCATTTTCTTCAATTGATAATTAATATGCGCTTATGCTCATGATGTAGGGCATATTAATTAACAATTTGTCAGTACGCTGTTTAAAACACCGCTTATTTCGTGCGCTATCATACCAGAGTCTGCGCAACATCAAACCTTCTGTGTGTGAAGATATGGAATTTCGGCAAGAAAATTTAAAAATCAGCCATAATCTTTGATCTAACCCCATAAAAAAGGTGAAAACAAGACCACTGAGTAGATATGGCGACAATCGAAATAAAATCAAGATCAGGGGTGAAAAAAGGCGATTAGAGTGACGAAATTCGATTTTGTAAATGTAGGTAGTCATTTATGGCGACAATATATTATATCCTTCACCAATGACGTGCTAAAGCACGACCTACTTGCTCAGTCTGCGAAAAAAATATTTGAACCATAGAGAACACAGAGGCGCTTCGCGCTACACAGAAAAAACCAAATTGTCACAAAGAGGACAAGAGACGCTTCGCTGAAGAGGAGTAAAAATAATCTCGTGGTCTCCTCATTCTCTTCTCATTCACTTCTCTTTGTGCAAAAACATATTGAACCACAGAGCACACCGAGGCGCTGAGCGCTACATAGAGAAAACAATATTTAAAAGAGGTTTGGCCTCTCCTTCTCTTCCTCTGTGCTCTCTATGCCCTCTGTGGTTCAATCAAGCTCTCCGCGCGAAATAAATTTCACGCCTACATCAAACGTAGGCGTCACGCTTGCTTGGCGCGTCTTAATTAAGCACCAAGCCTACAAATTAATACAGAACACGCAAACCACACCGTTCGGCTCAAAATTGACAGCTGACGGCTTTATTTACTTCTTCCGCCCATGTTGCGCTAAGCGCTCTAATTTGGCTTTTAAAGATGGCGGGGCGTCTGCGGCGATGGCGCTGAGGTAATCAGCAGTTTGCTCGCTCATTTGACGTTTAGAAACAGGCTTTTGCTCTGGCTTATTTGTTGCCGATAAACGCTGTGTTGCTTGTGGATTTGCGGTAATTTTAATTTGCCCAAGCTCAACCATGCCAGCGGCACGAAAATGAGAAAGCATATCCATTTTTAAGTAATTTAAACGCAGCGCAATCGGTGCAGAAACCGCTTCTATCATCAAAGTACCATCACGGTAATTACTTACTCGGCATTTTTTTGAAAGCGTTTCACCTAAAAAGTCATCAAGAATAGTTTGTTGAGAAGACAAGCCTTGGGTTTTACCAGCATAAGATGCTAAGCGACCACTCAAGCCCGCCATAATATCGCCAACAGCCTTTGGCGCGTATCTATCTTTTGCCATTAATCTTCTACCTAAAAGGGTTAATCACCACAAAGAGAATATACCACCTACGTAAATATGAAGCTATTAGGTTTGAGAGACGAGGGGTAAGTTACAAGTTACAAGTTACAAGTTACAAGTTACAAGTTACAACGATTGAAGGTGTCACCCTTACTTGGCAAGCCTAATTTATGGCTTAAACCAATTACTCACAAAGAGGTTAAGAGACGCTGCGCTTAAGAGGAAGTAAAAATAATCTCGTGGTTTCCTAATTCTTTTCTCATTCACTTCTCTTTGTGCAAAAACATATTGAACCACAGAGCACACCGAGGCGCTGCGCGCTACATAGAGAAAACAAATTATTACAAAGAGATTATGAGACGCTGCGCTTCAGAGGAAGTAAAAATAATCTCGTGGTTTCCTCATTCTCTTCTCATTCACTTCTCTTTGTGCAAAAACATATTGAACCACAGAGCACACCGAGGCGCTTCGCGCTACACAGAGAAAACAATATTTAAAAGAGGTTTGGCCTCTCCTTCTCTTCCTCTGTGCTCTCTATGCCCTCTGTGGTTCAATCAAGCTCTCCGCGCGAAATAAACTTCGCGCCTACATCAAACCGTAGGCGTCACGCTTGCTTGGCGCGTCTTGCATTTAGCACCAAGCCTGCAAATTAATACAGAACCAACAAACAACACCACTCGACTTAAAACTTATGAATTAAAGCTTAAAGCTCCCTTCCTCTTCCTCCTGCGTGATTGTTTCTGGTACACTTTTCCTTTGTTTTTTATTTAACATGCGCGATGACTCAACACTCTCTTACTTTAATCGTATTGGCTGGCGGGCTGGGTAGCCGCTTTGGCGGAAACAAACAAATTGCCGAAATTCCGGGGCTGGGCTGTACCATTATGGAGCTTAGTATTCAAGATGCGGTTAAAGCAGGTGTGAGCCAAGCGGTGATCATCATTAATAAAAAAATTCGTGCTGAGTTTGAGGCAACAATTTTACCGCGCCTGCCTGAATCGCTTGAAGTAATTCTAGTTGAGCAAGCAATTAGTGCTGTGCCAAATGGTTATGAACACTTAGCCGCTGAACGCCAAAAGCCGTGGGGCACAGGCCATGCTTTACTTTGTGCAAAACCCTATGTGAATAACCCTGCTATTGTCATTACTGCCGATGATTATTATGGCGAGTCTTCTTTTGCTGTTCTTAGCGAACACTTCAAACAGCATAGTAACTGGGCCATGGTAGGTTACCCGATAAAAGATACCCTTTCGGCACAGGGTGGTGTAAACCGTGGTGTATGCTCTGTTAATAGCCTGCAGCACTTGACTGATGTGGTTGAGTACCTAGATATTAAACTCGAAAATAATGTTTTAAAGGGTAACAACCCAGATGGTGAAAGGTTAGCAATAGCTGACGATTCACTTGGCTCAATGAGCTTTTGGGGAATAACACCTAGTTTATTTAAAGACTTAGAAAAAGGCTTTATTGAGTTTTTAGAAAATACTGACAACGGTGTCATTAAAGAGTACTATTTACCCAATGAGATACAACTCGCGATTAAAGATAACCGCCAAGCTGTAACCGTTTATACTGCAAAAGAGCCATGGTATGGCGTGACCTACAAAGCTGAATTGGATGCAATAGCACACACTTTATGTCAGTTACGTCAAAAACAAAACGATTAGCCCTCGCCTCTTCTTGCAAAAAATAAGTAATGGAAAATTAATGAAGTCGAATCCTGTTGCAACTTATCTTTCTGAGCACTTTGGCTTAGGTACAGATAACGTAACGCTAAAGCCAATTGGCAATGGCCACATCAACACAACCATGTTGCTTAAAGCTGAAGAAAACGCTTTAGTTGTGCAAAAATTAAATACCGATGTGTTCCCTAATCCTGAGCACCTAGTTGAAAATGCACGGCTAATTGAGCAACACCTAAGCGAAAAGCTTAGCAATGGTGAATATAACCTCGAAATTATTCGACATATTCCAACTCTCGAAAATGACTTTTTAGTTGAATGCGATCAAGGTGTTTGGCGTGCACTCGAATTTATTGGCGGCAGTTATAGTGAAGATGTTGTAGCAACTATCTCGCAAGCACAAACTGCAGCCAATGCATTTGGCCAATTCGCACTGGCTTTACAAGATTTTCAGGCTGAACAGCTACATCATGTGATCCCTGATTTTCATAACTTAGCGATGCGCTTTGATGCCTTTAAAAAGGTGCTCGAAAAAGATCCTGTAAATCGTGTAGCACTTTGCCAAGACGACATCGACTTTTGTTTAGCTCAGCAATCTCTTGTTGAAGAGCTAAAACAGCTTGAAGGTAACATTCCTTTAAGACCATGCCATAACGATACAAAAATCAATAACATGCTGTTTTGCACACAGTCAGATGATGCAAAAGCAGTTATCGACCTAGATACCTGTATGCCAGGTTATTGGCTATTTGATTTTGGCGACATGGTGCGCACCTTCTGCTCACCTGAGCAAGAAGATTCAACCAATCTAAATAATGTACGTGTTCGTGAAGAGATCTTTGCTGCCATCGTTAAAGGTTATGTCGAGCCACTACAAGATGTGATCACCAACGCCGAAAAAGAAAGCTTTTGGTTAGGCACCAAGGTCATGACCTTTATGATTGGCCTGCGCTTTTTAACAGACTTTATTGATGGCGATAATTACTTTGCCACCAAACATGCAAACCACAACCTTGAGCGCGCCCGCAACCAATTTGCTCTATATCGCGATATTCTTGAAAAAGAGCACACGTTAAAAGCGATTTTAGATATAAACAAGGGCTAGGTTTTATATTCACAAAGAGGATAAGAGGCACTACGCTTTAGAGAAACACAATTTGGTATGTTATTGTCTTCTCGTTCTTTCCTCATTCACTTCTCTTTTCGCAAAAAAGATCTTATGCGCGAAATAAATTTCACGCCTACATCCACCGTAGGCGTCACGCTTGCTTGGCTCGTATGGCATTCACCACAATAGCAGTAAACAAACACATCGCAATTCAGCCTGATGGCTTACGGCTACTATAATCCAGACAAAAAAAAGCCGCTTAAAGCGGCTTTTTATTTAGGGATTAAACCCTGAGTATTACTAACAAATATATTAGCTACCAGTTACTGTTTCACAAACTGCAGATAATGCGATTGACTCAGCAGTACCGTCAGCAGTAATAGTTGTAGTTGCAGTAGAACCACCTGTAGACAGTGGGATACGTGCATTAACAGTTACATTGTAAGTGCTACCTTCAACAAGGTCAGCTAGTGAGAATGTACCACCTGAACCTGAAGCAACAACTTTCTTCTTGTTAGCTAAGCTATACTTAACTAGAGCACCGCTCATATCGATTGTTTGAGTAGAATCGTTAGAACATGCAGCCGTTACAGTGAAATCTTCTGAAGTGTAAGTTACTGGATTAGCTAGTACTACAGGTACCTCACCACATACATCAACTTCGCCGTTAGATTCAAACCAAACTTGACCGTTACCGTCAGTTACAGTTACAGATGCAGTTGCACTAGAAGAAATACCTTCTTTCTTAGCTTGACCCGAAGTTACTACAATATTATTTGAGCTGTTTGAGCTAATTTTACTAGTGTAGCTTGCATCAGAAGAATCTAGAGAAACCGTTAAGCCTTTAGCTGGAACATCATCACCACTAACAGCTACAGAAATACCCGAACTACAAACATCTACCGGTGCAGTTGAAGCAAAGAATGTTAAGTGGCTTGTTTGGAAGCTACCAGTGTAAGTACCTGAAGTTGCATTAAGAGCACCTACAGTTACCATATTAGTTTCTGACTGCCATAAACCCGTGTCTTCGTTATGAGACTTAAGACCTAGCATATCGCCAGTTTGAATAGCTTCACCATTGATCATAGTGTCAGATGGAATAGCCATTGAAACAGTGATAGGGTCAGAGAATTTCTTAATTTTCTTACCTTCGCTGTTTGTCATTGTAACATTAGCAACACCAACAGCTTTAACTGTTGTTTCTGCATCAGCGTCATTAATATTTGCTGGTACAATAGATTGTGCTGCAGAAGATGTAGCATCAGCGCCTGTTACGTTTAATGAAATTTCACCAGATACAGGTTCTTCATTTTCATCAAGTAAAATAACACCCGCTGGTACAGTTGCAGACGCACTTGAAGCGCCTTCTTCAGTAGCTGCTTCGATTGGTGCAGAAGTAGTACCACCCGCTTCAACTGTAGCTTCAACTACAGTATCGGCAATACCTTCAGCAGTTTTTGATGTAAGAGGTAAAACTTGATCAATTGAAGTTTCGCCTTCTTCAGCCACTAGGCTAACTGCGAATGTTTTACCAACATAACCATCTGCAGTTACGTTTACAGTTACTTCTTCAAGTGTTGCACCGTCTTTAACGGTGAAAGTAACACTACCGTCTTCAGTTGTAGTAGTTGTTAACGCTTCACCATCAACATCAACGATGTTACTAGATACAACACCGTCTTCTAAAAATGTTACGGTAGCATCAACCACATCAGTTGTAGCAGAATCAATAACACTAGTGTTAACAACTAGGCCTAGTTCAGCAGGCGCTTCAGGTGGAACAATGACGGTTACAGGTGGATCTACCGGATCAGGTACGACCTCATTTTTGTCGTCATCACTCGAACAGCCTGAAAGAGCAAAAACAGATGCTACAGACATTGCTAGTAGCGTTTTTTTGTTAGTAAACATAGGGAGTCCTTTTATTCCTTTTTTAAATAAACGTATCAAATAAGGTCGATTAATAATGAAAAGTTATTAGCCCGACTCTAATCTAAGAGTTATTAGGTAACAACTTTACACAGCTACCTAGTAGGTTAAATAACAATCACAACATTTGCAACAGTCATTTCGCATATTGAGCCTTTATTTTTCACTAAAAAGGCTCAATGTGAATTATAGGTAATATTTACAATCCATCAATTATGATTACAAAAAATAATTTCATTCTCTGTGTATTCAAATTAACAGAAAAAAAACATAGGTAAATTGGTTACTTATATTCTAGGTATACATCTCGCAAGCGGCTAAAGTTAGCATACACATAAGCTTTTGATAAACGACCTTGATTTAAGAACTTGCGGTCTAAGCTTATATTATTAAATGGCGTGTACGCACGGTTAAATACTACATTATTATGAGATTGACCCACTTGAGTATCAATTACGTGACGCCATGCTTGGTTACCTTTAATTTGGCCATAGCGGCTCACACTCATGTCTTTTCTTGGTGTAAGCGGGATGCTAAAAGCAAAGCCAATTTTTTTCACGCTCGTGTCTTGCGCATAAACTGCAAGATAACTATCGCCAAACCAAAAGCGGCTTTCAACTTTAAAACCAGAGTCGTCATAAAAGTAATTACCAGCCTCAGCATGCAAGGTAATGTCTTGTTCAACCCAATTAAACTGATAAGAAACTACCTGGATATCTTTGTGTGCATCATAATCTTGATAATCGAAATACCCTATATTGGCACTCACTTTATGTCGGCCTTCAGGGCTTAACCAAGTTGTTTCGTTTTGAATACCCATATAGTCTTGGTAATCTTTAAAATAACCAATTTGGGTTTGGTTATAAATACCGTAAGGCAATGCAAATGTTTGATAAAGTGTTGCTCTGTCGAACTCTGACTCTTCGCGATAATATCTAAACGGTGCATCTTTTTCGTAGTCATCACTGTCGGCTACGTGCACTTGGCCACCAAAATTAAGCCCAGCTCCCTGCCATAATGGCACATCAACGTCTGCACGCACCGCAAATGAAAAATCATATACGCCAAGTTCAGTGGCGTAGTTATTTCTAAGCACAGGGCTTAGTGACACTCTTGGTTTAAAATAAGGCGTACTTGTATTCATTAAACCAACCCAAGTTAATGCTCTTGGCAACGGCATTGAGCCTTGAAAAACAATTACTTCTGGGTGTTTTTTCGCAAGAATAAATTCGCGGTATTCGTCTACATTACCTTTTAAGCTAAGCTGAGGAATATCTTGCTTAGACATCATTACATTAAACTCAGCACCTTCGCTGGTTACATATTGAGAAATGCGCCCAAGCACAAGGCCTATAGCATCAAGGTCGTTACGGTTAAATACTGAGTTTTCAAATTTTACTGCAATTTGCTTATCACTGTTAAAACCGACTTGTACACTTTCGAAGCCATCTTTAACCAAAGCATGCTTTAAAGTAGCTGCTTGTTTGGTCATTTCTTTATTGCTTTCGAAATAACGGTGTGCATTAGGGTCTTTAATGGTTACAGGTTCTTTATTAGCCGTTAGTTTAAAGTATGCTAATTCGTCACTTTCTGATAAAACGGGTTCTGGCGCACTTTCAATAGCCTCATATTCAGGTTTTGTGAATAAAGGCATTTTAAAATTAACGCCCCATGAAGTGTCTTCTTCACTGTAGTCTGTATTGCTATAAAAACGGCTAGTGAATGTTAATTCACCTATATCATATAGCCACTTTTTAGGGACCGTAACTTTTGCTGCGGCATTAAAAGCATCTGCGTCATGTTCAGCTTGTAGTGCAAACCAGTCAAATGGTTGCCATTCAACCCCCGCAAACGGGCCATCCATTTGGCCGCTAATACGCTCACTTACAGCGTAACCTGCTGAGAACCTAAAATCCCATAATTCTTTAGAGGCAACTGCATAATAGGTTTCGTAGTTATTTGCTGCACCGCCGATATCTTTTGCACCAATTGCAACAGTAAACCACTCTTTAGGTATATAAGGTAATTGATACTTAGCATTAAATGATAAATCGCGCAGTTGACCACTGCCTTCAGTATAAAACAAATTGTCATTCATTGATTCGGCTGCTATTTGGCCACTTACCTCAAGGCCATCAAATAAACCAGCTGAAAAAATAAAATTATGACCATCAACATACTCTTTACCTCTTAGGTCAAGCATATTGTTGTAACCAATATCAATATTGCCAACATCAATAACACTTGCGTTAGGAGTATTAATTAGGCCTGTATAGCCAGTAAAAGATTGATAGTTATTTATTTTTTCTGAAGCTAGCACAGGAGCGCAAAGAGTAGCTAACCCGCTAATGAGTAAAGTGTTCGCCTTTAGCATAACTCGAATCCATGAAGAATTATTAGAATTTTTTGTTAACGCCAATATAGCATTAATTAATTAATTTAGTTAGTTATTCATCTTTAAAAAGTTAATACAAAAATGAAATTTAAATCATAGATAAAACCAAAATATCACAAAGAGGATAAGAGACGCTGCACTTTAGATAAAACAACTTATAAGATGTATTGGATCCCTCTTTTTCTTCTCATTCACTTCTCTTTGTGCAAAACTTATTTGAACCACAGAGAACACCGAGGCGCTGCGCGCTACACAGAGAAACCAATATTTAAAAGAGGTTTGGTCTCTCCTTCTCTTCCTCTGTGCTCTCTGTGCCCTCTGTGGTTAGAAAAAAGATCTTTAATTTACAAAGAGGATAAGAGACGCTGCGCTTAAGAGAAAACAACTTATAAGATTTATAGGATCCCTCATTCTCTTCTCATTCACTTCTCTTTGTGTAAAAACAATATTTGAACCACAACACCGAGGCGCTGCGCGCTACACAGAGAAACCAATATTTAAAAGAGGTTTGGTCTCTCCTTCTCTTCCTCTATGCTCTCTATGTACTCTGTGGTCAGAAAAAGTTAAAAACTTAAAAATAGTTATAAATCCTTCGCTTAAAAGAAAACAATATTAAGGTTTCCTCATTCTTTACTCATTCACTTCTCTTTGTGCAAATGTTCTTTAAAAATTAGGCTGAATTCAGCAACCTACTAACAAATTATCACATCACCAACAAGCAACACCATTCAGCCTCAAACTGACAGCTGAAAACTGATGGCCCGTGATTTATGAAAATTCCATCACTCCATGTTGAACTTTGCTCGTTGCCGTTGTAATCAATAACCTCTATGCTGAACATGTGCTTCAAAAATAAGGATATAATTATGCATATCAAACACCACGGAGCAGTTAACGGTGTTACAGGCTCGTGCCACCAGCTTATTATTGACGACAACAACTCAATACTCATTGATTGTGGGCTGTTTCAGGGCGAAGACAGCCACGAAGATCTCAACATCGACTTTGATATATCTACAGTAAAAGCGCTTATAATTACCCACTGCCATATTGATCATGTAGGTCGCATACCTTACCTATTTTTAGCTGGCTTTAAAGGGCCAATTTATACCTCTATTGCTACCGCAAAACTATTACCACTCGTTATTGAAGACGCCTTAAAACTAGGCGTAACACGTGATGAAGCCATAATAAACACCTGTATAAGAAGACTAAAACAGCAAATAGTGAGTCTAGATTTTAATAAATGGTACTCCATACCTGTAGGAGTGGGCTTTAGCCCCGAAAAAGCAGCCTTGAGCTCCCAAAGCCAAGAAACTTTATTTAAAATCCGCCTACAACGCGCCGGTCATATTCTTGGCTCTGCCTATTTAGAAATTGAGCTTGGTAAAAAGCCAAATAACCACAGAGTAGTATTTTCTGGTGATTTGGGTGCGCCTTACACACCGTTATTGCCATCGCCTAAACCGCCCTATCGTGCCGATACGCTTGTGATTGAATCTACCTATGGTGATAAAAACCATGATGGCCGTAAGGCACGGGTAAAGGTTTTAAAAAATATTATAGAGCGAGCCGTTGCAGATAACGGCGTGGTGCTTATTCCTGCGTTTAGTATTGGCCGTACGCAAGAGCTACTTTATGAGCTTGAGCAAATTATTCACTCTGCACGCAAAAATTCAATGTGGCATAAGCTGCAAGTTATTGTTGACTCGCCGATGGCTGCTAATTTCACTGCTGAGTACCAACACTTTAAAACCCTTTGGGATAACGAGGCAAAAAGGCGCATAAAACAAGGCCGCCACCCGTTAGACTTTAGCCAGCTGCATACAATTGATACCCATCAAGAGCACATGGCACTCATTAACTTTTTAAGTTCAAGGCAACAGCCAGCAATTATAATCGCAGCCAGTGGCATGTGCACCGGTGGTAGAATCGTTAATTATTTAGAGCGGTTTTTACCAGACAAAACAACCGATATTATTTTTGTGGGTTATCAAGGTAAGGGCACGTTAGGGCGCGATATTCAAACTTATGGGCCTAGAGGTGGCTACGTTTATATTAATAACGAAAAGGTTTATATAAATGCAGCAATACATACCATCAGTGGCTACAGCGCCCACGCAGACCAAAGCGGTTTAATAAGGTTTGTAGCGGGCATGAAAAAGAAACCAAAGTTAATCAAAATTGTTCACGGCGATGACGAAGCTAAAGCAACCTTGGCTAAAAAATACCAAGCCCTACTGGGCGATAAAACCAAGATTGAAATAGCTTCTGGCTAGAGACTATGACAACCATTAAAGAAAATTAATATTCACAAAGAGGCTAAGAGACGCTTCGCTTCAGTGGAATAAATTAAGATGTTTTTGGCTTACTCATTCTTTTCTCATTAACTTCTCTTTGTGCAAATTGTGTAAAAACATATTGAACCACAGAGAACACAAAGGCGCTTCGCGCTACACAGAGAAAACCAAATTAATTCTAAAACTCATAAAACACCAAACTGAAGAGAAAGTACCTTATACCTCTTTCTCTTACTCTATGTCCTCTGTGGTTATAAAAAGATCTTTGATTCACAAATAAATTATTAGACGCTTCGCTTTAGAGAAAAAAGCTTAAATACCTCCTTCTCTTCCTCTGTGCTCTCTATGCCCTCTGCGGTTCTAATTAGATTAAAGACATAAACACTATAAACCACAGAGAACACCGAGGCACTTCGCGCTACACAGAGATAACCAAATTAATTCTAAAACTCATAAAACACCAAACAGAAGAGAAAGTACCTTATACCTCTTTCTCTCACTCTATGCTCTCTATGTCCTCTGTGGTTATAAAAAGATCTTTGATTCACAAATAGATTATTAGACGCTTCGCTTTAGAGAAAAAAGCTTAAATACCTCCTTCTCTTCCTCTGTGCTCTCTATGCCCTCTGCGGTTCTAATTAGATTAAAGACATAAACACTCTGAACCACAGAGCACACCGAGGCGCTACGCGCTACATAGAGAAAATTAAATTAATTCTAAAGCTCATAAAACACCGGGCTGAAGATAAAGCACCTTATACCTCTTTCTCTTCCTCTGTGCCCTCTGTGGTTCAAAGCTCTTAAAATTTTGGTATCCAAAACATCCCACAAACTAACATAACACTACCAAACAGCTCTTTCTGAGTTTTTAGTCTTGCCGTATTTACCTCTGTGCTCTCTGTGGTTCAAAAGAGATCTTACGTGCATAATAAATTTCAGACCTACGGTATCAAATATCACTTTAGTAAAGAGTCTACACATTCACCTTAAGTCTATTAATTATCTCAATCTGTAATCCTCGCCCCCTTTGTGTTTAAAATTCTATCTAATAAACAAAAACGCCTACACACAGTGTAGGCGTTTGAATATTTCAGAAACTCAAAAACAGATTAAACTGCTTTCAAATGACTCACTTTAGGTGAAACGATATCGTTTAAAAACTCAGAGAACTCATCACCTAGTTTTTCATCACGCATACCGTACTCAATAATCGCTTTTAAATAACCTAGCTTGTCACCGCAGTCGTGAGCTCGGCCACTCATGTGGAAAGCCTCCACAACTTCGGTTTTCATCAGCTCATCAATAGCATCGGTTAATTGAATTTCGCCACCAGCTCCCGCAGGTGTTTTAGCAAGTAAAGGCCAAATAGCTTTTGATAACACATAACGGCCAACAACCGCTAAGTTAGAAGGTGCCTCTTCAGCTTTTGGTTTTTCAACCATAGTTTTAATTGGCGCACTTTCGCCCGCTTTAATTTTAACGCCACCGATATCAGCTATACCATACTTATGAACACTTTCTTGCGGTACAGGTTCAAGCATGATCTGGCTTGCTTTAACATCCTTAAAACGCTTGACCATCGCGGCAATGTTTTCGGTTCTTTGGTCTGCGGTGTAACCATCTAAAATTACATCTGGCAGTACTACAACAAAGTCGTCATCGCCTACAATTGGTTTTGCACATAACACTGCGTGACCTAGGCCCATAGCTTCGCCTTGGCGAACATGCATAATGGTTACATCTGGCGGGCAAATAGATCGCACTTCTTCAAGCAGTGTGCGCTTTACACGCTTTTCAAGTGTTGCTTCTAGCTCAAAGCTGGTATCAAAGTGGTTTTCAATGGCGTTTTTAGAGCTGTGTGTAACTAATACAATTTCTTTTATACCGGCCAAAATACATTCGTTAACAATGTACTGAATAAGCGGTTTATCAACTATAGGTAACATTTCCTTTGGAATAGCTTTAGTCATTGGAAGCATACGGGTGCCAAGGCCCGCAACAGGAATCACAGCTTTCATAATTAGTCCCTTATTTAATAATTAAATCTACAATAACACCAAACTAACAGTACCAAAGTAGATACAAGCTGAATGTTTTTTAATTTTATTTTTCTTTAATACTGATGTTTACAAAGAGTAAAAGAGATACGACTTACCAAAGAAATAAATTTCACGCCTACGATACCGCCTTTTCCTTAATCACTTCCGAATAAATCACGGGTATAAACCTTGTCGGCTACATCTTGCAGCTCATCAGCCATTCGGTTCGATACAATTACATCAGAGATACTTTTAAGCTCATTAAGGTCTCTAATTACACGCGAATTGAAGAACGCATTTCCTTCAAAGCTCGGCTCGTAAACGACCACCTCAATACCTTTTGCTTTTATGCGTTTCATAATGCCTTGAATAGCAGATGCTCTAAAGTTGTCTGAGCCCGACTTCATTACTAAACGATAAATACCAACTACCTTAGGGTTTTGCTTAATAATTGAATTTGCAATAAAGTCTTTACGGGTCGTATTGGCATCTACAATCGCGCGAATCATATTGTTAGGTACATCTTGGTAGTTAGCGAGTAGCTGCTTAGTATCTTTAGGTAAACAGTAACCACCATAGCCAAACGATGGGTTGTTATAGTGCTTACCTATGCGAGGATCTAACCCTACGCCCTCAATAATTTGCTTTGCATCAAGGCCATGACTTTCGGCGTAGCTGTCTAGCTCGTTAAAGTAGGCTACACGCATTGCTAGGTAAGTATTCGAAAATAACTTAATAGCCTCTGCTTCGGTTGAGTCAGTAAATAAAACATCGATGTTAGTTTTTAAGGCGCCCTCAGCAAGTAAATTTGCAAATGTTTTTGCACGCTCACTTTGTTCACCAACAATAATGCGTGATGGATGTAAGTTATCGTAAAGTGCTTTACCTTCACGTAAAAACTCTGGCGAGAAAATAATATTATCTGTACCAAACTGCTCTTTAACCGATTTAGTGTAACCAACAGGTACGGTTGATTTAATCACCATAGTTGCGGTTGGGTTAATTGCCAAAACATCGCTAATTACCGACTCAACAGAGCGAGTGTTAAAGTAATTAGTATCTGGGTCGTAGTCTGTTGGGGTAGCAATTACAACAAATTCAGCATTTAACAGGGCTGACTCTTTGTTAGTGGTAGCAGTAAAGTTAAGCGGTTTATTAACTAAAAAATCGCTTATTTCAGTATCAACAATCGGTGATTGCTTGTCTTGCAATAAACTAATTTTTTGTTCATCAATATCTAATGCAACTACTTTATTATTTTGTGCTAATAACATTGCATTCGACAGACCAACATAGCCTGTACCAACAACTGCAATTTTCATTATGAAATTCCTTAAACTTCTGTTTGTCTAGCACTAAGCCTGTATTACTTAGAACTATAGTTCTTAAGTTTCACCTTTGAAACACTAATACCCAGCGTAGGTATATTACGCAAATATATGCCAAGAATAATGTAACTTTGATCCTTTAGGAAGTGTATAACTAACGGCTGTAATCATGTAAATCAGCCCTAAGTATAAACTTTTTCAGGGAGGTTTAGTTTTTTGCGAAAGAAATTCACAACGTTGCAATAATTTAGGAGAGTTGCCAAATAAACTACAAATAACGCAATGAACCCATAAAACATGATGAATTCAGGAATTTTTAGAACTTCACCTAAAATACCTATTCCTGCAAATGATGCTGCAATAGTGCAAATAAACAAAAGTGTTTGCAGCGGCGACATACCTAAACGTTGGCAAATGTGGTGAAGGTGTTCGCGATCTGGCCTAAAAGGCGATTTGCCTTGTTTGATACGGCGGAACATAATTGCAACCATGTCCATTAATGGCACAGCAATCAACCACAATGCAGTAACAGGGCGTAACAGAGGGCTACCTTCATTCTGGCTTGCCCCCATAAGAAGCCAGATCACGGTGAAGCCTATCATCATACTTCCCGCATCGCCCATAAACACTTTACGTCTACGGCCAACAAGACCTAAATTCATAGTAATGTACGGCAACATACAAACCACTAAAAGCAAACATAAATAGCTCAAATGTTGCTCGCCACCAATAGCTAATAACAGACCAATGCTACCAAACGTAACAATTGACAAGCCCCCTAATAAGCCATCTATGCCATCAACCATGTTAAAAGCATTAATGCAACCTATCACTGCAAAAACGGTAATAACACCTCCTATTGCCCCTAGTTGAATCCCCCCAAAGCCGAGTAAGTTTCCTAAGCTATTCAACTCAGCGTCAGCGAAAGATATCATAACTAACGACACAATAGCCTGCACTCCCATGCGTATTTTAACACTTAAATCAAAACGATCATCTATTGCCCCAACTACTGTTAACGCAGTAATAGACATCATGAAAAGATCAGCATGAGGGATCATTCCGGGATGAGAAAATATATAGTGAACTATTGTAATGCAAATTGATATTCCGCCCACAAGCGGAACATTGCCAGTATGTAGCTTTCTGCCAGATGGTTTATCCACTAAACCAATGGTTTTAGCTACTTTGCGCATTAGAAATAGAATTGCAAAGGCAATTAAAAAAGTAAATGTGAGGTCGATAAACATAATCCTTCCTTGAATTTGATTGTCTATAATTTATTGATGATAAAATTCTAATACAAAAAGATTGTTTTCGCTACGCTTCTTTCTTTTAAATAGTCAAAACTTTTACGTGAGAAACTTAACTGATTGTAAGCATTATAAAAGTAGCTTTAGCAATGCCTGCAACAAAAATAGTTGCAAAATTAAGTACAGTGCTAAAGCTACCTAACACATTTATGAATGTGTAATTTTAGAGTTACTGAATTACTAATTTTAATACTTGTTTCACGATTTCTTGGGCTGACTCGTAACTTTCAGCCTCTGCGTAGCACCTTAACTCAGGTGCATTACCTGAAGGCCTAAGATGAACAATGTATCCCGCGTTTAGCGTTATGCGTAGCCCATCAGTTGTGTCTATTTCATAACTTCCTTCAAAACCTAATTTAGATAAGAATACACTCGCATCTTCCTTGAGCTCTGTTAGTAGACTTAAACTACGTTCGCGAGGAAAACATTGCACCCTATCACTTGCAGTAAAGCGCTGTGGTAAGTTATCTAAAAGTTTCGAAATATCCTTTTGCTGAGAAAATAAAATAAGTGCAGGCAATAACGCATCTCTTGTAGGTAGAGCTCTTAGCAGCTTTGTATTATAGTTAATATCTGAGCCCAGTAAATAACCACCATTAGCTTCAAAGCCAGCGACTGATGCGTAGTGCTTAGCTAAATTTACAAACTCTGCAATTACATAGGGAGAGCCAATTTTAGTACGCTTAACTTCTTTAAAGCTTTTAGTTTTTTCAATTGCTGTATTGCAACTTACCGGTGTAGCAAGCGCTTCGATATTTAATAACTGGCTACATAACAAACCTAAAATATCACCCCGTAACCAATTGCCATTTTCATCAGCAACTAGTGGGCGATCGCCATCACCATCCGTTGAGAAAATAGCATCAAAGCAAAACTCTTTTGACCAACCTAATGCTCTTTGTTTGTCCTCGTCTGATACAGCCTCAGTATCAATTGGTACAAACTCATTGCTGCGGCCTAAGCTAACAACCTCGGCACCTAATTGCTCAAACAATACCTTATAGATATCACGCCCTGAACTTGAATGCTCATAAATACCAATTTTCTTACCCTTAAGCGTATCAGCACTGAAAAGTGAGGTATAACGCTTAGTGTAAGATTCACTAGCGGTAGTATCCAATGTCAGCTCTGCAAGGTTTTCAGGTAAAGCTGTGAAAACAGCATTGCTTGCTAGAATAGTTTGCTCATCTGCTTTTGTAATCTCACCATCGGGGCGGTAAAACTTTAAGCCATTGCGATCAAATGGAATATGGCTACCTGTTACCATAATACATGGCATATTGTCTTGCATTGCCTTGTAGGCAAGTGCTGGAGTAGGTACTACACCATAATAAACAACATTCAAGCCACGCTGTTTTAGTACCTCAGCACATGCCTGTGCAATTGCATAACTACTTGGGCGGTTATCTATAGCAATTGCAACTGTGTCAAAATTAAATTCATTATCTATCGCTGAAATAAAGGCTAAAGCAAAAGCAGCATTTACATTAGGGGTAAAATCTTTAACAAGGCCTCGCGCACCACTGGTACCAAAAGCAATACCACTCTTTGCAATGACTTCAGAGCAAACTAACTGGCTATCCATAAAAAACCTATCTAATTAATTCTTCAATAAGTACACAGCTAGTGCAAAGTAAGTTGTACTAGCTGTAAAACTGACGACTGACAGCTAAAAACCTGATAACAGCCATCTATTATGTTTATCTACATCTAATATCTCGAGTTTGCCTTATTTCACTCGACCATAACGGTCTTCAAAACGCACGATATCATCTTCACCTAAGTACGAACCCGATTGCACTTCGATTAACTCTAAGTCAACTTTACCAGGGTTTTCTAACGCATGAACCGCTGTAATTGGAATATAAACAGATTCATTTTCTGTTACATATTGCTCTGTATCATCAATTTGTACTTTTGCCGTCCCCGATACTACAATCCAATGCTCTGCGCGGTGGTGGTGCATTTGTACCGACAACTTAGCACCTGGTTTTACAGTTATACGTTTTACTTGGAAGCGCTCACCATTATCAACTGAGTCATATTTTCCCCATGGTCGATACACTTCACGATGGAAAGTAACTTCAGAGCGCTCTTCAGCTTTCAGCTGATTTACAATCGCTTTAACTTCTTGTGATTTATCTTTATGGGCAACTAAAATAGCGTCTTTCGTATTTACAATTACTAGGTCTTCAACACCTACTGTTGCAACAAGTTTGTCTTCACCAAATACAAGCGTATTCTTTGTATCTACCGCTTTTACATCACCTTTAAAAGCATTGCCATTTTCATCTTGTGAAGACACTTCCCAAAGGGCAGCAAAACCACCTACATCGCTCCAACCAGCATCCATAGGCACAACAACTGCATCTTTTGTGTGCTCCATTACAGCATAGTCAACCGACTCATCTGGGCAGGCTTCAAAAGCAGCTTTATCTACGCGAATAAAGTCCATATCGCTGCTTTGTACTGCAATGGCTTTTTCGCAAGCTGCATAGATATCTGGGCGGAATGCTTTTAATTCTTCTAGATAGCGGCTTGCTTTAAATAGAAACATACCACTATTCCAGTAGTAATCACCGCTTTCAATATACTGTTTGGCTGTGTCTAGGTTTGGCTTTTCAACGAAACTGTCAACAACATAACCATGCTCTACCGCTTCACCACGTTTGATATAGCCATAACCTGTTTCAGGGCTATTACCGACAATGCCAAATGTCACTAGTTTATCTTGATTTGCTAATGCAGCTGCTTTATTGACACTAGCCTGAAATGCTGCTGAATCTTCAATTACATGGTCTGCAGCAAGAACTAGTAACAGTGGGTCTTGCTCATTTTCAATCGCTTTAAAAGCAGCTAGGGCTATTGCAGGTGCCGTGTTACGTCCTACTGGCTCTAAAAAAATACCGCCATGTTCTGCACCTAATTGACGAACTTGCTCTGCAGCAATAAAGCGGTGCTCTTCATTACAAATAACCAAAGCAGGTGAATGTAATATCCCATTCAAACGACTTAGTGTGCTTTGCAACATCGTAAAGTCACCACTTAACTTTAAAAATTGCTTCGGGTAATTACCGCGAGATAGCGGCCATAAACGGGTGCCTGAGCCACCTGCCATTATTACTGGTAAAATCATTATAAAAACCTTGCATAATATATTTAAACTAATTTCGCTTAAAACAATCCAATAAAAACTCAAATGACGAACACAAAACCTACAACCCTAAAACCTAGAAAAACATATATAGATGACATAATAAATTGAAATTTAAAACAATAGATACAGCATTTAAAAACTTAACCAAACTTCCGAAAATAAGATAAACAGCCATTAAAATATAAAAAGCTAAAATAGAGTTCTTTTGAAAAAACGACGGCTCATCATAACAAACCTGATTATACTCTTTAAGTGCCAATAAAAATGACGAGAAAAAACCTTACGATTTTCTAAGCCTCGCAAGTGTATCCCTTTAATGTCTTTAAAAAAAAGCACTTTTTCGTTAAATTTTTTATAGAATCGATAACATATATCTATGTCTTCACAATACATGAAATAACGTTCATCAAACCCTTTCAAATCTTCATAAGCGTTGACATTGAAACATAAAAACGAACCAGCACACCAATCCACATAAAGCTTGCTATCAAGTATATCATTCTTATTTATAATATAGTCATTCTTATAGCCGATGAAAGAGTAAAAAAAATCACTAAAGGTAGGAAACTTCCTTATACATTGATCGCAATCTTCGTAATTATCATCTAAATACAAGTTCAAAGTAGAAAGTTTTGATTTACTTTCTTGAGAAAAATAAACTAAGCGAAAAATTGAATCTGCGGAGACTATTATATCTGGATTGAGACAAATAAAACTATCTTCAGAACCAAGGTCAAATTTATCAGAAAAATAATCAAAAGCTAAATTATTATTAGCACCAAAACCTCTTCTTTTACCATCAAAAAAGTAACATAAATTATACTTTTCACAATAGAGCTTCAATGCAACTTCACCAATATTATCAACAACTAAAACTTTAATTCCATTAAAAGCCAAACTTGGGAGTGTGTTAATTCTATTAATGACATCAAAATGGCCATGAGATACAACAGATATATAAATCATAGGTCAGCACCTAATATTTTTTTATATTGCTTATAAACCTGTTCAGACATATAATCCCAATCGAATTCAGGTATATGCAAAGCCTTAAAATCGACTCCACCAGATAAAATCTTATCGACGTATAATTCGAGATCTCTGGTATCCATATTATCTGACAATTCGTCATATATCAGGCCAACCCCTGGATTATCTCGATACAAAACATCAAAATCACTTACACCTTTATTAGAGACTACATAGATACCGGATGAAATATATTCAGCAAATTTAACGGGGCAACTAACAAGAGATGTTAGACCTTTCCTTCTAAAGCAAAAACCAATATGCGCCTCTTTATAAACATCTTTCATTTCAATAAAAGGAACTCTAGATATTGAAAAAGAATCTTTAGGTAAACCAACTTCATCTGCTAATTTTATAAACTTCTCATCATCCGCCGAACATATCCTTAAAAAAACCTTATCCCGATATTTTTTTCTTAACTGATTGAATAAAAGCAAAGTTTCTTTTGGGCAGTGCCATTCTTGGCATGAACCACTATATAAAAAGTTGACGATATCAGTTCTCTTATTTAAGGAAACGGAATTATCATAAACAGTTGGATTACTGATATTAAATATTTTATTTTTTTCAATCGAAAAGTTGCTTAGCAAATATGATGAAAAATTATTTGATACAGTAAAAACAGAGCTTGCTTTATTTATCAACAAACGCTCACAAAATTTAAGCAATTTATATTTAAAAGATCCATTTTTAATTTTACCAACTTGGACTGTTTCCTCAGGAAGAATACCTCTCATATCAAATATGAAGGGCTTTCTTAATATTGAAGACAGGACATATGCCAACATTCCTCCTCCATAACTTCTTGCATGGATAATATCAACTTCCTTAGCAAGATATAAAGAACTTCTTAATATCTTGAAACTATCTATAATAAAAGATATTACGGACTGGGTTTTTGACACAGTTTTAGAGAACTCATGAATGTTAACAAACGCTCCAACACGGTCAAATGTCTCATTTCTATTCTTTATATATAATGGATCTTTTGACTCTTCCACTTTTAATGTTGATATTAAATCGTAACTTACATTGTATTTCCTGTTTATAAATTCAAACTGAGTTATAACTTGCGCTTGAAGAATACCTGTAGAAAAAACATTTTCATAAGCTATATATAGTATTTTCATTTAAACCTCTACACACTCAATGTTAAGTCCCAGAGAAAACACTTCACTAGCTGATACCTTCACTTTACCGTATTCGCCTCTATTAGTAGACATTAAAATTCCTTTCGAGTAAAAGGCCTGTGTTAGCATATCTTTATAACTTAAACGCCCGTCATGAAATACAAACTTATCTTCTATTCCTAATGCACGTACTTCTTCTATAAATTCAATACCATTTAAACGATTTATATCACCAAGAATACGCACTTTGACACTTTTACCTTTTACAAAATCAATTATTGATTCATAATTCCTTTTTGAGTAATCAACACTTCCAACTACAACATAATAATTTTGTTCTTTCCTTTCAAAATCCAAACCATCCGCTATAAAATTTAAAAGATTTTTACAGGAAAGCAGCTCCAACTTACCTACCAAGCAACCTCTAGAAATATACTCATCATTTAAAAGCCAGGCCTTAACCCCTGGTGATAAAACATAGATTTTATAGCTACTTTTAATAATAAAGTTACCAAATATATTTCTAAATATCTTTTTCTTTAATTTCACGGTTCCACCAAAATCTAAAAATGTGTCGAAATTATGCGAAACAAAACTAAGATTATACCCCAAAAAAAAGCAACAAACGTAATAAAACAATGCCTTGGGAGTCTCAAGCGTGTTAAATATAGCATTTTTAGATGACCGTCTATTTTTTATTAAAATTGACAATACATGGAGAAAGCTTTTTGATAACCTCACATCATAAGTCGACTTTAAATCTTCGATTAAATCTGATTGTGTTAAATTTGGGTTTACTATCACACAATCCCCTTCGCCTCCTAACTCTCCAACAAGTCCATATAAAACTTCATCATGGTAGCTATTTAACTCAAAAAAAATATTATTACTCATTGTAATCCTGGGGTTCAATAGTTTTTCCTAGTTTATTCCTCACCCCATCATTAAATGCTTTCAGGAGTAGAAATAAGCGCATTAATTTTTTATCATCATACAACATAACACCAACAGATTTAGTTACCGCATCACTTGCAAGGTACATTAAAGAGAAAATTAGCTTATTAGGAAAAAACTTCCGTGTTAGATAAATCCTATTTCTATAATTATAATAATATCTAATTATAAACCTCGGCAATGTATTTCTATCACTACTTCTTCCAAGAAAATATTTTATATTATTACCCTCAGAGCTACCTCCAACCCTGTGTACAATATGTGCTTTACAAATATTTTTGAATAATATATTTAAAGACTTAGCACGGAGACAAAAATCAACTTCCTCACACCACATAAAATAAGACTCATCAAACCCTTTGACTTGAGATAGAGTATCGTATGTCATAAGCATAGAAGCCCCATTTACATATCCATTAATATCAGAGTAGCTATCTAAAACACTCTCAATCGCCTCATTTTCAGCAATTAGACTACCTTGACTACGCCAAGTAATTTCATTAGTACCACCTAAACATTGAATTTTACCTGTACTTTCCTTAATTAAAGTACATCCGTAAATCACACTATCATCTAGCTTAAAAGCAGCTTCTATTTCAGAGAGAGAGTGGACACCTATCAATGTGTCATTATTCAAAATCCATATGATATCGTTTTCAGAAGCTTCGGCTTTTATTTTTTCAAAATTCCTATTATTACCATACCCAAACCCCAAATTAGGTTTTCTATGATGATTAAAAAAAACACTACGGCCATTTTTTTGATACATGAACTCATCGCCGCACAATGCTTTAAATCCTAACTTGTGCAATCTTAAATTCGTCTCTTTAAATGTCTTACTTTCATCCTCGCTAACATCACAACAATAAATATTTACACTTACAAAAACATTACAGCTCTGCAATGAATTACAAATTGACTCTATACAATTAATTGTCAAATCCACAGCTTTGTAATTAACCAGGGATATGAAGATCTTTCTTTTAACAATAGTTTTTTCTTTCATAACTTTTAATTATAACCATATAAATTGAGAAATATAATAGCGGTTGAATATTAAAATCAGAAACCACCATATAAAATATAGAAAACCACATAAAAGCTAAATTAATAAAAAAACAGTTTGTATTAATGGAAAGCTTAACAATGTTTCTAACTATTAAAATGACTAAAAAAACAAATGGAAATCCCAAAATCAGTAAAGAAGTCAACAAAAAGCTTTTTGGAGAAATAAGCGTACTGTAAGTACTGGTATCAACGTAGGATTTAATTTCGCTGTTATAAAAATAGCTAAGCAAGCTAGAGTTTTCTATATACTCCTGAAGATAAAGAGGATAACTCATACCCACACCAAACGGATTAAATAAAAGCATCCTCACACTTTCAATTGCAACTAATGCACGAGTAGAGAAAGAACCATCTGAATGAACAAATGTATACTGTACAGCATAGTTAAAGTAGTCACTTTCAGTTACAAAATATAAAAAGAATGAAAAAATAAAAACAAAGAGCAACAACTTTTTGAAACTAATTTTTCTTTTAGAAAAAAAGTAATGAAATGTAGCTACCACTAATATTATAGGTATGAGTAGTACAACAAGTTTAGATTTCACGCTGACAATAGAAAAAACCAGCAAAATCATATAAACAAAAGAATACAAACTATAAAATTTAAAACTAGATGAATAAAAAGACTGCTTAATAAAAAAAACTAACCACAAAAGAAAAAAAAGCCTATAACTAGCTACGGAGGGTTCTTTATCTAAAATAGAAATTCTTCCATAAACATATACATCATTAGCATTAAGAATAGTTTCATTTGGAAACAAGTTTAAAACTTGCAGTATCGCGGAAATTAAAGTGACACTGTGTAAAAAAAGAATTAAATAACAAAATCTTTCAACATTTAAACTACTGAATTGAAAATAAATTATAGCGGGAGTAACAATAAAAATAGTTAAATATATTAGCGCCACAACAGAGTCAGACAAATAAAAAAGGTTAGTTTTAGAAACTGAGTAGCTTAAAAAGCCTACTGCAGAAACTATAAAACCATATAAAAGAACAAGCACCGAAATTATTAAAAGCTTTCTTTCCGAAAAGTTTAATTTTTTTTTAAATATGAAAATAAGAATAAATACAAACAATGTAATAACAACATGACTAAACCTTCCTGGAATAGCCATGTTGAGAAATTGAATTTGAATTAAAAATATTACCGTAAGTACATAACTCACATTCATATACCTTTAGCTTTGCCTATTAAACGCTTAAACATCCCATAGAAATTTGAGCATGTTTTATAAAAACCATTCTCATACGCATTCCTATAAATGCTATAACCACCTTGTTTTACTACATACTTCCCTAACACTTTAAATGCTAAAGTTCTAGCAAATATGTTACGTTTTCTGTTAACTTGATATGGTTGTATTTTCTCTAAATTATCTAAGCAATAGTCTTTTACATCCAGAACTTCCGCGCTTATCATTTGATTCAGAACCGCTTTTCCAAACGTGCTTCGAGCAAGTATTAAGCTTCTCCCCTTACTTTCATTAAAAAGAGGATACCCCCTTTCGTCACTTTCCCAAGCATCCGCACAAACGATATCAGCAGATTGACCCACACCATCAGCACAAATTTTACAACGAGTATGAAGCTTTTTATTTAATACATTACCCCACGATTCTTCATAGTCTAATTGGTAAGTAGAATCTTGCGTTTTTATTTCTGTCTTACCTGGCCACCCTTTGCCACGATACGAAATATGGCTAACTTCATCAGGGTTAAGAGTGAACATTGCGATAAGATCTTGTGTTGCATTTTGGCTCGGTGTTCCAGCACAGAAAAAGGATGCTAACATATAAACTTTATCCGCAAGTCGCCTATCCTTTTCCATCATAGCTCGGATAGCGCTAATATCACATGGTCTTCCAATAACTAGATAAGTGCCATCCGCATCGATTAAATTTTTAAGAGAACTCAAAACAGATGATGGCGAATACCGACTACCAGCCCTAGCTATAACACTTTTTGCATCATTACTAATGTATGTTTTGTTTGTTACACCATCACTGTCTGAAACACCAACATGAAGAACCCCACTCACTTTTCCTGTCTCTAATAAGTATATTGCGAGCTGAGTTAATACTCCTCCTGAAGAACCTTTGTGTCTAACCTCATCACTTTTAGAGAAACCTGTTAGTGAGCACTCAACATTTCCCCATAAGTTATGAGTAAAATTACCTTTTAAAGGTTTAGTTTCAATACCAGGACAAAAGTCAGCTATATTCGTTGTATGGATGTCTTGCGGTATTAAGAACCCGTCACTGTCATACTGCATTGCATTGAATTTTGAATAAATATTACAAGCTCCACATCCAATACACATACCAGAACTAATCACCTCACTTATTGTTTTCATAAGAAAGCTCCAATACCTCCAGTAAACCTCTTTTGTATTCATTCAGATAATTATTAGCTGTTTTAATTGCAAGATTTAAGTCCAATGCCAAACTTTCATTTTTTGAAATTTTGTCTTTTATTTCCGACATTAAAGATTCTTTCGTTAGCTCTTTTAAATCTAAACTATGTTCATAGCCTAATGTTCTAAACAAACCGTCAAACTTTCTACTATATGCTAAAGGGATTACTGGAACGCTAGTTGAAAAAGCTGCAATAGTTGCGTGCATCCGCGAGCCAAGAAATAGTGAGTAGCCTGAAATATAAGATTTTGCTTCGATTGGATTATTAAATTTAGGAGCTACTTTTACATCATTGAACATCTTAGCTAAATGAACGCAGGCTCTATAATCATCTTCAAGAGCTTGCTCATCTGATATTACATGGGATACCAACTCGACATTATAAGCAGTTTCTTCAACAAAATAACGAATCAGTTCCTCAATAAACTCAGGATAATCATCTTTCAGACCAAATTGGTTGCCACCAGTGTAACCTCCATTAAACAATAGCCCAGATACATTAATACCTACTGTTTGTGAGGCAATCTCAATATTTTTTGTAAATGGCATTGCAAACGCAACATCAATTACTTGAATAGACTTAGAATTAGGAAGTAAACTCTGAAAAACATCTCTTGATTTTATATCTCTAATAAATACTTTACTTGCATTTTTTAAGATAAATTTAGCCATTAAGCTGCTTTTTCTTTTTTTAAAAGGCCCTATAGTTTGGGGAGCTATTATAAGAGGTCTTTTATTTACAAGCACATGGAGCTTTGAAAAAAACAACCTTAAAAACCTTGATGTTCCATAAATATCAGTAAAACTATCACCCTCCCCAATATCAAAAACGACATCAAACTTATTAAACAACCCTAGTTTATCAAGTTTAAGTTTCTTTATACTTGAAATAATCTTTCTTGGAGAATATACAACATGCTCTATTTTATGGCCCACTATACGCTCAACTTCAACCCTTGCGTTTTTTCCATCTGAATTAGGTGTCCCAACGGTTGTAAACTTAACTTCATAACCCGCTTCTTTCGCAACACTACTAATTAAGTATATATGCCCAATAGCTAAAGCCCCAACTCCCAAATTGTCAGAGTCTAAGCTATGCCACAGCAAAGCCACTTCGATACTACGTTGAAATTTTTTCTGGTTCATATGCCATGCCTGATATAATTATGCTAGAAAATTTATTTTTGTCCATTGTCCACCATTTTGTAGATTCTATTTTTTCTATAGTCTCTGCATTAAATCGGTATCTAATAAGTTTTGCTGGGTTCCCCCCAACTATCGAATATGCTTCGACATTTTTTGTAACTACAGCACCAGCAGCTATAACAGCACCACGACCTATAAACTCGACTGATGGAGTGATTATTACGTTATGTCCAACCCACACATCATCCTCTACGACTAATTCAGTCCTCTGTATTTTCTCTTCCGAGACAATACCAAGCGATGTGTTGTATAAATATGGGTGTAGTGAAATATATTGAAGCCCATGGTTTCCATTTAATATGTAACAGCTATTAGAAAATGAGCAGTAACGACCAATCTTTGTATTATTAGGTATTCTTTTTATATCGAAACAACCATAACTATAAAGCCCTATATCAATATTATATTTATCTTTGAAATACTCCCTCTTCACAAGTGACTCTAAGTCATTCTTTCTTTCAATAAACCTTCTTATTTTGTATATTAAATCCACGATACACCATCACTAAAAAGTACAATACAACTGAGATTGAAAATATTACAGACGATATGACAAAAGCGTCATTAGAGCTGCTTGGATTAAAATAAGCTATAGCAATCAAGTAATTAAAAATCAGAGTTATACTTACAAAAACTCTCAATCCTTTATATCCAAATGCCAATAAGTGACTACCTAAAGCAGCCGCAACATAACGTAAAAAAACATATAATGAAATATAAAATGGAATAATTTTGTAATCATCAACATTATCTAATATTAGTCCCAAAAAAAACTCCATTCCAAAATACAGAATTATTGAGCAAGTACCACCAAGAGAGATCGAAACAAACACATACACCCAATTAAGTTTCTGTTCCTTCGATATTATAGGTATATATACATTACTAAGAGATTGAATTAACACAAATGAAGCCTGACAAAATTTTTGACACACTTGGAAAGTTGCATATTGTAATGGTGATAAAAATACTTTCGATATTGTTAGCTCTAAGGGTCCATACATTGATGACGCCACCGAGTCTATTGCAAATGTAAACTCTTTTCTAATTAATGAAAAATAGGAAGTACTTTCCATCTTCAAAGCTAGGCCTATACTTTTAATTAAAGCAAATAACAACATAACTCTAAATATTATAATATAGAGTATTGTAAAAACACCTTGCTCGAACACAAAAGAAAAAACAAGCACCAAAGCGGTTGCAAGAAAACTTAAATAGCTGAACTTTAGTTCAAACTTGTGTTTACTGGTAACTCTTGCACAAATAGCTAACAATTCACTAAAGCTCAAAACAAAGCTATAAAAGAAAATCAATATAGCAGTAAAATAACTTCCGTTTAAATCAACACCAACTATTATTAGGTAAACTAGAAATGAAGCCAATGAATTAACTACAAATATCTTCATTGCTTTCGACAAACTCGCTTGAACTGTCATTTCACTAGAAACAAGAATACTATTTCTTTGTCCAAACTCCGATAAAACTAATAAAAGTGAAGCCAATGACAAGCAAAAAGATACATTTACAAATTCACCTAATTCAAGTTGTTTAGCTAATAAGAAGAACAAGCCAAAATTCATCACTAGTTTAATTATAATACTTTGTGATATTGATATAATCTTTAGCTTATTCAACTCAAGACCCTACATTTCATTTTCTAAACGAATCGACCTGAAGTTTAGGCCCTCGCGATCTTTTTGGGATAGCATTAAAGAAGCCCCTTTTAAGGGCCAGTGAATGTCTAAATCAGAATCATCCCAAGCAATCGATATCTCGGCATGAGGGTTATAATAGTCTGTACACTTATATACAAACTCAGCTGATTCACTAGTTACATAAAAACCATGTGCAAAACCAGCTGGTATCCATAACTGACGTTTGTTTTCTGCAGATAAATATTCCCCAACCCACTGTCCGAAAGTTGGGGAATTTTTGCGAACATCTACAGCTACATCAAAAACCTCACCAGATGTAACTCGAACCAATTTACCTTGTGTGTTCTCTGTCTGATAATGTAAACCACGCAAAATACCCTGTTTAGATTTTGAGTGATTATCTTGAACAAAGTTAACATCTGCCACGTTTTCTCTGAACCAGGTATCACGGAATGTTTCCATGAAAAAACCTCGGTCATCACCAAAAACCTTTGGCTCTAATATTTTTACATCCGGAATTAACGTATCAATTATTTTCATTGTTCGATTTCTTTTTGGTATTTGCTTATGTTCTTAAGAGCTGCCTGCCAATTGCTTGCGGAAACATTAAATTCACTGTAAATTTTATCGCAATTTAAACGTGAATTTTTTGGTCTGCTAGCAGGCGTTGGGTACTGTTCTGTTGATATAGAATTAACCACAACAGCCGATTCAAAAAGCCCTTTAGTATGTGCCTGCTGGAAAATAGCCTGTGCAAAATCAGCCCAGTTGACCGTCGGGTAACCTGAAAAATGATAAATACCGTAAGCATCATTGCCGTTGTAAAGCGAAAAGGCAATCTGAAGTATCGCACTCGCAATATCGCCCGCATAGGTTGGCCCACCGAATTGATCACCTACAATATTTAGGGAATTATTTGATTTAGCCAAGCGAAGCATCGTTTTGACAAAATTATTACCAAACTCTGAAAACACCCAAGAAGTTCTGATAATAACATGCCTTTCGCATGCTTCTGCTACAGCGACTTCACCAGCAAGCTTGCTTTGACCATACACACTTTTTGGAGAAGTTTCTTCTGCTTCTTTGTATTCGTCAACATGATTACCCGCAAATACATAGTCAGTTGATATATGGATAATACTTGAACCTATATCATTTGCCGCCATAGCAAGGTTTTTTGGACCAGTAGCATTAATATCAAACGCTAAGCTTTGCTCCGATTCAGCTTTATCTACAGCGGTATAAGCAGCTGCATTGATAATAACATTAGGCTTATAGCGACTTACGACTTCCTGAACGGCATGGTTATTTGTAATATCTAATTCTTCGCGGCCATATGCTAGCACATCGACATTTGGGAATGCCTGCAATGCTAATTTTAAACATTGACCAACTTGACCATTTTTACCGGTAATCAATATCTTCATTTTTATTTCTCAGATGCAAGTTGTTGAAGGTATTGCCCATATTCATTTTTCAACATAGGTTTAGCCATCTCAAGTACCTTTTCTTTTGATAGCCACCCATTTCTTAGGGCAATCTCTTCTAAACAAGCCACTTTTAAACCTTGAACATGCTCAATTGTTTCTACAAATGAAGATGCTTCATGTAGGCTTTCATGCGTACCTGTATCTAACCAAGCAAAACCGCGACCTAAAAGCTCTACATTGAGTGATCCATCTTTCAAATACATATCATTCAAAGAGGTAATTTCTAATTCGCCCCTTTCTGATGGAGTTACCTGTTTAGCAAACTCAACTACTCGATTATCGTAAAAATAGAGTCCCGTAACGGCATAATTTGATTTAGGATGCTTTGGCTTCTCTTCAATTGAGATTGCCTTCATATTTTCATCAAAATCAACAACACCGAATCTTTCAGGATCCTTAACTTGATAACCAAATACCGTTGCGCCTGATTCACGCTCTGCCGCATTTTTTAATGTTTTGCTAAATGATTGGCCGTAAAAAATGTTGTCGCCTAAAACCAAGCAAACAGAATCATTACCAATAAATTCTTCACCGATGAGAAATGCTTGTGCCAGCCCATCTGGAGAAGGCTGCACGGCATAGGTAAGACTGATACCAAAATCAGAGCCATTACCCAATAAGCGTTTAAAGCTATCGTTATCTTCAGGAGTTGTAATTATTAATACCTCTCGAATTCCCGCTAACATAAGCGTCGAAAGTGGATAATAAATCATTGGTTTATCATAAACTGGCAGTAACTGCTTAGAAACTCCACGTGTAAGTGGATACAATCGCGTGCCAGATCCACCGGCTAATATAATTCCTTTCATATTACTATTTACCTTTTATTTCGCCTAAACGCTCTCGCTGATATGAACCACTTTGCACATCCTCACACCATTCACGGTTTTCTAAGTACCACTGAACTGTCTTACGTAAGCCTGTTTCAAATGTTTCTTCAGGAACCCAATCTAATTCAGCTTGCATTTTACTAGAATCAATTGCATACCTTCTATCATGACCTGGTCTGTCAGATACAAAAGTAATTTGCTCTGAGTATTTAGCCTGTTTAGGTACCAATTCATCTAAAATGCTACAAATAGTTTTTATTACTTCAATGTTTTGCTTTTCGTTGTGACCACCAATATTGTATGTTTCACCGACGACACCTTTAGTAACAACTTTATAAAGTGCACGGGCATGATCTTCAACATATAACCAATCACGGATCTGATCACCTTTACCATATATTGGTAATTCTTTACCATCTAGAGCATTCAAAATGACTAAAGGGATCAACTTTTCAGGGAAATGGTAAGGTCCATAGTTATTTGAACAATTGGTCACGATCGTTGGTAAACCATATGTACGTAACCAAGCACGTACTAAGTGATCACTTGATGCCTTACTTGCTGAATAGGGACTGCTAGGCTCATACGATGTTTGTTCAGTAAATAATGGCAATTCTCCATCCACAACTTCATCAGGATGTGGCAAATCTCCATACACCTCATCTGTTGAAATATGGTGAAATCTGAATGATGCTTGCTTATCAGTACCCAGTTGACTCCAATATTTTCTAGCAACCTCAAGCAAAGTGTAAGTTCCTACGATGTTTGTTTGAATAAATTCAGTAGGGCCAGTAATTGAGCGATCAACATGAGACTCAGCTGCTAAATGCATTACTAAATCTGGTTTATGAGTATTAAATACTCGCTCTAATTCCGAGCGGTCACATACATTCACATGTTCAAAAAAATAACGTTCGGACTCTTGAATAATACTAAGAGACTTCAGATTACCAGCATAAGTTAGCGCATCAACGTTAATTACATGATCTTGAGTGTTTGCAAGGATATGTCGAATAACCGCACTACCAATAAAACCAGCGCCGCCGGTTACTAAAATTTTCACAATAAAAGCCTTTTTATACTTTATATTTTCCATGTAAAGGCTACATTACCCAGCCTTACTCTCTGAATTTAAAAAATGTCTTGGTACTAAATACTCTACTGAGACACGTTTTTCATTTTGAGCCAACCGAATGTAACCATTTTTTTGTAATTAATTATTCCACGCTATCTAAAAAGCAACCAATTAAGAACTACTTCTATCCCTATTTATATTCATAGTTGTAATACCCATAATACCCATATGCATTGCTGGCTTTTTTAAGTACGCCGTTAAATACCACGCCTTTTACATCTATACCATTTTGTTCAAAACGGTTACGCGTAAGTTCAAGCTCACGTACATGGTTTTGCCCAAAGCGAGTTACTAGTAAAGTGCTACCTGCATGGGCACTCACTATTGCAGGGTCTGTTACTGCTAAAATAGGTGGCGTATCTATAATTATTAAGTCGTAATGCTCTTTAATGGTGTCTACTAATTTTGAGAAGCGCTCATGCATTAATAGCTCAGATGGGTTTGGTGGTACTTGACCGCGAGTAATTAAATGTAAGTTTGCCACTGTGGTTTGTTTAATTACATTTTTAAGCTCTAATCGGCCCGATAAAAAATCACTTAAGCCGTTTTCCCATTTTTCGTTAAAGGCTTTTTGTAAGTAACCTTTACGCATATCTGCATCGATTATTAGCACCTTTTTATCGCTTTGCGCTAATACGGTTGCTAAGTTAACCGATATAAATGACTTACCCACACCTGGGCTTGGGCCAGATATCGCAATAACGTTGTTTTTTGCCTCCATCATCGCAAAGTGTAAGCTAGTACGTAGGCTACGTAGTGCTTCAATTGCTAAGTCAGCAGGGTTTTCAACCGCTAATATCGTATTTGCCTGGGTCGCTTTTTTATTTTTTAATTTACCAAACGATACCAACTTATCCTGATGGTCAGAATACGGTACGCTTGCATAAACAGGTAAACCCATAGCTTCTATTTCGCTTGGGTCTTCAATCCCTTTATGCAGTGCTTTTTGCACTAACACAATTGCAACTGCAAGCATGCCACCAAGCATAGTCGCCATAACCACTATTAGCGCTTTTTTAGGTTTAACCGGTTTTGATGTATTTACCTCAGCGTGGTCAATAATACGAACATTACCTACGGTACCTGCACGCACAATATCGAGCTCTTGAGTTTTAGCAAGTAACATAGTGTATATCTGGTTGCTTACCTCTACATCCCGCGTTAAGCGTAACAACTCTTGCTGGGTAGATGGTAAGTTAGTTACTTCGCCAGTTAAGTCGTCTTTTTGTTTTTTTACAGCTTTAATTTGCTCAAGTATACCTTGGTAAGCAGGGTGGCCTTTTTTAAATTTACGACTAAGCTCCAAGCGTTGCAATTCTAGTTCTTGTAATTTAGTTTCTAGCTGTACAATTTGATCAAGTACACCTTGTGTTTCTAGCGTAATATTTACTGATTTCTGCTTAATTTGGTAATCGTTAAAGCGCTTTTCGGCATACTCAAGCTGTTTTTTAACCTCAGGTAATTGTATTTCTAAAAACTCAAGTGACTTTTGTGCCTCTGCACTGTTGCGCTCTACATTGCGGCGTACGTATATACCCGCCACCTGCTCAAGTACTTTCTCGGCGTATTTAAAATCAGTATCTTGTAAAGTTAAATCAATAATACCTGAGTCTTTACCTTTTTCGCTGGCACCTATAGCTGTTTGTAAGTCTAAAATGGTATTTAAGCGGTCACGTTTGGTAATTATAAACTCGGTACCCGGGCGTGCATTTAAACTACGTACCGTTAGCTCAATAACACCGTTAGTAAGCTCTTGCCCAACAGGGCCTGTTAATACTGTTTCGCCCTCTTCGTTTAACAATTCTAATTGGTTATTTTGCTGGGCGACAACAACAAACTCAGAACCAATATTAAAGCTAGGTACATCAAACCTAAATACGTCAATGCTTTCGCCACCCCAAGCATACGAGCTTGCGCCAAAGCTCGGCTCAGCTAGTTCACCTGGTGAGCTTGGTTTAAAGCTTCTGTAGGCACGGTTACCAATTAATGGGAACAATTTAGGTTTAACTACCGTATCTAGGTTTAGTTTATCGACTGCCTCGCCAATAACAGAGCGCGATTTTAATAGCTCTATTTCGGTTACTGCTGCCGAGGTACTTTCGAACATGCCGCTCATGTCATCAAAGCCCGGTACCGTGGCGCTGTTGTCTTCTACCTGTATCATGGCGGTAGCTTGGTAAACAGGTGCTGCATACAAAGCATAAATAACACCCAGCATCATAAACACACCGGTAATGGCCATAATAAATAATTTACGGTCGAGTAAAGCACCCAATAGCGCCATTAGGTCTATCTCTTGCGACTCTTGCTGGCTAATTTGTGTTGGTCGGTTACTTTTATTTAGCGTTGAAGGCTGAGCATTCATTAATGCAGTTTCCTTATAAATACTTTTGCCAAGCGCTACATGCGCTGTCTATTAGCTCATAAACATGGGTAAATGCTTCTAAGCTTTGACGATATGGGTCGGGGATCTCGGCGTCGTTTAACCATTTGCCTAACAAAAACGTTTTACCTCTTGCTTGAGGGTAACGCGTGCATAAGTCAGTTAGATGACGTTGTTCCATTACTAAAATAACGCTGTTGTTCTGTACTAATGCTGAATTAATTTGTTGGCCACGGTGCTCTGCCATGTTAATGCCATGCTGCTCAGCAATTTGCTGAGCAGTAGCATCGGCTGGTTTACCTTCTAATGCAGTTAAACCAGCTGAAGTAACAGTAATCCCTTTGTTTTGTAACTTACTTTTAAGTACATACTCTGCAGTTGGGCTTCGGCAAATGTTGCCAGCACACACTACTAATACTGAGTCAAACATACTTATCCTTAGTTTGTATTGGCTACATCGTTAATTGAGTCAACCGTAGAAATAGATGGTAGCAATAAACTGATTACGCGGTTCCAGCGTGCAAGAGGTGCAGCGGTTACATATACAATATCGTGCGGTTTAAGTTCAAATTGCTCTGCTAAAACCAGTGCAGCTACATTTTTAGCATGTAATTGGTACACATCTGCAATTACACCATCTTTGGCTAAGTCGCGTTTACGCAGTACAAAAATGCCGTTTGCATCGGCGGTTGCTTCTCTAATACCGCCCGTGTCGCTTAATGCTTGTGCTAGGTTTAAGCCATAGCGGTCAATATCTACGGTGCCAGCTTTAATTACATCGCCCAATACATATACTTGGTGTTTGTCGTTACGGCTAACATGCACAATATCACCATGTTTTAATAACCGGTTTTGCGAAATATCACCATAACTATAAAAGTCATCAAGGCGAATTATTTCTGTTTTATTACCCGAGGTGTAGGTTACTTCACGCCAATCGGCGCGCTCTGTAATACCACCCGCGTTGTTTAAAACGTCTATAATTGTGAGCGGAATTTCTGTAATTGGGTATACACCAGGGTTTTCTACTTCGCCTGTTACATAAGTTTTTTGACTTCTAAAACCAACTATTTTTATATCAACTTGTGGGTTTTCGATTACTCGGCTTAAGCGCTTTACAAGGTCTTCGCGCACTTCGGCAACAGTGCGCCCTGCTGCTGGTATTTTAGGAGCATAGGCATAAGTGATTGTGCCATCTTCTGCTACACGAAAACCATCAAACTCTGCCGTACGTTGTACAGCCGCAGGAATGGTTAATTCTGGATGATCCCATACACCAATTGTTAGAACGTCACCTACCCCTAAACGATATTGGTAATCAGATGTATCAATACCTTGCGTATTACTGGTATTAACTTTTTTGGTTTCACGCTTTTGAATATTAATCAAAGAGGAATCAATAACTTGAATGTTTACTTTTTCTAGATCTTTTTCTAAGTTTTCTACTTGAGACCCTGAGTTTATACCTTCGTAATGACTACCTGGTATGATTGTACATGCACTTACAGAGAGGAGAGATAAAGATGCTGCAAGGAGTTTAAATTTGAACGCCATTCTTCTTCCTAAAAGATTATTATATAAGTTTACACTTACTTATTTTAAAGCTGATCAATTAAAGCATGACGGCTTGTTATACGCAAGTTAACAAGGCCTTGAATCAAGGCTAAACATAGCTATTTTTATACATAAACCTGACCACTAAAGTGGCGATTAGAACGCATTAGCAGTATGAGGTTTACAATTTATATGGAGTTCTTTTTAGGAGTAATTAAAGTCGAAGACTTTTATGACTTGTTTATTCGTAAATTAGCAACTTTGCATTACTATCCATTTACATTGGAACATCCTTAAGTAGGGGCATTATACAGGCGGCTCGCTATATTTCAAGCTTGGTTTTGTTTCTAAAAGCGGTTTTAATATAACCCATAACAAAACTGCTTGTTAGCTAAGTAGTTATGCTAACAAGCAGCTCTAATTTCACTGATAATTGCTGTTCTGTTCGCCTTTAGACCAGCTAAAAAATATTTAACTGGTAAATAAACCCTCAATGATACGTTCGCACGCTTTTCCATCACCGTATGGGTTATGTGCAAAGCTCATTTGTGTATATGTTTCTTTATTATCAATTAGCTCACTCACCGCGTTTATAATTTTATCGGTGTCTGTGCCTACTAACTTAACGGTACCTGCAGCTACCGCTTCTGGGCGTTCTGTAGTATCACGCATTACTAACACTGGTTTGCCTAAACTTGGCGCTTCTTCTTGTACGCCACCTGAGTCTGTTAAAATTAAATATGCTTGGTTCATCAAAAACACAAATGGCAAGTAGTCTTGTGGGTCGATAAGTTTTACATTGCTTTTATCTGCAAGCAAACGCTTAACTGGCTCTTGTACATTTGGGTTTAAATGCACAGGGTACACAAAATTATAATCAGGGTATTTTGAGGCCAGCGACGAAATTGATTGGCAAATTCGCTCAAACCCACCACCAAAGCTTTCGCGACGATGACCTGTAATAAGTACATAAGGTTTATCAAGAATATCTGCAAATTTTTCGGTTAATTGTTGTTGCACATCTACTTTTGGCAGTACGTTATTTTTAACTTGCAGTAATGCATCTATTACCGTGTTACCCGTTACAAAAATAGCGTTTTTTGATACGTGTTCACGTAATAAGTTATCGGCAGACGCTTGCGTAGGGGCAAAATGTTTAGCTGTTAGTACACCTGTTAAGGTACGATTTGCTTCTTCTGGCCATGGGCTATACAAATTACCTGTGCGTAAACCTGCTTCTACATGACCTACTTTAATTTGCTTGTAAAACGCGGCCATTGATGCTGCAAATGTCGTGGTTGTATCGCCATGAACAAGCACCCAGTCAGGTTTAAACTCATCAAGCACATCACGTAAGCCAAGTAAGATCTTACTCGTAATATCGTATAAATCTTGCCCTGCTTTCATTATGTTTAAGTCATAATCTGGCGTTATTTGAAAAAGATCCAGTACTTGGTCAAGCATTTCTCGGTGCTGTGCTGTTACACACACTTTAGCTTCAATTCTTGCATCGTTTTCAAGCGCAAGAACTAACGGCGCCATTTTAATTGCTTCGGGGCGGGTACCAAATACGGTTAAAACTTTCATCTATTATCCTAAACACAAAAGCCTGCCAAAAATGGCAGGCTTACTAAATCTACTTATTGAGTTAAAAAATTCCGCGGCTATCAACAACCACTTTTCTGGCTACTTGCTCTGCAGGTATGGCCTTAAATTCTTTATGATCAACCAACACTGCTAGTGTATTACTTCGCTCAAGCGCTTCTTCAATTGAAACCAATTTAACGCCTAACGCTGCTAGAGCTTCTGGTAGCTCGTTGATATTTGGTTCAACAACTAGCACTTCTGCTTCATTGTTTTGTGCTAGCATTTTGGTAATATCGAGTGCAGGGCTCTCGCGTAAATCATCAATATCAGCTTTAAATGCAATGCCTAAACACGCTATCACTGGCTTTTTAAATTGATCAGCTGCATCAGTTATTTGCTTTAAAACATAATGAGGCTTTGCGTCGTTAACTTCACGAGCCTGACGTATTAGTTTTGCAGTTTCTGGCGCAGAACTAACAATAAACCATGGATCAACAGCAATGCAGTGACCACCCACACCAGGGCCTGGGTTTAAAATGTTTACTCGCGGGTGACGATTTGCAAGTTTTATAAGCTCCCAAACATTAATATCTAACTTATCGCATATCATTGATAGCTCGTTTGCAAACGCAATATTTACATCGCGAAATGAGTTTTCTGTTAGCTTTGCCATCTCTGCTGTTCTGGCGTTTGTTAGTAAACATTCACCCACAACAAAGGTTTTATACAAGGCAACTGCTTTTTTCGAGCACTCTTCCGACATACCGCCTATAACGCGATCATTCTCTACAAGTTCACGCAAAACGTGACCTGGCAATACACGCTCAGGGCAATGTGCAATGTTTATATCAGCTTCGTTACCAGCGGTTTGTGGAAAAGTTAGGTCTGGGCGTGCTTCGGCTAACCAGTTTGCAAGCTCTTCTGTTGCCCCAACAGGTGAAGTTGACTCTAAAATAACTAAATTGCCTTTTTCGAGTACTGGCGCTATTGCTTTTGCTGCAGCTTCTATGTAGCTCAAATCTGCTTGGTAGTCTTCTTTAAAAGGGGTTGGAACAGCCACCATAAATGCTTCTGCTTTTTCTGGTTTTGTTACTGCCTTTAAATTACCGGCTTTAACTGCGCTGCGTACCACCATATCAAGGTCTGGTTCAACAATATGCACATTCCCTGCATTAATTGTATCTACAGCATGTTGGCTTACATCAACCCCAATAACATTAATTCCGCGTGATGCAATAACAGCTGCAGTTGGTAAGCCTATATAGCCAAGCCCAACGACTGATACAGTTTTAAATAACATTTAAACCCCTAATTTAAATTAACTTTTGTAAAAACCCAGCCCTGGGCAACTTTAAACTTTTTTTGTAAGGTAGTAATAAAAATACTTAATTAAGTTACTTTGCCTCAATATCCTTGTTGGCTGGCTTAATAATCTGTAGAGCCACTCTAAGTTTACGGCTCTAAAAGCGGCAGGTGCTCGTTTTACATTTTCGGTAAACACGTCATAAGTGCCACCTACTCCCATAAAAAAGGTAGTTGGGCACGACTTCTGACACTCAAAAATAAATAACTCTTGACGAGGCGACCCTAGAGCAACACTTACAAGCTTTGCTCCTGAGCTGGCTATTTCTTCAATAACTTGCTGCTCTTCGCTAGCAGAAAAATAACCGTTTCGATAACCAACAACATTTACGCCTTGCGCTAGCAATTTGCTATAAGCTTCAAGCACCACAGATTCTTTTGCGCCTAATAAAAATACTGGCACATTATTCTCTGCAGAACGTAACATTAAACGCTCCCAAAGCTCACAACCAGGAATGCGCGCCACAGGCTGTTTTAATCGCTTTGACATTACATAAGACACACCAATACCGTCTGGGTATCTCAAAGTAGCTTGTTGCAATGTGCTCATAACCTGTTGATCAATATTCGCTGCCATTACCTTTTCAGGGTTTATTGCAACTGCAACACCTGGCTTTACGCCCTCAGGTACTAAAATTGAAGTATCAATAAGTTCATCAATTGATTGGTAGGCTAATACGTCAATCCCACCTACATTTACACTATTCATTATCAACTCTCAATTTAGCGTATATCTTTAAAACTTCCTCTGTTACAGAGGATAACTGGTATGGTGCGGCAGAGTTTATTGCACAGAGGCGCATTGTTAAATAGTCTTGTTCTGATAAGTCCAAAACTTGCTCTATTGCAGACGTTGCGTTAACACATACGTTTTCGTCATTTGGAATTAAAAAGCCATTTTCGCCATTTAGTACTTGCGCGGTGCTACCGTCGGTCTGCGTTGCGATTACAGGTAACCCACACGCCATAGCTTCCGCCATTACCAAACCAAATGATTCATTATATGATAAATTAATCAACATGTAACTTTCGTTATAAATTGTAACCAGCTGTTGTGCACTGCAGTAATCAAAATAACGAATGCTCACGTTCTCGTTTTTAGCGAGACGCTCTATAAACGAACTATCGCCTGACCCTACTATCGCTACCGTTAACTTACGCTGAAAATTTTCTAAAATTGCTTCGAGCCTATCAATGCCTTTGTTTTTATTTAAATTCCCTACAAAAACAAAATCGAAATGCTTTATTGCGGTTGTCTGTGGCTCATAAAATAGGTCATTCACACCCGCACTTAGCACACTTGCAGAAACAGGCTTAAAAAATCGCTGCTTTAATTTTTCACTCACAAAAATAAACTTATCAACAAAACCTGAGCTATACCGATAAACAGGCCCAGGTGTTGGATACAAATAAATATCGCTACCATGGAAGGTAACAACGATTTTTGCTCGCCAATTTCGAAAAAGCTTATAAGCAATAGCTAATAAAACATTCGGAAAATAAAAATGAACATGAATGATATCGTACTTTTTAAATGAAAAAATATAGCTAAGTACAAAACGTAAAAAGAACAAAGGATAACGCAATAACTTAGCAATACCCGACTTTTCTTCTTGATCTAAATAATAAAAGTCAACATGGCAATTACCCTGCTTTTTTAAGCTCACATATTGGTTATAAACAAACCGCCCTGAATTTGGCTTGTTTTTACTTGGCCCCATGTTCGATAAGAGTAATACACGAAAATCGCTCACTTCTTTTGTTTCTCCATACGCTTGAGCTTAACGCCATAGTTGGCACGCGACGGTATAAAGTGAAACATTAATCGGTATGTTAGCTGTATAAAAGGTATAAAAGCTGCTGGTGTCTGTGGGGAATAACCCGACTCTACAACCTGACTCTTATACTTTGAAGCTGTTTTTGACCATATTTTCTTTAAATTACGATAAGACACCGCTCGTGAATAGTCTTGTTGAATAAATGAGTCAAATACTATTCGAGAGGCAAATGGTGAGACTATTGTAAAAAATTGTGCGGCTAATACATTGCTACCAAATACGGTATAGCGACCACCTCTACCATACACAAACTCATAGTAAGTCACTTTTTGATAATCATTTAATGCTAAGTTAGCAGTTTTAACTTTATAATCTTGCCACAGTATCTCAAATTCGCCGTTAGTCAGTTCTTTATAGCGTAACCGAAGTAACTTATGTGCGCTAAAGTTGATAAAACGATAAACAAATGGCACTAACTTTAATAGCTCACCTCGCTTTCCCTTAAAGTTAATGTAGGTGCCGCGCTGAAATAAATCACCCAAGTAACCGTCATAAAAAGTAGAGGCTTGGTTATAGTGCTTTGCAATGTAGTGATAATTGGTATACAAGCGATTAATAGGCTTTAATGTGGCAAACGCCATTTCGTCCAAAATTGCTTGCTCTTGTTCATGAAGTGGCTGCTCATTAAAATCAAAAGCATGGTAGTGTTCAAAGTCTTGCTGGTAATGCCCTGCTATTTTGCGCTCTGGCGAACCTTCGGGTCCGTAAGTAAAACCATATTTATAAGTGCCATTCGCTAATAAATAACGAGAATCAAGGCCACTACTTAAAGGCAAAATGCGAGTATCATAAGGCCAGAATTCAGTTAATGTATTTACATACTCTCCAAGGTCTTCTATTGCTTTGCCGTCATAAAATGTAAAGTAACTCTGCTCTGTTCCAGAAGTAATTGCCGCACCAGGTTGTAGGCGCTCAATTTCATTATAAAGCGTGAAATTACCAAACAAATGCTGCTTTTTACCAAGAATGCTTTGCATATCATTATTTAATGTATGCTTGTCAGTAAGAAGTGCTTTAACACTTGGCGCAATACGAAGTTCACTCGCTAGTCTATCGATATAGTGAGTTGATAAACCTAGTGCATCCGTTAGCAAAGTAGTTTGCTCACCATTTTTCCAATAAATGACAAATACACCTGCCAAAATATCGTTTAATACGCTTGGTCCGTGTTCAACAATGTCTTTAGCAAGTAAATCAAGCGGGTTTAACTTTTGTTTATAGATAAACCAACCTGAAGCAATAAATACTTGCTCTTGATATATCTCTATCGGCGCAGTCGACCAAGCATTGGTATCGTAAATCAAATAACCTTGGGCTATATTTTCAGGAAATTTATATAGCTTGCTATTGTCGGACATTGCAGCAAAAGAAGCCGGTAATGACTTTGGATCGCAATTTAAATACATGCCACGCATTTTATTTATCCTTATGACGCTGCATTTGTATTAACAGACGTACGTTGTTGACGTCGTTGTAGGTAGGCTTCAAGAGGCTTTTTACCAAACACCGCCCCAACCAGTAATTTGACTATTACGCGTGGGTTTAATAACTTTAACTTTAAAGCATGGATGTATTTTTTTATTGCCATCATTCGGTTACCGCTACGTAACTCAAAGTCTGCCAAACTTTCGAACTGTCTTGATAAGCCAGTATTTAAGCCAAGGTGAAGATACTCTGCCTCGTATTTATCTATAATTGCACGATGACCATTCGCTTTTGATACCGGGTTACATGAAATACCATCATCAGCAAGTTGGTACGTAATAAGTGCTTCGGCTAAGTGAATTGCAGGGTATTTTTTTGATAAACGTAGTAGTAAATCATAGTCTTGCATGCTTGGTAGACTGTTATCAAAGCCTTCAACATCGCGGATAGCATCCGTTGCAATTAATAAGACTGATGTGCAAATACCATAACCTTGATTTAGTAACGATTCGTATAAGTTATTGGCTCCAAGGCAGCCAAAGTACTTTTTCCAACCTTGATACTCCAAATACATATCGGAATAACAAATAGCTGCATTGCTTTTCTCTAATGCGTCAATTTGTTGTTCAAGTTTAGTTTGTAGCCACAGATCATCATCATCTAAAAATGCTACATATTCGCCTTGCGCAAAATCAACACCGGTATTGCGCGCTTGGCAAGCTCCTTTGTTCGCACTATGGCGAATATATTTAATTCGCTGTTCATCAGCATATTGTTCCATTACAGCTTCGGTTTGAGCACGCGCATTGCTACTAGGATCATTATCATCAACAATCACTATTTCCCAGTTCTCATAGCTTTGAGCCTGTACACTTGCGATTGCTTTAGGTAATGCATGCGCACGTTTGTACGTTGGTATGATGACAGTAATTAATTTATTCATTTTAAAAGCCTAGGTAATATATCGCGCTTACTTATTTCGATAACCATCGTAATAAGTAATATCTGTTTCGCTATAGTGCTTAAAGGTTAAGAAGTAATCTAACCCTTTGTTTTCTATCGGATGTCTATGTATTTCATCTTGATAAAAAAAGTTACTTTCATTAATCAGGAGCACATAAGAAAATGCGGCCATATGAAAAGCGATAACTAAAAATAAAAAGGTGCCTGTTATTATTTTGGGTGTTATGTACTGAAATGCTAACAACATTAAAGGGGCATACAAAAGATACAACGGCAATAAAATGCGATGTAACTCATCACCTATAAAAAACAGCGCAATAAAGCTGAGCAATGTCAAAAAGCTCATCATATTAAATAATCGAATATACGTTGGGCTTGTTGTTTTTATATAGCCAGGTAATGCGATAATCGTGACGAAAATAAAAAACAACAAAGAAGGTAGTTTTGAAAAACTAGGTTCAAAAACTAAACGCGTTAAAATTTTATTAATCATGTAATGATTAATAACAGAACCTACCCCTTTAATTGCTAACACCCCAAAAATTGCTGCAAAAACAAACCCTAAGATCAACAAGATTAATTGTTCAATGTTCCAACGTCGATTTAAATGCTTACTAAAAATAAGCAAAGGGAGTAGTAAAAAGCTTGTTGAAAAGTGCATTAAACTTCCTAAGAAAAAAATGGCTATGCCATGTTTCTTATTCGTTTGTGAGTACCAAATTCCATAGAGTAAAATTGGCACAGCCATACACGCTCTGATCAAGTGCCACTGACTTTGAAAGAACTTATAAAAAAATACAATCATTAAAAAGCACAGCAGTGGGCTAGGATTATCAACTAACTTACAAAATTTCCAAATTAACAGGTAGGTAACCGCTAGCGTTGTAAAGTAGTAAAGGAATGAGTGATTATTAGTTAGGCTCGCTACAACCCAGCTATATAAAGCAAACAAGAAATCTGCATGCTTTGCATACAGTAATGAGGTGGGTAACATACTAGAAAAGCTGCTATAACGCTCATAAGCCATTAAGTAAGAGGGCATATCATCTGCTCCCCCCCAAAGATAGCCTATATGACGCGAAGCGATCAGCACAGATAACGAGAACACAACAAAAAAGACGATTGCACTATCAAGCTTGGTTTTTTGTACTGCAAAGGCGTAAATAAATACGCCTGCAACCCAAGCTAAAAATGGCAAAAATAACCAGCCTGCAAGCAACAGGCAGCCAGTGATTAATAGCTTGGTATTTACTACTTGCTGTTGTTCAGCAAAGCCGAGAGAGTCGTCAGCGTTCAAGTTATAACCTTATCACTTTGGCTTAATCACCTTTGTGCTGACGATTATTAATACGAACAAAATGTAGCAATAAGATGCTTACACAAACAAAGAACCCTGAAAAAATTGCTCCAAGAATACAAATAACCGCTCTGTTAGGAGATGACTTTCGTTCTTCAATGATAGGGCTTTCAATAATCTTGAACGCAAAATCCTTACGAACCTCGGCAAGTAACATTGCTTTGGTTTGCTCTTCTACAATTGTGTAGAATACGTTTTGCATTTCGGCTACGTTGGTTTTTGATAGCTGTTCATTTAAGTACTTTATGCTTTCTTTTTTCTCAGCTATTTCACGCTCTCTAACCGATTTGTTAATCAATGCAACGATATTTTCTACATACTGCTTAGAAATGCGAGGGTCGATATGCTCAAATGAAATTTTAACTAAACCATTTACTTTGTCTTGTTGTACAGAAAGCTTTTTAAGTAGTCTCTCGTATGTTTCGAACATTGAAGGTTCTAGACTTTCTTTTGTCTCTTCGTCTACTTTCCATTTTCCGTCGCTATAAAGCGCAGGATCGATTACCAGCTGCTGAGAATCTCTATTCCATTCTTTTACAGCGAATAAATTCACTTTTACGTTATTTTGCTCAATAAATTTATATAGAAAGTCTTTTGATTTGATGATCTCTAAATACACAGCAGTGTCGTCACCAGCACCACCTAAATTGATACCTGCAACACTTGCTAAGCTACCCAACTGCCCAAGTGATGCTAAGGCGCCACTTTCTTGCTGCTTTTGCGGCGCTAACAGTACCGTCGACTTATACATATTTGGCAAGGTTAACGAGTAGGCTAAAATTGCTGCACTAAAAACGATTGATAAAAATATGATTAACCACTTTTTGTTCCAAAGTACTAACCAAAGCTCAATCAGATCAAAGGGCTTTTGTGAACTTACGTTCTGATTTACAGTGCCTGTCATTGCGCTTTCCCTGCTGCCAATTTTAATAAATACTGACCATAACTTGTTTTACTTAAAGCTTGCCCTTGCTCTATTAAAGACTCTTTTGTGATCCACCCCTGCTTATAAGCAATTTCTTGCAGACAGGCTATTTTGAAGCCTTGGCGCTTTTCAACTGTTTGTACAAAGAGCGACGCTTCCATCAGGCTATCGTGCGTGCCTGTGTCTAGCCATGCAAAGCCTCGCCCTAGCACTTCAACTTTAAGGCGGTTTTCGTCTAAATATGCTTGGTTAATTGCTGTAATTTCTAACTCGCCACGAGCTGAAGGAGTGACCTTTTTGGCTTTTTCAATAACTGAGTTATCGTAAAAATACAATCCTGTTACTGCATAGTTAGATTTGGGCTCTAACGGTTTTTCTTCAATTGAAATACCATTAAAGTTTTCATCTACTTCAACAACCCCAAACCTTTCAGGGTCGTTTACTTGATATGCAAAAACATATGCTTCTTGGTCAAGTTTTGCATGGGCTTTTAACTTTGGTGAAAAGTTAGAACCATAAAAAATATTATCACCCAAAATAAGGCAAACGTTATCGTCGCCAATAAATTCTTCACCAATAATGAAAGCTTGTGCTAGGCCTTCAGGTTTTGGCTGTACCTCGTAGCTCAAATTGATACCAAAACGGCTGCCATCACCTAATAGAGTTTTAAACTGCGCTTGATCTTGAGGTGTAGTAATGATGAGTATATCTTTAATTTCAGCAAGCATTAGCACCGATAATGGATAGTAAATCATCGGTTTATCGTAAATCGGTAATATTTGCTTAGAAACACCTTGAGTTATCGGGTGTAAGCGTGAACCACTACCACCGGCAAGTATGATGCCTTTTGTTTTGCGTAATGATGAATTGTCATTGTTCATTTGTGAATTACTCATTTCCATACTTCATTTAATGGTCAGTTCTGAGCGCTTAGGTATGCTTACTTTACACTCAACTTTCTTTATCGAAACGTCCAATTTAGGCTGCAAAAGCTAGCAATTATTCTTCGGCTGCACCTAGTCGCTCACGTTGATATGAGCCATCCTGAACATTTTGGCACCAATCTAGATTGTCTAAATACCATTGCACTGTTTTTCGAATACCAGACTCAAACGTTTCTTGAGGTGTCCAATTTAGTTGGTCAGCAATTTTAGCTGCATCGATTGCATAACGACGGTCATGGCCAGGACGGTCTGTAACATAGGTAATTAGTGAAGCATACCCTTCTGCTAAATCTTTACTTGGTGCTAACTCATCTAACAAACTACAAATAGTTTTTACTACTTCAAGGTTTGTTTTTTCGTTATGTCCACCAATGTTGTATGTTTCACCTACTTTACCTTCACTCGCAACGGTGTATAAAGCACGCGCGTGATCTTCAACAAATAGCCAATCTCTAATTTGTGACCCATCACCGTAAATAGGTAATGCCTTGCCTTCTAACGCATTTAAAATGACTAGTGGGATCAGCTTTTCAGGAAAATGAAACGGGCCATAGTTATTCGAGCAGTTGGTAACAACGACAGGTAAACCATAAGTGCGGTGCCACGCTCTCACTAAATGATCAGAGCTTGCTTTACTGGCAGAATAAGGGCTACTAGGCGCATACGATGTTTGCTCTGTAAATAAAGGCAAACTTGAGCTATTTTCTACATCATCTGGATGAGGTAAATCACCATAAACTTCATCTGTCGAAATATGGTGAAATCTAAAGGTTTGTTGCTTATTGGTATCTAAGCTTGCCCAATAACCTCGTGCTGCGTCAAGTAGGGTATATGTACCAACAATATTTGTTTGAATAAATTGGCCAGGCCCATCAATTGAGCGATCAACATGCGATTCTGCAGCTAGGTGCATTATAATATCAGGCTGATATGATTGGAAAAGTGAGTCGACAGTTGCACGATCACAAATGTCACCTTGAATGAAGGTATAACGTTCGTTATTTTCTACGCTTTTAAGTGACTGTAAATTTCCAGCATATGTGAGCTTATCTAGGTTTATAACTTTATGCGCTGTTTCGTTTATTAAAAAACGTACCACGGCACTTCCAATAAACCCTGCACCACCTGTTACTATAATAGTTTTCATCCACACCCTTTTTAACTAAATTAATTAGCTTTTCAACAGCGGCGAATTATCGCAAATATACAGCCTATTTGCTATAACCTGCCGATTTTTTGCCGCTTTCTAACTGTTCTAAATACAATTCTAACGTTAATAAACTGCCTATTTTTTCAGGGCGAATTGAGTCGTCCATTGCAAAGAACTTGGATAGAATTTTATTAACTTGGTCATTGCCAATTAATGTTGCGACTCGGCTATTTGGCATACATAACATATCTGTAAGATACTGCTTAAATTGCGTTTCTCTGAGCCAAGTGTCGTAGGCTACATAGTGTCGCTTAGGGGCAATTGAGCGATATAGCTTGCGTGCCACTCTTTCAAACAGAGAACCTTTTATTAGCTTTACTAATTGTTGCTTAACTGGATTTACCTTTGGCTCAACTTGATTTTCGGTCAATGAAATTGGTTTTCCTGTTTGTTGCCAAGGGATCGCTGCAAAATAGTCAGGATAATAACGTAACAACATTGCGTGGTATAACTTACCATTACGTCTAAAGCTGTCCGGTAGAGAATAAAGAAACTCAACCAAATCGTTATCCATAAACGGTTTAAGGTTATGTAACTGATGACTCAATAAATCACTTCCAGCGCCAATAAAGCGTACTCCGCGATTATAGATAAGCACTGGATCATCATTTTCATGTGTAAAGTAGTCATGATCAATGTTTGCATGTTGAACATGCTTAGTGTAGCGAGTTGCAATTCTTTTCTGCTTTGAGATTGTTGCTTGCGACTCAGGGAATAAATAGCTCCCGCCAAAAGTCACATCACCTAAATAACCATTGAGTAAATAATTAGACTCTTGCGCAATCAACTCTACAGAGCTAAGTGCATGCATGTGTAAAATATTCTTCAAGCCATCAGTCAACCAAACACCACGTTCTCTGCCAGAGAACCAATTGCTTTGATCAATTGCAACCAACTGGTTAGATACCCCTGCGAAATCTGCCACTTGTTTGGCTATAACGGCGTCATCACAGCTTGGTTCACCAAAGGTAAATGTTTTAATTTCGCCTTTATAATGCTGCTTGGCTCCTGCTAGTAAAACTCTAGAGTCAAGGCCTCCGCTTAGCGTGATCGCTAATTTAGGCTGTTTTACCACACTCATACATCGAGCCATACTAGCATCAAAAAGCTGATAAGATTTATCAACAGCCTCATCAAACGAGATGTGATTTAGTGGTTTAATCTCTGACCATTGCCAATAGAGTTGCTGCTGATAGTGTTCTGCTTGGGTATTAATAGTGACTAATGTTGCCGCTGGCACACGTCGTATATTCTTAAATAAAGTTTGCTCACCAAGCATGTGCCCTACATCAACATAGGTATCTAAAGCCGACTGATCGATCTCTTGTGTGTAGTCTGGGTGCAGTAGTATGGCTTTTGGCTCACTTGCAAACCCTTTTATACGATCACCTTCAACCCATAGGTAAAGTGGTTTAATACCGAAGCGATCTGTTGCCAAATGAAGTGCTTGTGTTTGTTTATCATATACCGAAAAAACAAAGTAACCATTTAAGCCATGACAAAACTCAAGTAGGTTATCAATTAGGTACTGCTCGCAAAGATTCTGTAGCGCATCTTCAGTTTTACAGTCATTACCATTGATTGAAAAGATATCGCCCCAAATAGTGACGTGCAAACGATCATCGCTATATTCGTAGCACGCTATATGCTCAACATTTTTAAGCATGTGCTGATAGTGCTGCGAAACAAAATAACTATGTTTATCGCCTGCTACATTCGCAAAGCAATCATGATCTTCTGCTACTTGGTCTGGGCTAATAAAACCGATCATACCGGGCATACTAAGAACCTCGAATAAAACTGTAAAACTTGAGTAGTTGCGGTGTAATTGCGATTAAGTAACCTACACAAATAAGCACAAACAAATATACTGGAGCTAATATTAATAATGGCTGTATAAGTAGTAACAACAAGGCTGCTATCGCAAAAAATGCTATGCATGCTGGCCCGAGTGCGGCAGCAAACTGGAAAAAAGACAAACCACTAATAGGCTTAATAAGAAGTTTCCAGTGCAGTAAAAATAATAAAACCTGTAACGCAACCAGCGCTTGCACCATTACCGTAATACCTTCATTAATTGAAAGTACGATAACTAAGGGACGCACAATTGTTACAGCAATATTCCACCAAAAACCACGTTTTACTTCACCACTAGCACGCAACAGCACACCGATAGGGTTCATCATAGATATGATAAGCATATATAAGCCAAGCCAACGAAGAAGCTCAGCATGTTCCAGCCACTCATTTCCATAAGCCATTCCTAAAATAAACTCAGGGAATAGAGCAACTAAAGAGTACAAAGGTATATTGATTAAGCTAAGTAGCCTAATCACCATGCCATATAAAATAGCTAAGCTATGCGTTTCTTTATGTTTAACAATAAGCGGGAAGGCCACTTTATTTACCACTGGATTAATCAATTGTAATGCAGGTCTAAATACAAGGGCTTTAACGTAAGCATAAATACCAAGAACTTCTGGCCCTAGTAATTTACCGATCAGCAACTGATCAAGCTGGGCACTTATAAAGTTTACGAAGCTCTCACCTGTTTGATATAGACCATACTTAATTGGTGCGATAATGCTGTTTAAACTTAACTTGCTAAACCCAGGCCTTAAAAGAGGGAAGCCAACTAAAAAGCAGGTACTTAAAAGCAGAGCATTCAGCAATTGAGAAAACACAACTGACTCTAATCTCAAATCAACTGCTAACAATATAATTAATGCTATAAAACTTGCCACACTGGCGAATACTTCAATTTTGGCAATACTATTAAAGTGCATTTTTTGCTGTAACAAGGCTAACTGCTGCTGCCCTAAACTGCGAATAAAAAATACCGGAGACAAATAACATAACAACAAAGACAGTTGTGGCATGTTAAAGAAAGACGCAGTAGGCACAGCCATCATAAGCACTAGCAAAGAAATAACGATACCTAAAATTACATTGACTAGGTATAACTGGTTGAGTTGTGATTTTTCTAACTGTTTATGGAATATCAAGGCGTTTGAAATGCCTGCATCGCCAAAGATTTGGGCAAACCCTACCACCAACTGTATAATTGCCAGTACACCGAGCTCTGCTGGCGTTAAGAACCTAGCAAGTACAACTAGCTGCGCTAACTGAAGGCCACCTTTAATAAGTGTGGCAGAGGCAGTCCAAGATACGCCAGATACAGCATCACGTGCGACACTCATACTAATTTATCCATGGAGCTGCTCTAACATATTGCGCCATTTAGGTGCTAATGCTTGCTCAGTAAAATGTTGGTTCATCAAGTCAGGGTTACGGTTATTATCTTTGCTAATTAAATTATTTAGCTCTGAATAACTCATGCTGGCTACTTCATCAGTTTTGTAAATTTCAAAGCCAAGCTCAGTTAAGTAGTTATAACTAGATGTGTCTGAAAGCAAAAACATGGGTTTACCCATTAATAACATGGCATATGCAACATATAACCCTTGTTGACGATGTTGAGCGAACACCGTTAAATGCACATCATTTAGTAATTTATCGTAGTCTTGCTTGTTAAGCATTTCAGTGATAGCAATAAATTTATCACCAAATAGTGTCGTTGCATGTTTAACCACTTCATCAATGTAACTTTGCTCACCACCATAATTAAGTGGCATGATAATTTCGATATTTTCATTGGCCAAATGAGCAAGCTTGTTTAAAGCGTCAATATGGTTATTACTCGCTGATGCCGAATTACCTACGAGTATTTTAAGTGGTTTTTCAGAAGTTAATTGCTCGCGGTCTTGTTCAACTTTCATCCCGATGAGTGGATATGGCAGCACTTTAACATTTCGCTTAAATAATACGCGTTGAGCAAGTTTTGCATCACCTTTATTTAAAGCAAATACTTGCTTATATCGGTTAATCACTAATGCATGTAAAACATGGACGACACGTTCTTTTATGGTGCGCTTCGGCCTTGTGTGACGATAGAGCTCAGCCCCCCAAAGTACACAACTACAGCGTTTTGTAACCGAACTAAGCAAGAGTTTTTTCCAAACATGCATGTCAAAAGAGCCGTGAAATACTATTTGGTCTTCTTTAGCTGTACTCTCAAGCAAAGCAAAAAGCTCTGCATTATTCTTATAATTTACAAAGTTTGGAATCGATTCGGGTGTTTTAACCCAAAACAATTGTTCAGCGTCTGGTCTACATTGTTGTTCAAAAAATTGTTGCATCGGTTTATAGTGATGCGGCGTATCAGCAAAGATATGGATTATACGTTTTGTCATATCGATTATTTAGTTTGGTAGGCTGCTAGGAAAGATTTTTCATGCGCAAGTAAGCCATCTTCTCGCGCTTTAATATATTTTGCAGGCTGACCTGCGTAAATCCCCCAAGCAGCTAAAGAACGATTCACCATAGTTAATGCACCAACAGCAACGCCTTGCTCTAACGTAACCCCTGGGAAAATAACACTGCCACTTCCAACAATTACATGCTTAGCTAGTGTTACAGGGGCATGTTCAACGTTAGTAAACTCACGATCAATAGTCGGGTTAGTTAAAAAAGCCCCTGAATAATCATCACTGCTTGAGTAGATAGCAACCCTTGAAGAAATATTACAAAAATCGTCTAATTGAATATGCCCAGTGCCAATAAGGCAGCTGTATACAGCTAGATGAATATGACTTCCTAGTGTAATACCGCCCTCTCCTGCTGAAAGAACACAAAAATCATCGATACGGACGTTGTCGCCTATAGAGATTCTTGAAGCACCGTAAATAGACGCTTTTTTTGATATTTTTACGTTCTCACCGAGTTTTGAAAGACCCAGGCTGAGTAATTCATCTCGCGTATAAATTGCCATCTAGCTTCCTATTAAATGGGTGTATATTAACAACTGCTTTCAAGTGCTGAAATTAAACTACTACAAATCTGTTCAACGCCTTCTAATGTCAAATCAGTAAACATAGGTAAACATAAAATTCGTAAACTTAACTCATTACCATGTGGCGTGCTGCCCTGCATTCCATACGCAGGAACTGTAGACAAGCTTGGATAAAAGTAACGTCTTGTTTGAATACCTTGTTCGAGCAACTTAGCCTGTACTTGTAACAATTGTTGTTCACTTTTAAGGACTACAGGCATATATGCACCATTATTATTACCTTTGGAGTGCCACGTTTGAAAACTCAACAAACCTTGATTGAGAGGTCTCGATAAGCACTTTTGATAATGTCCTATTAGTTCGCACCTTTTTCGGGTTATAAAAGGCAAATACTCTAGTAAGCATAATCCCATAGCGGCATGCATTTCGCTCATCTTGGCATTGATACCCACTAATTCAGGATAAAAGTCAGAATTAAAGCCAAAGTTTATTAACTGTTTAGCTTTTAAATAATCAGACTCATGCTTAAAGATGATGGCACCGCCTTCTACACTATGGAATAACTTTGTAGCATGTAAGCTTAACGTTGCTACATCTCCATGTTCAAGCACTGTATTCCCGCTGATATTGCTCGCAAAAGCATGAGCAGCATCATATATAACTTTTAAGTCATATTCTTTTGCCTTTCTATCTATCACCTCTACATCACATGGATTGCCAAAGACATGAACACCGACTATTGCACTTGCCTCAGATAATTGTTCAGCCGTTGCTTTATTTAAATCTAAATTATAAGTTTCTGGATCTATATCGACGAATTCTGGTTCTACACAAGCGAATTTTAACGCGCTAGCAGTTGCTGCAAATGTGAATGGTGTTGTTATTGCTTTCCCTTTGATATTTAGCGCAGCAAAAGCGACTTGTAAAGCAAGTGTACCATTGGCAACTAGTAATAAATGCTTTACACCAAAATAGCTAGCTAATTGACGTTCAAACTCTTGTAAACACTGGCCATTATTTGTTAACCAGCAGCGCTCAAATATACCATCAATTTGCGCTTTGTACGCGTCGATTGAAGGTAAAAACGGTTTTACTATTGGATACTTCACTCATCATGCTCACAAAACAAAAACAGTGTCGAAGTGTAGCAAACAACGATTACAGGGGCTAGCGGAGAAAGGAATTTTTGATTGAGCAATCGTTAGCAAACTTTATACATAAAAAAAGCGAGCCTAGGGCTCGCTTTTTTAAAACCATAACTGGCTATGTAAACTAATTACTTAGTTTTTACACGGTCAGCGTCAGATTTAGAGTAGTAAACACCAGTTACATCGATGTCAGCAGTTGGAGAGTTAACTACTACTTTGATGTGTGCGTTACCAGTTACACCGCTTTCTGCAGCGAATGCTTTAACTTCTTGAGAGATGTTAGTAGTCGCTTTAGGAGTAGCTGTAGCTGTAAGTGTTTTAGTGTAAGTTTTGCCGTCAGCTGTGATATCTACAGTGATTGCACCAGCAACAGAACCAGTGTTAGAAACATTGATTGACTGTGCGTACTGAGTACCAAATGGCATGAATACGATGTTTTCATCGAAACCATTTAGAGTCCAAGAACCAGCTGAAGCTGAAGCAATTGCTTTAGTTGAAGCAGTACCAGCAGCTGTGTTGTACTTGATTGTTGAATCAACAGTGAACTTTTGTGTAGATAGGATAGGCGCTTTAGAGTTTGCTTTACCTAATACAGTGAAAGTAGCTGTCATAGCTTCTGCAGTGTTACCAGCAGCGTCAGCAACAGTTACAGTGATTGCATCACCAGCTGTGTTGATTGTGCTTGTGTAAGTGTCTGCAGTACCAGTTGCTTTGAATGCAGCAGCTAGTTCAGTAGCGCTAACACCAGTAGTACCGTCAGTGTCCATCCAAGAGAAGTCACCTTTGATCACGTGAGTAGCACCAGTGTAAACTGCGTCATGAGTACCAGCAGTAGCAACTACTGGAGTTACTTCTAGTACGTCAGTAGTGATTGTGTCGTTACCAGCAGTGAATTGCTTACGCTCGTTTTCAACGTCGATTACACCGTTAAGTGATTTAGTAACTGAAGAGCTAAGTTGAGCTTTAGAAGTTACAACAGTTGAAGTAGCTGTACCAACGTTGTCTAGGTCTAGACCAGTTGAAGTTTTAGCAGCGTAAGTTAGTTTGATGTCGCCAGCAGCGTCAGTTACTGTAGTAGTTTTAAGAAGCGCACCGTTTAATAGGAAGCTCTTACCGCTGAATACTTCAACTGGAGAAGGAACTGCAGTTACACGGAAAGTAGCTGTAGTAGCAGTTTTAGATAACAGACCAACAGTTGGGTTGTTAGTAAAACCAGAGAAAGTGATAGCAGGGTTAGATGTAGTATCGAACTCAGCACCAGTTAAAGTGATAGTGAATGTATCACCTACAGCGTATTCTGCAGCTAATTTGATTGTAAGCTGAGGTACAGCAACAGTTGTTTGACCAACAGCACCTTCTAAAGATACAACAGAAGGAGTAGCTGTAGTAGTCGCAGCGTTTGCGCCAAATGCAGCAACGCCTAGAGCAACTGCTAGTAATGATTTTTTGAACATTATATATTCTCCAAAGTTTCATGAAACAGGAACGTTCATTGTTCCTTTTTTTTTAGTATGAATGACCATGCACCATAGGCCGTCACCTAAGTGACTACTAGTCGAATTCAGATTCAGTCTAATGAATGTTAGTTTATTGTCAAGTAATTAACAGTCGTTACACTAACTTAATTATATTACCGTTTTATGTATTCTATGTACACTATTTAAAAACCTTAATTTTCATAAGGTTATATTCGCACTCTAATTTTCAGTAAAAAAAAAAGCCTTTCGTTACAATTGTTTACAATACCCAATTTGTATACATTTTAACCTATACATATTCTGTCAATTTATTTGCAAAACTATCTTAACAATAGCTCATAAAATTAATTCGTACCAAAGCGCCACCCTAAAGGTTAAAACACACATAAAAGGACTGATTTTTTAAATAAGCAATTAAATTTTACTACTGTACAGCATTTTTCGTAGTTTCAGGCAATTTGAGCTCATTTAAGCCCTGCTTGAATTGCTCATATACACTTTCCCACTCAGCCGTTGAACCAATAATTCGTGGAGTAACTAACACTACTAACTCTGTCTTCGTTTTATTGTTGTTAGTACTGTCAAAAAGCTTTCCGAATAATGGAATGGTTGAGAAGAATGGCACAGTTTTATCGCCCAAAGTGCTATTTTCACTAATCAAACCACCTAACATAATGGTTTGACCATCAGCCGCTATAACTTCTGTTTGTAGACTTCGTTCAAAAACGATAGGGTTACCTTCGGCACCAGTCCCATCTGCTTGGTTACTTATTTCTTGGGCGATTTCCATAACCACCACACCTTTTGCATTAACCGTTGGGGTAACTTTTAAATCTATACCTGTTTCAAGGTAGTCGACAGATGAGCGAGAACCAACTGTGGTATCTGTAATTATTTCTCCAACAACAGGGATGCGATCACCCACGCTAATTGTTGCCTCAACGCCGTCTCTTACTGCCAATGTTGGTCGTGATAGAACATTGACATAATTGTTTGTTTGCAACAAATTAACGGCTAACCTTCCTGTCGCTCCACTTAGAGCATAAGTCAGTCCAGTACCATTCGATTGTAAATTAAACCCTCCAACAGACGTCGCTCCCATATTTGTCAATGCAAACTCAACACCTTGTTTAAACTCATCAGTTAAGCTTACTTCTGCTATCATTACTTCAAGCATTATTTGCTTTGGCATAATGTCCAGGCGCTTAATCATAGGTAATAAATTTCGATATGCATCACCCGTTGTTTTGAAGATCAATGAGTTTGAACGCTCATCAACTACCATCTTCATACCTTCAGTTTGGACAGAAATATTACTTGGGGCTTGTCGCTTATTCGATTGTTGATTATTTTTAATTTGCTGGTTCTGGCTACTTGCTGAAGTACTACTTCCTAGTGGTTCAGCTGAATTCCCTACTAATAAGTTTTGTAGGCTCGTGCCTAAATCGACTGCTCTGGCAAATTCAGGCACAAAAACAAAGTATTGCTCTTGATTACCATCAGCTGGCTGATCTAGCTTACTCGCCCAGAAAGTTGCTCGTTTTAAAAACTCTTTATTATTTGTAAAAAAGACCATTGTGTTAATGCGCTCTAGAGGCACAATAGATATGGCTTGTTCGGTTGTGGCATTAATACTGACCGAGATCCCTTCTTGTTTCATTAAGTCTTGTAATAATTTACTTAATTGGTCAACCGGCACAAAGCTTGATTTGTACATACCAATTGATCGATTACGAAATGCTGGTTGATCAACCAACTGCATAAACTCAAGCGCCTTCACTATATCGTTACGCTTCCCCTTAAACATAATGGCATGTTGTTCAAACATAGGTTGCGCATTTACATTAGTGAGCTGACGAATTGTATTAGCAAGCGGAGTTTGCATTCCTGCTTTAAAAGGCGCTAGTTGTATTATTTCATTTGCAGTGTTTGGAACATCTTCAGGGTTTGCACCATATCCGTAAACTAGATTATTAGCGATGCCCCCCTCAGTCTGATGAATGTAATAAATACCGTCTTGAAAGCGAATTACAATATTACGTTCTTGCAGCATTTGCTCACTAAGAGAAAACAATTTACGTTTGCTGAGCGGATCTTGCAGATTTAAGGTAACTTGAGCTTTACTATTATTTAGCTGTTCACCCAAAATATAATTAACATTTAGTAATTCACCAAAAACATAGTGTAAGTAGTCTTTAATTAATAGGCTATCTGCTGTTAACTTAACTTGTTCAACATCACTAAACTTACTCGCAAGGTCCGTTTGCTCTGACTTTAGCCTGCTATCGTTTTGTAGCGCTTCAACGTACACAATACCTTGATTTGTAGGGGCTACTTGTTCAGCGCCTGTGGTGGTTTCTACTTCACCTGCTGCGACTTTTTTTGTTTGTACTTTTTCTAAATACGATGGTGTAGGTGTAATTCCACCATTGCTTCTAGCGCAACCTGTTAGCACACTCATCGTCACTATGCCTAAAAAAAGAACCTTACTGTGTTTCATAAATTATCCAGACACTATAACTATTTGTTTATTAACCACGTTTATACATGGTCAAAGTAATGTTTTGTTGATCTTTGCTAAGCTCAACCTCGGTATTTGACAGTATTTTTAAGCTATAACCATGCACTGTTTGCATGTCATTATATTTGACAAGCTGGCTACTACCATCATTGATATCTTTTTGCTCTATAAGCACATACGGCTTAATTGTGAATATAACGGCCTTTAACCTAAGCTCATAATTATCTGCAAATACAGTAACCAATTCGCCATTTTGTTCGGCTTGTTTAGCGGCTGACAAGCCCTTTTCTTGTACTTTACTGCTTTGCTCTGGCTGAGTGTATTTTTTATATACTTTCTCTAACCCTTGTTTTGAACTATCAGAAAGTAAAGGAAGCGAAACTTCAACTAAACTTTGCTGACTAAAATCACTATCTTTTTCAGTTGATTTTAAGCTTAAACGACTATTGAAATCTGCTACTAAAATTAACGCAATTACAACTACCGAGATTAGTAACGTTTTATTCATTACGCTTCTCCTTGTTGCATGTAAAAACTTAATTCGATTGTGCCATCAACCTGCCCTAACTCCTGCTCACTTTGTCCTTTAATACGCATATTAAAGTCGCTTACTTGGATAATCGGGGTGCTTGTTTCAAGTTCAACTAATATCTTTTGAAAGTTTAATAACTTACCGCTTATATTCAGTGTTAGTTGATGGCGCATTAATGTGTTATCTGCAACCTTTAAACTTACTAACCAATTACTGTTATTTATTTGCAATTGATATTTTGCCATTAACTGTTCAACTTGTTGCTGCATGGCCAGTTTAAACTCTGTATCTTTTTGAGGTGCTACAAATAAACGATTAATTTGCTCAAGCTGCTGAGTTATTTGCTGTTGCTGAGCATCAATTGCTGTTTGATTTTTGATCACACTTTGTGATTTAGCGGCGCGCTTTTGCAAGTTACTAATCAAATTAACCTGCTCTGCTTGCCAATCAACTAAAGGCACAACGATAAACTTCAAGACAAGTAATACGCCTATAATTCCTAAGGCAACTTGCTGCTTTGGTTCAAGTTTATTCATTTCCCCTCCTGATTAGAGGCAAATGAAGTTACCTGATCGTCATGTGTGTTTAACATAAAGCTGATAACAAAGCTTTCACCACCGCGCTCCTTGCGTGATGGATAATCAAATCTAGCATCTTCGACCCGCTTATCTTTCATTATGGTAGCAAGCACATCTGTTGCTCTATTTGCTTTTCCTCTTAAAACAAATCGCCCCTCTTGCCAACTGATACTGCTAAGTTGTGTATTCTCAAATAAATCGCTTATAACTAAAAAAACGGGGCTAGTAATTGAAAATTGCTGTAATAATTGCTGACGCTGTTGGAGTGTCTCACTACTTGTTAAGTATGCATTCAAAGTATTTAGTGCAGTATTAACGGATGACTTGTTGATTTCGAGTTGACTCTCTAATTGATATGTTTTGTAAAAAAGGTAAGTGCTCGTTAATAGTGCGTATGTAACAAATAACCCAGCAAATAGACCACTGTAACGTAGCGCAATGCGTTTATTAAATACATTGTTTGGTAAGCTAAAAAATGTTTGTAGATATTGTTTTGGAAGTGCATATAAACCTTTAATTATACGAGCTGTATACTCTTGCTCCGTGTCTATACTGATAACCTTTTTTAGTGGAATACCAAACATACTTGTGAAGCGGTCTGGGTCATTTATTAGTTTACTAACCAGCAACGAACAGACATTGTTTTGATGTTTAGTAACGAAGCTAGCCGTTTTAACTTGATTAGAAATGACTTCACCATTTGTCACTGTTTGGCTCAAAAGAAGTGATTCAGGCAATGTGATCCAGGCTTTAGGAAGATACTCAGCAAAACGCCACTGCATTACTTGGCTTTGCTCTGCTTCAATTTGCGTTACTAATGTATGGGTTATGCCTTGTTGCTCTGTATTTTTTAGATCTATTGCAATTAATTGTTTTAGCTCTTTCTTATTGCCAATTGGATAAGTAAATAATTGCTCATTGTAATGTTGGCGACCAACAATAAGTAACCATTTAGTTTCTTCATTGATTGATGCTGGCTTTAAAGCAAATTGCTGATGTTGATCTAGTACAAGCTGGTAAGGTTGATCGGTATAAAAAGCAACCACTTTGCACAGCCATTTTTTCAGCAATAACTTAATATTATTATTAATCATTATGTTCTCTACCGAGCCTTTACAGCTAGTTTATTCACCACAGGATCTTTTGTTGGTTGTAAATGATAGTAAGTTGTTTTGGTTACTACCGCTTCTCCAACCTTAACTGTTAACGTTATTTTGAATAAATTGGATGGATATAAAATAATATCGCCACTCTCAGATATGCCCGTTGCACGCACAAAATCATTAACTGTTAACCTGTTAGCCCTGCGTTGCATAATAACATATTCTGCAACATCTTCGCTCAATAAAGCGTATAGCAGGGTATCGGGTGAATTCATCGGATTGAACGCACCTTTTTTATATTGTGTTGTATTATTTGCAAGTACTTTCAATTGTGCTGGTTGCAAACCTAAATGACTTAGTTCTTCGATATCATGAATTGCGGCATTTCGTGCAATTACATCATTTTTTATATAATCAGAATGTGTGTCTAAGCTTTGCCAAGCCATGATCTGCAACACTGCAAGCTGGGCATCATAATCATTTAAGCCACTGTAGGTCAACAATCGCTTTAATCGTGTTTCTTCTGGGTAGTGGATATTTAACAAGCCTCGAAGATCTTGTAACTGAACTTCTACATTATTTGTTGTTTTAAAAGGCTCCCCATGAAAATTCCAAGATGTGATAAGAGGATTATTAACGGGCGGAGTAGCCATAGGTGTTAGTTTTTCAGTGAGTAATGAAAATAATATGCTCGCCTCAGCATTGTTAAGCTCAACTAAAGCTTGTGCTTTATCAATCATCATAGTTGCATTTTTAACTTGTTGGCGTGCTGACTGAGTAAAATACAAAGCTAAAATAGACACTACAGCAACGATTAGTAGTACTTGTACTAATGCAATACCTCGCTGTTTCATCACAGCTCTCCCGTTTGTATGTAATTACCATACCAACGATTTGGCTCTTCATCTAACTGAAAATAAAAGTCCATTGGCTGTTGATTTTTTAATAGTGTCAACCTTATTTTCTGAGGAGTTAGTTGTTGCTCTAACCCAGAGTATGTAGCCTGCCAAGTAGGTGTTGAGCCAGGCTCTTGCAACGCTTTTTGCTCTAGACTTTCCCAACCAAAATAGCTAAAAGTAACTCTATCTAAGTCGCTAAGTAGCGTTTTTTGACTCGTAAATTCTATGTTCTGCTCTGAGTTAATTAGCAACATGTCAGCACTTGAAATTGCTTGGTAGACAAGGTCAAAACGGCCCAGCTTATTTTGCACAGCGGTTAATCTCACAAGCTCTGGATTTTTGGTATCTGTATATCCATTTTTGGTCATCATGAGTAGGCTATCTTCACCGCCAACAAAAAACATTTCTGGCTGGCCTTTACTATTTTTTATTAGGTATGGCTCAACCCCTTCTAATAAGCTCTGTAAAATGTAAATTGCTTTTGCTTGCTCAATATCGCGCTCAAAGCTACCTAATTCTTTATCCCAACGAGAGGCAAGCTGCATATAGACATAATTACCAGTGAACATAATGAGTGATAGCAATGTCACTGAAATCAATAACTCAATTAATGTAAAGCCTTGCTGTTTACGCATCATGCCAGCTCACTTCATTTAAAATGTAGTTTTTCTCAATCCCGTTACGTTTAATGATAAGAGAAATGCGCCAGAGCTGGATTTGCTTTTTATCTGCTATTTCTTCTGCAAACTCTAGAGCCATAGTTTCATTAATAATAACTTTACTTTGCACTACTGAGGCTTGCCATTGATATTCCCCCCCCCAAGCATTACCTTGCTCTGATAGTTGTGATTGTTCTGAAGATGCAGCTTGGATCTGCAGTTGAATGCGCGATATTAATGCAGGGAGGTTTGCGACTACATTAACATGATTACTTGCTTTCTCACTTGCAATAAATGCCCCTCGGTAAATTAGTGAAACCGCGGCAAGCGAAGAGAAAAGAATTATAGTAGCTATGAGAAGCTCAATTAATGTAAAGCCTATCTGTTTTTTTTGTTTCATCTTAGTGTTGGTTGCAGACTAATCATTAATGGTTCACCACGTACATAACCTTGAATTTCATTAGGAGAAGTGAGTCCGTTTTTATTAAAGTTAACCCACTGAGCTTCAAATCGTAATGACTCAAGCTTTTTGGTTTTTATTATTTCTTGTTCATCAAGAGTGTACAAATTAAGCGTATTATCTTTCAATTCAAGTCGATACGCCCTCGATTCTATAAATGATTGAAAAGCTATGCTTTTTATCCAGTTGCGCGTTTCAAGTAGCTCTGTTCTAGCTGCACTTTTGTCGACAGCTTTAACAGAGATTGGAGCTACAACTGAAAGTAATAAGGAGACAATACTTAATACAATGATTAACTCGATCAAGGTAAAGCCATGTGCAAATTTATTATTTGCGCCCGTCATTAGAAGCCTACGTCGTTTAAAGAGATCATGCTCATCAACATGATAACGACGATACCACCGACGAAACCACCCATAAATAAAATCATTAATGGTTCAATCAACGACGTCATATTGTCTGTCCAGGTTTCAAAATCTTGTCGTGAACGATTTGCTATTTCATCGAATACGATATCTAAATTACCGGACTCTTCCCCCACTTCAAGCAGTGAAATATAAAATGGTGGATATAAAGAAGTTTGCTGTAATGCTGGGGTCAATTGACTACCACGTTTTACTTTTTTTCGCGCAATTGTCATTTCGTGATGTAGTACATGGTTTTTGATATTACCCGCAGCCAGTTCTAATGCTTGGTCAATAGGTACACCAGCTTTCAACATCAAACTTAAACCACTATTAAAACGTATGCGCTCAACTGTGGCGCTCGCATTCGCTATTACAGGTAATTTTAGTGCTGTTTTATGCCACCAATGCTGAAAACCTTTACGTTTACTTGCCCAAATAAGGGCAGGGACTGAAGCAATAACTGCTAATGCCAAGAACACTTGATAGTCATTCATCCACTCACTAATAGATAACATAAGCTGGGTATACCAAGGAAGCGAGCTTAATTGACCAAACATATCAGCCATTTTTGGAATGATGAAATTAAATATGAAAAAAATACTTAAAATACAAACAAATAAAATAACGCATGGATAAGTAAGTGAACCTACAATTTTTCGTTGTAGTTCACGTTTAAACTTAAGATCTTTGGCGATACCAGCAAATATTTCGCTTAAGTTTCCTGAAGCTTCACCTAATTCAATTAAGTTACAATAAAGGTTATCGAATACATCAGGATAAGCTCTGAGTGCTTGAGAAAGGCTACTCCCTTTCTTTATGCTACTGCTAATGTTAGCTAGCATTTGTGCTAATGCAGCTTTAGCTTTTGTTCGCCTAATAATGTCTAGGCCACGATCAATCCTAACTCCAGTTGCAAGTAACAAACTTAACTCTGCTGTTAAAAATTCTAGGTCGGCTAAGGATACCTTGCTTTGAAAAAGCACACCGGTCGTTGCTCTTTTTTGCTCTTCTTTAACTTCAAATGGCAGTAACTTTTGAACTTTTAATTTGTTAATTGCATCTTGCTCAGAGGTTGCTTCAATAAGCCCCTCTGATTTTGCGCCAGATGAATCATAGGCTTTGTAATTAAAAAGCGCCATTAACCTGCGACCCGTATTACTTCATCAATAGTTGTATGACCTAGTACCGCTTTGTGTAAACCATCCTCGAGTAAGGTTCGGCGATTAAGCGAGTGATTATGATTTTTAGCTTTAGGTATGAAATCAGCATCTTTTGGCATTGCTTTAATTTCATTATCACAGCGTAAATACTCTGTTACGGCCATTCGGCCTTTATACCCGGTATGAGCACAATGCTCACAACCTTTACCTCGAACTAAATTAATCGTATCGATACTAAAGCGTTCAGCAAACTGATTCAGGTTATATTTTTCTATAAGCTTTTGTGCATCTGGATCAGGTTCACTGCAATTGCTACATACTTTTCGTGCTAAGCGCTGTGCAACTATCGACACCAGTGCAGCATTGAGCAAGAACTCTTCTACACCAAGGTCAAGTAATCGAGTATAAGCACTTGCAGCATCATTTGTATGAACAGTACTAAATACTAAGTGGCCAGTTAATGCAGACTGTAATGCAATTTGAGCAGTTTCTTTATCTCGTATTTCACCCAACATAATTACATCAGGATCTTGACGAACTATAGAGCGCAGGCCCGCTGAGAAGTCAAAACCTATATCACTATTAACTTGCACCTGATTTATACCTGGTAATTGGTATTCTACCGGGTCTTCTAAAGTAATAATTTTTACATCATCATTATTTAGTGCGTTCAAAAATGTATATAAGGTTGTTGTTTTACCAGAACCTGTAGGGCCGGTTAATAACACAACCCCTGCTGTTGTTTTGATATCTTCGCGGATCAATTCATCAATGTCATCTGATAAACCCAAAACGGACATATCGTAACGTACGTTCTCTTTTCTTAGAAAACGCATAACGACTGATTCACCATCATTTAATGGTAATGACGATACACGAATATCAAGCTCTTGATTGGCAATTTTCATTTCGATTTTGCCATCTTGCGGGCGGCGCTTTTCAGCGATATCCATTCCCGACAAGATTTTCAAACGCGTAATTATTGGCAGTTGTTTACGAGCCGAAATAGTTTCAGCTTCATGCAACACACCATCAATTCTAAAACGCGCCCTGTAGCGGCCTTGGTAAGGCTCTAAGTGCATGTCTGATGCACCTTGGCGTAATGCTCTACTAATTAGTGAATTTAGTAAGTTTACTGTAGGGGCTTCTGTAGCTAATTCTTTTAGGCGTTCTTCCTCATCTAAAGGACTATCATCATCGATATCTGTTAAAGGCTCTTCGTACTTTGCTGCTAATAATTGAATATCAACTTCATTCGCAATGAATAAAGAATAAGATTGATTATTTTTACTTAACCAATCATTCATTACTTGGTTAAGTGGATCCTTACAAGCAAAGGAAATGTGCTCTTTATTGTCAGTTATTGGTAACCAGCTTTGCTCAACAAACATATCAAGCATAGGCTTATCGATGACTAGTGCAGAAAAGTTAGCGTATTGTTCACTAGTAAACAGTGGGATACCTAAATATTCACTTAGTAACAAAGGAACTTGATCTTCTGGCAAGCTCCCCATGTTTACAAGTACTTGTTCTAACCTTCCGCTATATTTTGCCTGATAATTTAAGGCCCGAGTAAGATCTTGAGGGTCAACACTAAACTTTTCTATTAATAAATCATGTAATTGCATTATTGATGTATTATATCCGCGTTGTTGTCGGTACCACCCTCTTTACCATCACTACCGTATGATTTTAGTGAATATGGATTGCCATTTTCACCAGGGGTCTTGTAGACATAAGGGTTTCCCCAAGGATCTAACGGGATATCTTTTGGTAAATAAGGACCATCCCAACGTGGATCATCACTTTTACGTAACTGAGAAAGTTCTGTTGGGTATTTACCTAAATCAAGTCGATAAGTATCAATAGCGGTTTCAAATGATGACATTTGTGCTGCTGCTATTTTACGCTCTGATGAACTTAACTTAGAAAAAAACTTAGGCGCGACCAGTGACATTAAAAGCCCTAAGATGACAATAACAACAAGTAGCTCCATCATCGTAAAACCATTATTTTTTTTCATAAAACTCTCTTTAAATTTAGTTATTTTTTGACGTCTATTTTTTTTCGTCTTAGAAATCTTGCTACTTTCCAACAGTGTTGTAGTGCTAAAGAATAAAACACAAATACAATCAAAAATAGGGCAAGCATTATCCATTCAGGAACATTTAAAACTTCCCCTAGAATACCAACACCGCTCAAAATTATGGCAAAAAACGATATTGAGCTCAACGCCCTGCGAGGACTAAATCCTACCCGCATAAAGATATGGTGCAAATGATCGCGGTCAGCACTAAACGGGGATAGCCCCTTACGTTTACGGCGAATTATTATTGCCATCATATCCATTAAAGGCACACCAATAATCCATAACGCTGTTACAGGTCTAAATGCTGATTCGGTTGTCTGAGTGCCTACCATTAAAAACCAAATAACACTCAAACCAATAAACATAGAACCCGCATCACCCATAAAAATTTTCTTATTTCTATGGCCTTTAATACCTAAATTAAACGCTAAATAAGGTAGTACGGTCGCAACAATAATAAGCGGTAAATAAACCAAAGCATAGTTACCACTAAACAGCATTAAAATAAAAACAGATAATAAGGTGAGAATACTAAGTGAGCCAGCTAAACCGTCAATGCCATCGATCATATTAAAGGCATTAATACAAGCTATGACACTAATCACTGTAAATATTATACCAAACCAACCAAGGTCAATATCACCCATTAAAAATAGATTGCCCAGATTATGAATGTATATTTCACTACTATAGATCATCACAAGAGCAACTAGAACTTGGACGCCTAACCTAATTTTTACACCTAATTGACGGTAATCATCTATAACCCCCAAAACTACAATAACCGCAGCACAAGCTAAGTAACTTACAATTTTCACTGTTAGTGGGTGAAATGCCATAATCGAAATTGCCACAGCCAAAAAGATTGACAATCCACCAATTAAAGGGATGGTGCCGGTATGCTGTTTACGCAGGCATGGTTTATCGACTAAGCCAAATTTTACAGCTAATGGCGTAATCGCCAAAATTATGATGTATGAAAAAACAAATGCAAACATCAATGTTATGAATTCAAAGGTCATTATGAAGCCTTAATTAAGAAACATACTTCATTGTTATAATGAACTAATAGCCGCTACAGCTACGCCCATTTGATACACTATTTGTGTTGCTGTGCTCCAAAGAGTCAGGTTATCAATATAATCAGAATCTAAAGGTACTACTATAGTATCACCTGGCGATAACTGAGAATTATTATTAACCGCAAACCAAGACCCTTCATTTGGCACTTCAATTAAACCACTTGCCTTAATGATATAAATACGGTCTTCATCAGCACGTTGCTTTAAACCACCACTGCGGCTTAAATAGTCATTAAGGCTAAGTTCTTCCTGATAAAGGTGTGAGCCTGAAAAGTTAACCTCACCTACAACACTTACACTTGAGCGTTTTGAAGGTATATAAAGTACATCTTGATCTTCTACCTCTAAATGACGCTGGCCATTCATAATTGATGGTAGATCTATAACCAAACGACCAACGGCCCTAACATTCGCTAAGTCATTTATTAAATTATTCATATCTTGATACGATAGTGACGCATCCGTGATAGAGTTGTTAAAACTTTTAGAAGCAATATCTCGGCGTAAGTCTTCAGATAACTTCTTTAGTTGTTGCTGCTGTTGTTTTCGAGTTTCCTCACGCGTAAAAATAGCCCCCTCAGGATAAGAAAACTCAGTAAAACCGCCTGCTCGCTCAATTACTTCGGCTAACGTTTCGCCTTTTGAAATACTATAAACACCAGGGAATTTTACTTCGCCAACAATATTAATTTTTCTATCTTGCTGCCAATTTGGAATCGGGTAAATATTAATTGTATCTTTGCTTTGTAACTCAAATGATGAGCTTGACTCATCATTAACTAATCTAGCTAAATCAATACTAATGTGTTCCAAATTAGATTTCCCTGCAAAGCGAGTAATTTCAGCACTCTTCAAATAGGCAGATTCTTTTAGGCCACCAGCAGCTAGCAGCGCTCCTTTCACTGATGCATTCACAGGTTTTGGATATACACCTTCGTAAAATACCTCACCACGAATACCTATAATTTGTAATCCGTCATCAGAATTTGCTTGCTGGTTCAGTTTAGCCAAAATAGGTTTAAGCAACCTTTTTCTACTAAAAACAGCATACTCATGCTCTTCTAATTCTTCCTTACTTGTGAGCAATTCTGTGATAGAAAGAACTTCTTGCTCTTTTTCTTTAGAGAGTGTCTCAGCTAGTTCCTTATCCAAAGCTGAACCAAGATCGATAAATTCATAAAACTTTCGCTCTTCGTACTCATCCCAAAGCTTGATTTTTTCTTGTTGTTTTAACTGCTCTTTAGTCAAAGCCATGCCTGCGAGGGCATTTTCTTCACTTTCTAAAGATTGGAAACGACTAAATACAACAACAATATCGCGAGGCTTTAGCTCTAGGTCTTCTTCACCACTTACTGCATTTATGAGGGAAAACTGATGTAACTCAATATCACCACGTAAGTTAGTCTCGCGAACAATTAATGAATAATCATAGTCTGCAATTGGCAGTAAATCTGCTTTTAGAGAACCAAATAGCTGACTGACAGTTTTTCCTTCATGCCACGCGTAGTTACCTGGATGAGCAACAGCACCAAGCAGAGTCACTGCATTGTCTAATTCTTTACTAGAAGATGGAACGCGAATTACATCTCCATCATTTGGTTTATATGCATCTCTTTTAGATAAGTTAAGTTGCAGGACGGTTCTCGAACTATTACCTGTGTAGCGTTCTACAACTGTTTTCTGCGGATATGCAGCTGCATTAAAGCCACCTGCCATAGCTATTAAATCTTGACTAGATTCATTTTTTTTAAGCTCAAAAATGGCTGGTCTACGTACTTCACCTTCAACACTCACTCGCATACCAACTGGTGGAATAAATACAACATCACCCGGCTTTAAAATGACATCGTTACTACTATCACCTTTTATCAATAGGTTATATAAGTCGAGAGTTGTTACTGTTTTTCCTGCACGCTTTAATTGTATATTTCTAAGTGAGCCAATATCAGACACGCCACCACTCACAAATAATGCATGTGTAATTGAAGCTAGAGAAGGAACTGTATATGCACCAGGCTTATAAGCTTCACCTAAAACCATTATGCGGATTGAGCGCGTTTTTCCCATTGATACATAAGCCTCTGTACCAATGATTTCCTGTTTAACTTTCGCTTTTATTAAGCTCACGACATCACTGTACTGCATGCCACTAACTGTAACCGGCTTAAGATTACTAATAGTTAAGCGACCTTCGCGATCTATAATAACCTCTTCTGCGGACGTTTCTTTACCAAACAAGTTGATAGTAAAAGTATCACCAGGCCCAACAATGTAACTATCAGGTACAAGTGCACTTTCTGACGGAGCAAAAGTGGTTGGTTCGCCAGAAAAAAGCTCATACCCAAATGGTTTTAACTCATCTTCTTCTGGTTTGAACTTCTCTTCTGCTGTAATTTTTTTGTTATCTTCGTTATCGTCAAACATGCCTCTAGGCATTACAGTATCTGAGACTTCATTCGTAGATTGATTTTCGTTTTGGTCTGCCGAGACTAACATACTGAGGTCTAAGCCGTACTTCTTAGCAAGTGCTTCTTGTTGAGATTTGGGGAGTTTTTTAAATTGTTCGATTTGTTGCTTAGTTGGAGTGACTGAATGAGCTTCAGTAATAAATAAAAGCGAGATAAAAAGCGCAATTACAAGTCTAAAAAACTTCACAAAGTTTCCCTTCTAAGAAAATAAAGATAACCGCGGCATACTACATCATTTTATAAACAAAAAAAATGGGTAAACAAGTTTACCCATTCATTCTCAACTGAAAAACATTAGAAACTATACACTAGCGTTAGTGACGTTTCTGTATCTGTGTTTTCTTTATCATCCGCAACATCTGAGTTGTGAGTAATGTTGTATGCTACTTTCATTTGTAGTGAGCCGTTGATCTTAGCAAGGATTGCAGACTCTGAACGTGTTTTAGTGTTGGTATCACCATATTCAACTGATACTAACTGAGTAAAACGTGCGCTGTCTGAAATCTGCCAGTTGTAGTCAACTTTACCTAAAGCGATTACTTCGCCTTCACGCTCACCAGCAAGTGATTCACCGTTGTCATCAACTTCTGTGCTGTTATCAGGGTATTGGAAGTATTTATAACCCGGACCAATTTCAGCGTTTAACCACATATCAGAGCGGTCGATTAAGCGTAAACCGTAACCCGCTGAGATAACAGATTCGTTGCGGTATGCACCAAAGTAATCAGATACGTGCGAACCGTAAATGAATAGGTGTGAATGCTTTTCGTTTAACTTGTAGTTACCTTGTGCAGAGATTGAGTACTTTTCGTTAGTGCGCTGTGTTTCTTTAACGCCTTGGTCGTTTTCGATCTCATCTTCTTTATAAAGACCGTCTAACTTGTACTCGTTATTCCAGTTTTCTAGGTTATGTAGAACCTTGATACCACCTTTAAGTGTGGTTGTTTCAGTGTTACCGCTTGTTACGATAGCACCTAATTCACTGGTTACATCCCAAGTTTTGGTTTCATCTGCTGCGAATGCGCTAGTTGCAGCGCTTGCTGCAACGAGAACTGATAAAGCTTTTAATTTCATTAAAAAATAACCTTTACTACTTGTACGTTAGACTTATTAGTCTTCTTTGTGCAAATGAACATCCATTTGCGGGAATGGGATTGTGATGTTGGCATCATCTAATGCGATCTTAATGTTTTCCATTAAGTCGAAATACGTTGGCCAGTAGTCAGCTGAGTTAACCCAAGGGCGAACGACAAAGTTTACGCTTGAATCTGCAAGCTCAGATACAGCTACTGTGTATGCTGGGTCTTTTAATAAGCGCTCTTCCTTATCTAAAACTGATTTAAGTACTGCTTTCGCTTCTTTAAGATCTGCATCGTAACCAACACCGATAACTAAATCGATACGACGAGTTGATTCACGAGAGAAGTTAGTAATTGGGCTGCCCATAATTGATGAGTTAGGCATGATAATTACTTTGTTATCTGGTGTACGTAATTCTGTAGAGAAAATTTCGATTTTCTTAACTGTACCCGCTTTACCACCAGCTTCTACATAGTCACCTGATTTGAAAGGACGAAGTAAGATGATTAAAACGCCTGATGCAAAGTTAGAAAGTGAACCTTGAAGTGCTAAGCCTACAGCTAGACCTGCCGCACCTAAAATAGCAATGAACGATGTTGTCTCAATACCAAGTTGAGATAATGCCATTAAGATTGTTGCAGCAAATACAATTGCATAGACAATGCTAGCAACAAATGAACCTACAGCTTTATCGACTTTCTTTTTATCAAATGCTTTTTCGGTTAAGCCTTCGCAGAATTTAGCGATGCGACCACCGATGAAGAAAATGATTAGCGCTAGAACCGCCTGAACGGCGTAATGTATGATTAAACCTGAATTCTCGTTGATCCAGTTCATTATTGTATCCATGTTCTCTCCTGAAGTTCATTTGTAGCATGACGCTGTGCAAATTATATATGATCTTTGGTTAAAAAATCATTAAATTACACGCAAAACTAAGAAATGAGTATTTGCTCAATTACAAAAAACGCAAGTCTAATCTGCGAAACTGAATGCCAGCTGACCAAAGGGTTATTTCTGAATTTTCTGAGACAAGTAAGTTTTTTCGACTTTTTTCATTTTAGGGGTTCACAAGCTAAACTTAATTATGTAATATGCGCGCCACACCAAACGAGGTGTATCTCAGTGGCGGCTGTAGCTCAGTTGGTAGAGCCCCGGATTGTGATTCCGGTTGTCGTGGGTTCAAGCCCCATCAGTCGCCCCACTTCTCTCCCTTAGTAAATCCATATATTTTTCTATTTTAAGTTCCAAGATTTATCTTTAACACCTGCTTTCAATTCAAAAAGCCGTCAGCTTTCAGCTGTCAGTTTTGAGCCGAACTGTATTGTCTGTGGGTAATAGCTTTAAGCGGTTGGCTGTAAGCTAGATTGTTTTGTTTGTTGGAACCGTATTGTTTTGCCGCCTGGGTATTGAATGGAAGACGCGCCAAGCAAGCTTGGTGCCTACATGGTAGGAGGCGTTTTAACGCCGAACAGATTTGACCTATTCACGGCTAAAGCCGTTCCTACGATATACGAAATGCGAAATACGAGGTGCGAGATATTGTAGGCGTGAAATTTATTTCGCGCGAAAGCCTAGAACCTAATCTCTCAAATCCCAAACAAAAAAATGCCACCTTTCGGTGGCATTACACACGGGATTATTTCTATTTACTAGAAATGCTTTTCAAAGCTCAAGGCCATTAGGTTTTACATCTAGCCTCAAGCTCATAATTACTTCCAACTTTTCATCTTGTGGCCTTTCACAGCATAGAAAAGTATGAATAAATAACAAGGCAACATAACAATGTAAGCCATTTGTTGCGCTTCAGCGCTTTTTACACCACCACTTGCAAGGCCCCAAAATAATGGGCCAAATGCGCCACCGGCTATACCCATAACAAGCAGACCAGAACCTACGCTTGTAAGTTTGCCTAAACCAGATAGTGCTAACGGCCAAACGGCTGGCCAAACAATCGCATTAGCAAAGCCTAGCACAGCAATGAGCAATAAGGTATCAGGCAGTACCGATTTTAGGCCAAATAATGTTGATATAAATACAGATTCATTACTACCTGTGACTATCGCTAACGTTAACACACAACCCAATATTGCTGAGATAGTCAGCGCTGTTTGCTGCGACAGTACTCGTGGGATAAGTAAAATCCCTAAAAAGTAACCTAACACCATACAACCCATGGTGTACGAGGTCATCACGCTATATTTTTCAACACCTAACGACAACGCAAAACTGCCTATTGTGTCACCTGCTATCACTTCAACAGCAACATATACGAATAATGCTACAATACCTAAAGCAAGGCTTGGATGCGCTAGTGCTTCTTTTACTTGCCCTGGTTTTTGTTCATCAGCATCATCAATAAGTTCTGGCAGTGGCATTTTCGTTACTGCAAAACCAAGTATACCAATAAAAAGTGCCATTCCTAAATAGGGGTATATTAAGCCATTAGCCATGGCATCAATATCAGTTTGGCTAAGTTCTTTACCGACAAAACCATTAAAATCACTCAGTATTAATGCGGTAAATACAATCGGCGCAACAACACCAGCACCTTTATTTAATATACCCATAATACTTACTCTGGCTGCAGCTGACTCTTCTGGGCCGATTCTTACAACATACGGGTTAACTGCTGTTTGTAGCAATGTCTGCCCAGCTCCCATAACAAGTTGCGCAAATAAAAATAGCGCAAACACCTGCGTTTTTGCAGCAGGAATAAATAGCAAGCCTGCCACCATCATAGTTGCCATACCCAGTGCCATACCATTTTTATAGCCGACCTTTCTGATGATCATTGCTGAAGGTAGGGCAGTAAAGGTCACTGCAATATAAAATGAGAAAATAATCAGCGATGCCTGAAAAGGTGACAGCTGTAAAACTTGCTGTAGAAACGGCATCAATGAGCCATTTAACCACGTAGCAAAACCCAATATAAAAAACAGCGTGGCAACAATTGCCATAGGCACAACACTGCTTTGTTTATTCATTTCAGACATAACATTTCCCGTAACAGCACAGTTCAATTCTATAGCGCTGCTCATTTAGATGATTATATAAAAGGTATATTAAATATTTATAACACTACTGCAACAAAAATGACAGCGCTGACATATTTTTTAGATACCGTAGGCGTGAAATTTATTTCGCGCGAAGATTTATTCACAAAGAGAAGTGAATGAGAAGAAAAATGAGGAAGTAGTAATAATGCTTTTTATGATCACTTGGTTTCTCTGCGTAGCGCGCAGCGCCTCTATGTACTCTGTGGTTCAATAATTTTTTGCACAAAGAGTAATGAATGAGAAAAGAATGAGGAAACCAAACATTACTTTCTCTTAAGCGTAGCGTCTCTTATCCTCTTTGTGAATATAAGTGGTTTAAAACAAAAAATGACGCCTGCGGTTTACTGCAGGCGTCATGTTTATTTATCGCAAAACGAAGGCATTACTCACCCACAACGGTCACGCGGCTGACTTGCTGTGCGTTTAAGCGAGTGCGTAACGTAACTTTTGCATTGCTATCAACTTTGACTGGTTCAGCGTAAGTTTGCCAGCTTTGGCCGTTATCTAAGCTGTATTCAATGCTCAAATAAGCAAATGCACTGTTGGCATATAACTTACCATTTTCAATCACACCACCCGGTACTGGTAAATGCAGGTTGATGCCGTCTTTAGCTAATTTATCAAGCTCTTTTAAGCCTACTGCACTTGAGAATTCAGCCCAATCTTTTGCTTGTTTTTTAGTATCTACACTTTCACCTTCCCAATCGGCTTTATGCCATGCGCGCTCTGCTACTGACAGAATACGCGGAAAGATCATTGCCAATACTTGATCTTCAGTGCGAATCGTTTCTGACCATACCTGACCTTGCATACCTAAAATGTTCTCAGGCTTTTCAAGTTTAGGTAATGGACGACCAACCAAAGCTTCTAAATTAACGATTGGCTCACGGGTGCGCGTGTAATCAGCATTTGCATACACGTCATCAGGCATATAATTAAACGCTTTTTTAGTATCTGTGTAACGGGTTGCCCAGTAATAACCTCGTTCTTCTGGGCTTGCTTCATATGGGTGGTCAAAATACAAGTGCGTACCATGTGATAGAACCACTTGGTAACCTGCATTGGCTAGGCGGTATGCTCTATCTGCAACACCCCACTCCCAAATATTATCCCAGGTATTAACGGTAAAAGTTTTATTAGGGAACTCATCACGTTTAAACGAATTTTCGCGATCATACATGATGCCGTCTTCCCAAATACCCGGAGAAATACCGCGCTTTTCAAGTAAGGTTGCAACACGCTGGGTAAAGTAAGGCTTTAAATCAGCGGGGCCAGACACACCATTGTTAGGATCTGCAAATAGCGCCTGACAGATTGGTGAGCCAATCCACGAACCAGCACCTACTTCGTCACCACCAATGTGCAGGTTCTTTAACTGAACACCTGCTTCGCGATACATCTGCTGAAGCTCATAGGTCACTTTATCTAAAAATGCGTAGGTCGAGTCCATACACACATTCATTGAGTTATCTTTGTAGTTTTGTACCGTCATGTACACAGAGGTATCTTTAGGATCGGTTAGCAAGTATTGCGTTGCTGGTCCCATATCGATGTGCTGAACTTCTTTGTTCGCTGAACGAGTTTTAATATTATTTTTAGCGGCTTTTTCAGCTTGCTCTAGCATGTTGTGATAGCGTGCTTCCATCGCTTTGATTGAGGCACGCGCATGGCCTGGGCCTTCAACTTCAGGAATAATTTGAATATGGCGATCTTTGGCAAACTTTAGTAACTCGACAAACTCTTCACGTTTCAGATAGCCATTACCTGAGCCAGATTTAAATGGCCCAGTACCAAGCTGAGTTAATAAGCACTCGCGCTCTTCTAAATCAAAACAGCGATAACCGCCAACGTCAGTGAGCTCAGGTAAACCAGGGATCTCAAGTCGCCAACCTTCATCTTCTGAAAAGTGCCAATGCAGCTTATTCATTTTGTAGCGTGCCATTTGCTCAACAAGCTTGAACATGGCTTCTTTGCCATGATAGTTACGACCGTTATCATAATGCATGCCACGCCAGCCATAGCGCGGTGAATCTTCTAACTCTAACTGCGGTAAACTCGCACTACCTTGGCTGTTTGCAGGGATCAGGTTCAATAAACTTTGCATCGCATAAAATACACCTGCGTTATCACTACCCACGATTGTGATTACTTCATCATCAATCTCAAGGGTATAGCTTTCTGCTTTTGCATTATTGAGCTTAGGGTCAACTTTCAGGCGAATAACTTTGTCTTTGCCTACATTAATATGGTCAGGTTGTGCTTTAAGGCTAATGCCGTAGTCATCTTGCAAGTCTTGCATAAACACCATGACTTCGTGTTTAAGTTGCCCTTGATAACTAATTTGCCAATTACTATTTAGTGTCGCGCTGCCACGGTTAAAATCGACTTTACGTGGTTTAGGAATAATGCGCTTTAAAGCATCGTCTTTACTGACCGAAAACTTATCAGCACTATTACGTTCATAGCGAATCTTAGCTGTTGCTAAAACCGATAAATCTTTTGGTTCATTGTAACGACGTAACTGATTTTCGCGAGTAAATGGTGCTACAAACTGTTTAAAGTCTTCAGTGTCGGTATTTGCGAATACCGCGGGTTTGTTCTTACCTGAAACAAAAAACGCGCGTGGCATAAAGTCACTGTAAGCGACAATCCACACTTGTGCATCAAACGGCAGCTCTAAGCTCTCGCCAGCCGCTAAACCTTTAAATGAACTGGTTGGTACAATGCGATGTAAATCGCCATTAACGTGCTCGATATTAAGGCCAGCAACATGCTCTGTCGAAATTTTACGCACTGAGTGAATATAAAGTTGCCAGTCGCTTTCACCCGCAGGTAATGGCACATCAGAACGATTATTGAGGGTAATTTTCCCTAAAAAGCCCGCATCTTTATTACGAAAGTTATCTTCAACCGAAAATAATAACTCGGTATTTTTAGCAAAGTGATTAACTTGCGATTGGGTCAACGCTGCATTTGCCATCACAGGCGCAGTTGCTAGCATTACCGCGAATACTGACCTTTTAAAGCCCATTACATTCTCCTCGTTTAAGCCCTGAGTGTACGGTATTTCTGCGTACTATTTGTCATTTTTGTTAATAATTCGTTCCTATCATATAAAAACTAAAATGACAGCGCTATCATTTTATGAAAAATATAGGTGAGGAGTTAGCTATCAGCTATCAGCTATCAGCTATCAGCTATCAGCTATCAGCTATCAGCTATCAGCTATCAGCTATCAGCTATCAGCTATCAGCTATCAGCTATCAGCTATCAGCTATCAGCTATCAGCTATCAGTCTGACGGCTGACGGCTGACGGCTGACGGCTGACGGCTGACGGCTGACGGTTCAAACCTTAACACAAAGATACTTCTCTTCTAGGTACTCATCTAACCCTTGATGGCCACCCTCTCGGCCTAAGCCAGACTGTTTAACACCGCCAAATGGCGCTACTGGATTTGAGATTAAACCTTCGTTAATACCAATCATGCCGTATTCGAGTGCTTCACTTACGCGATAAACTTGTTTGATATTTTCACTATAAAAATATGCAGCTAAACCATAAGGCACATCATTTGCTAACTTCAACACTTCTTCTTCATCATCAAAAGCGATAATGCTTACCACTGGACCAAATACTTCATCATGATAGATATCCATCTCTGGTGTCACATCCGTTAAAATCAGCGGTGCTTGAAAGCTGCCTTCAAGTTCGCTGTTATCGCCGATCAATGACGCGCCTTTATTAACTGCATCATCTAAGAGAGTTTGTACTTTCTCTTTAGCCTTAGGATAAATTAGTGGGCCAATATCCACCCCTTCATCAAGGCCATTGCCAACTTTTAACTCAGCCACTTTGTCTGCAAGTTTTTCAAGCACCGTTTCAAGTACTGAACGTTGCACAAAAATTCGGTTAGCAGCCACACAGGTTTGGCCGGCGTTTCTAAATTTTGCAGCCATGAGGCCAGCAACAGCTTCATCTAAGTCAGCATTTTCGAAAATAATAAACGGCGCATTACCACCAAGCTCCATCGAAGTTTGCTTAATAGTTGTGGCACATTGCGAAAGTAACTGCTTACCTACACCAGTTGACCCCGTGAAGGTAAACTTACGCACTCGCTCAGATTCTGTCATGATTTCGCCAACCATTTTTGCATTTTCAGAGACCACAACATTCAACGCCCCTTTCACAAATCCAGCCTTATCAGCAAGATATGCCAAGGCAATGGCGCACAATGGTGTATGCTCAGAAGGTTTAATCACAAAACTACAACCTGCCGCATATGCTGGTGCCACTTTACGTGTGATCATCGCGATCGGAAAATTCCAAGGTGTGATCCCAGCAACCACACCGATTGGTTGTTTTATGGTTGATAAACGATGTTGGCTGTCGGTGGCAGGGATATTATCGCCGTAACTACGCTTAGCTTCTTCACTAAACCATTTAATAAAGCCTGCACCGTATTCAACTTCACCTAACGACTCTTTTAATGGTTTGCCCTGCTCTTTGGTCATTAGTTCAGCGAGCTGTTGCTTGTGCTCAATGACTAACTCATACCAACGGCGTAACGTTTCACTGCGTTCTGTGGCAGTTGTTTTCTTTAGCTTGCTAAATGCCTCGTCAGCACTTTTTATTGCTTGCTCAACGCCAGCCTCATCAATATTAGAGACCTGCGTAATTGCTTGTCCAGTTGCAGGGTTATCTACACTAAAACGCTGGCTTGTAGAGTAAAAGTCACCGTCGATAAATGAATCAGAAAAAACCAAATCAGACATAGAACCTCCAAGTAAAAGCTGTCAGCTATCAGCTCTAAAAACAAAAAACCGCTGTAGAGACCAAGCAACTACAGCGGTTTTTACGAAATCAAAGCCGTTAAAAATTAATGCTCTTCATTAACGATATTGAGATTATACTTTGGAATTTCAACCACTAAATCTTCATCTTTAATCACTGCTTGGCAACCAAGGCGTGACTCTGGCTCAAGACCCCATGCTTTATCAAGCATGTCGTCTTCTAACTCATCACTTTCATCTAGAGAGTCAAAACCTTCACGGATGATTAAGTGGCATGTTGTACACGCGCATGATTTTTCACACGCATGTGGAATGCTAATACCATTTTTTAGCGCAACATCTAATACTGTTTCACCTGCAGGAGCTTCAATTGCAGCGCCTTCTGGGCATAACTCTTCGTGTGGAAGAAAAATAATTTGTGGCATACCTTACCTCGTTAAACTTCGTCTACTGACTGCCCTTGCAGCGCTTTTTTGATTGATGCATCCATTCTGCGAGCAGCAAATTCGCTACTTGCATTGTCTACAGCTTCAATCGCTGCTTTAATTTCTGTAGGTGTTGTTGCGCTTTCGCGTACGGCAACAAGTTTAGCAATTTCTGCTTTTAACGCACCTAATTCTTGTTCATCAAGTAATGCACTGTCGGTTGCGAGTGATGCTTCAAGCGCTTCAACAACACGTAACGCTTCAACTTGTTGCTCTTTAAGCATCCGCGCTTGCATATCGTCTTTAGCGTTAGTCATTGATTCTTTAAGCATGTTTGCAACTTGGTCGTCCGATAAACCAAATGATGGTTTCACCTGAATTTCAGCTTGTACACCAGTTGATTTTTCCATTGCCGATACACTTAATAAGCCATCAGCATCAACTTTAAAGGTTACGCGAATATGCGCAGCACCTGCAGCCATTGCCGGAATACCCTTTAAGCTAAATTTAGCCAATGAACGACAATCATCAACTAGCTCACGCTCACCTTGTAATACATGCAGTGACATAGCTGTTTGACCATCTTTGAAAGTGGTGAACTCTTGGGCACGTGCAACAGGAATCGTGGTGTTACGTGGAATGATTTTCTCAACCAAGCCACCCATAGTCTCAAGACCTAGTGACAGTGGTAATACATCTAATAGCAGCATGTCTGAGTCAGGCTTATTGCCAACCAGTACATCTGCTTGAAGTGCCGCACCAAGTGCAACCACGCGATCTGGGTCAATAGAAGTCAGTGGCTCTTTATCAAAAAATGCAGCAACTTGAGAGCGTACAATTGGCATACGAGTCGAGCCGCCAACCATTACAACTTGTAGTACTTCTTCGTTCTCGATACCGGCATCTTTTACGGCACGGCGACAAGAACGGAGTGTTTTCTTCACAAGGCTAAGAGCGAGCTCATCAAAGGTTTCGCGGGTAACTTCAACTTTGTGGCTTTGACCATCAAACTCTAAACCGACATTAACAGTTTGGTATTGGCTTAATGCTTCTTTACATGCTTTGGCTTTGTTGATGAATAAACGTAACACCGATGCAGAAAGCTCACTCACACCAGTTTGTGTTTTAAAGTAATCAACTAATAGCGAGTCAAAATCGTCACCACCAAGGCTTGAGTCACCGCCAGTGGCAAGCACTTCGAATACACCTTGGTGTAAACGTAAAATAGAAATATCGAAGGTACCGCCACCTAAATCGTATACAGCGATAATACCTTCTTGACCCGAATCAAGGCCGTAAGCAACAGCCGCAGCCGTTGGCTCGTTTAATAAACGTAAAACCTTAATACCGGCAAGCTCTGCAGCATCTTTTGTGCTTTGTCGCTGCGCATCATCAAAATACGCTGGTACAGTAATTACCGCACCTAGAATATCTTGGCCTGCAAAGCTGTCTTCTGCACGCAGTTTTAATGCTTTTAGAATTTCACTCGATGCAGTGACAGGACTAATTGCACCCGCAACTGTGCTGATTGCTAATGAGCCATCATGCTCACAAAATTCATAAGGCAGTTGACCATAGCTTTTTTCGATTTCAGCCTGCGTTTTACCTAAGAAACGTTTCACCGAGATTAATGTGTTTGCAGGGTCTTGAGTAGCAGCAGCCGCTGCTCGTTCACCTACAATAATGCTATCAGTTTGGTATTGCACAACCGATGGAAGCATCGCATTGCCCGCTAAATCAGTCAGTGTGCGAGCTTCGCCGCTTTGCACTGTTGCAACTAACGAGTTAGTCGTACCAAGGTCTATACCGACTGCTAATTTGTGCTCATGTGGTGCCGCGCTCTGCCCCGGCTCAGCAATTTGCAATAATGCCATAATGCTCTTTTTAAACTCTTAAATAGCTGCTTTAAAACAACTAACGATTAATCATCAAATAAACTGTCTTCAATACGCTCTAGTTCATCGCGTAACTTATAAACAAACTTCAATTTACGAATATTGTCAGCGGCAGCTTGCCATTGTTGCTCGTCGTTACTTGCCAACTGAGCGGCTAATTCGCTGCTGTATTGTTTATCGAGTTGTTTAATTTGCGCTTCAAACTGGGCAATTGCTGCATCAGGATCTGCGGCATTTTCAAGTTCTTCTAATTCTTCGCGCAGTTCCATTTGCTGCATTAAGAATAACGGATCTTGCAATGTTTGTTGCTCGGCGCGAATATCAACACCTAGTTCACTTAGCATGTATTCAGCACGTTTTACCGGGTGTTTTAAAGTTTGTAATGCATCATTGATTTCAGCTGCATTTTGCACAGCGAGTAGTTTATCGCGGCTACTGGAGCTTGCGTGGCGATCTGGATGAACTGCGCGTTGCAGCTCGAGGTAGTTTTTATTAATAGTCGCTAAATCAATGTTGTAATCTACTGGAATTGCAAATAACTCAAAGTAACGCATTACATAATCCAACTCGGTAAACAGGAAATAACAAAGCCCTACATAGGCAGGGCTTCAAGCAAAGAAAGTTTGTTAAGCTTAAACGGTGAAGCTTTCGCCGCAACCACACTCATCGGCTTGGTTCGGGTTGTTAAATTTAAACCCTTCATTCAAACCTTCTTTGGTGTAATCAAGCTCAGTACCATCAATGTAAACTAAGCTTTTGGCATCAACGATAACTTTCACGCCACGGCTTTCAAAAATTTCGTCGCCGTCAGCTAACTCATCAACAAATTCAAGAACATAAGCAAGACCTGAACAGCCCGTCGTTTTAATGCCAACGCGTAGGCCAATGCCTTTGCCGCGATTTGCTAAAAATGATTCTACGCGGTTTGCTGCCGCATCTGTCAATGTCACTGCCATGAATTTATCTCTTACTTCGCTTGTTTGCTTTTGTAGTCAGCAATTGCTGCTTGAATCGCGTCTTCTGCTAAAATTGAACAGTGAATTTTCACTGGTGGTAATTCAAGCTCAGCACTGATATCAGTGTTTTTGATTGTTGCAGCTTCATCTAATGTTTTGCCTTTTACCCACTCAGTTACAAGTGAAGAAGAAGCGATTGCGCTACCACAACCATATGTTTTGAATTTTGCATCTTCAATTACACCTTCTGGTGATACTTTGATTTGCAATTTCATTACGTCACCACATGCTGGTGCACCCACCATGCCTGTTGCAACTGACGGATCATTTTTGTCTAAAGCACCCACGTTACGTGGATTTTCAACATGATCGATTACTTTATCACTATAAGCCATAATACTATCCTCACTACCTGCTAGCGGCGGCAATCACTGATTAGTGATGCGCCCACTCAACTGAATCTAAATCAATACCTTCTTGATGCATTTCCCATAAAGGAGACATCTCACGTAAACGGCCGATCGAGTTTTTGATTAGTTCAACGGTGTAATCAATCTCTTCTTCAGTCGTAAAGCGGCCAATGCTGAAACGAATTGAGCTGTGTGCTAACTCGTCATTACGGCCTAATGCACGTAGTACATAAGAAGGCTCTAAGCTTGCTGAGGTACAGGCTGAACCTGATGAAACAGCAATGTCTTTAACAGCCATTAATAACGACTCACCTTCAACAAAGTTGAAGCTGATGTTTACAATACCCGGAACTGACTGGCTTGGTTCACCATTGAAGTAAACTTCGTCCATATCAGCCATAATGCCATCAACCAAACGCTTACGAAGTGCGCTGATGTGTGCATGGTCTTTTTCGAAATCTTCTTTAGCGATTCTAAATGCCGCCCCCATACCTACTAACTGGTGAGTAGCAAGTGTGCCTGAACGCATACCACGCTCATGACCACCACCGTGCATTTGTGCTTCTAAACGTGCGCGAGGCTTACGACGAACATAAAGTGCGCCTACACCTTTCGGGCCATATACTTTGTGGCCAGAGAACGACATAAAATCTACTTTTAACTGTTGCACGTCGATAAGTACTTTACCTGCGCTTTGTGCAGCATCAACATGGAACATAATTTTGCGCTCACGGCACATTTCGCCGATTGTCGCGATATCTTGGATAACACCTAGCTCGTTATTTACGTGCATTACACTCACAAGCACCGTGTCGTCACGCATGGCAGCTTCAAGCTTTTTAAGGTCAAGTAAACCGTTTTCTTCAACGTCCATATAGGTTACTTCGAAACCTTGGCGCTCTAGTTCACGACACGTATCAAGCACTGCTTTGTGCTCAGTTTTAACAGTGATAACGTGCTTGCCTTTCTTTTTATAGAACTGCGCAGCACCTTTAATTGCTAGGTTATTTGATTCTGTAGCACCTGAAGTGAAAACAATTTCACGCGGGTCAGCGTTGATCAGATCAGCAATATCTGTACGCGCTTGATCAACCGCTTCTTCTGCTTGCCAACCAAAACGGTGTGAGCGTGATGCAGGGTTACCAAAATTACCGTCCATAGTCAGGCATTGCATCATTTCTTTTGCCACACGTTCATCAACAGGCGTGGTTGCTGCGTAATCTAAATAAATCGGTAACTTCATTTCTCTCTCCGCTTTCGTCAAGCTACAGTTGACAGCTTACTTGAATGTTTTCCAGTTGCTTAATTGCAGTGTTGATGCTGTTATCTTGGCGAGATGCGACTTCTTTCACATCTGACTTTTCCACCAATTCAGCAAGGGTAATACTATTTAAAAAATCTTCGATACGTGCGCTTAAGTCCGACCATAGGGTGTGAGTCAAACAGCGCATGCCGCTTTGGCAACCACCCGTTGCATTGTGACAACGTGTTGCATCAACAGACTCATCTACGGCATTAATCACATCGCCGACAGAAATTTCGTTTGCTTCTCTACCAAGTAAATATCCGCCACCTGGGCCACGCACAGAGGTCACAAGGCCGTTTTTACGTAAACGGGCGAATAATTGTTCGAGATAAGATAGCGAAATCTCTTGGCGTTCAGAAATATCGGCAAGGGGAACTGCACCCACATTTGTATGTAGTGCAACATCCAACATGGCGGTTACTGCGTATCTGCCTTTTGATGTTAACTTCATAGAGCCCCCGATGTTACTGCACGCTAAGGTGTGCAAATTTTAATTACCAGACCAAAATAGTCAAGTATTATCACTTGATAAAAATTGATACTTGCCACTGATAAAACCTAATACCTGACAAAAATGGTCAAGTACTAGGTCTATTCTAATTACCTGAGTAATTTAGTCAAGTATTATACTTATAACCTGTGATTATTTTATAGACTTATTAATTGAGGTAAGAATACCGCGTAAGATGTTCATCTCTGCTTCTTCTGGGCGTGCGCGGTTGAATAAACGACGAAGTTTTGTCATCACCATACCTGGGTGTTGCTTGATGATAAAACCTGTATCATTTAGAGTTTGCTCTAAGTGCTCGTAAAACAGCTCAGTTTGCTTTGCATTTGGGTAGGTTGCTTCGTCTTCTTCTTGTGCTTTTGGCTGCTTGTTTAAATAAGCCATACGTGTTTCATAACACAATGTTTGCACAGCCATTGCTAGATTTAGCGAGCTGTATTCAGGGTTCGCAGGAATACATACGTGGTAGTTACATTGTTGTAGTTCTTCGTTAGTTAAACCACTATTTTCGCGGCCAAATACCAATGCTACTGGACCATGCTCAGCTTCAGCCACTAGTTTTTCACCACATTCACGCGGCTCAACCATAGGCCAAGATAAAGTACGTGAACGTGCACTCGTACCAATTGTTAAACTACAATCAGCAATTGCATCAGCTAGCGTATCAACAACCACAGCTTTACCTAAAACATCCGTGGCACCTGCAGCAAGCGCACTCGCATGACTATCGATTTCACAAGCAGGATCAACAAGATATAAATTTGATAAGCCCATCGTTTTCATAGCACGTGCCGCTGAGCCAATATTACCAGAATGTGATGTGTTTACTAATACGATACGAATATCATCAAGTGTCATTGCGTTGTTACTTACTGAAAGTCAAAAATTGCGGGGATTATAACATAGCTATCAGCTATCAGCTATCAGCTATCAGCTATCAGCTATCAGCTATCAGCTATCAGCTATCAGCTATCAGCTATCAGCTATCAGCTATCAGCTATCAGCTATCAGCTATCAGCTATCAGCTATCAGCCTCGATCCTATGCATAAGAGATGTCAACATTTTTGATAGCTCTTCCGTTTCACTCACCCAAGCTCTACCTATGGCAGCATCAATATATTTAATCTCAATTCCGATATAAATTTGCGTTCGTGTTTCTGCTATTGACGATCTTGATATATCTAAAAAACGTACCCGCTCTTTTTTGCTGACCCCGCCATACCTTCTGCGATATTACTCGGTATTGATAAACCAGAACGTGTGAGCTGATTGCGAAAGCCAAAATCATTTAGATCTGTCGTTTCTTTGTAGATTTCAGCACTTAATCTTGCTGAACGCTTCCATACCTCTAATTTTTCAAAATTCATACTTGCATCCTTTTAAGTATAAAAACTTTATATAGGCACGAATTTTTCAGAATGCAAATTTCAAACCTGACGGCTGACGGCTGACGGCTAACCCATTCTTCTGAAATTAAATCAATAACAAAATCAGAACTGCACAAAAAACAACCTAATTTATTCGAGTTTATTGTTTACTTTACGCTAGAAATCGCTAGAATACGCCGGCTTAAATATATTCGTTCTTTTACAACCCAAAGGTAATGCTATGCATCCAATGTTAAACATTGCGGTTCGCGCTGCGCGTAACGCAGGCAAAATTTTACTTCGTGCAAGTGAAGATTTATCAAAAGTTGATGTACAACAAAAAGGCACTAACGACTTAGTGACTAACATCGATAAAGAAGCTGAAGCCGCAATTCGTGATACCATTTTAAAATCTTACCCTGATCACTGTATCGTAGGTGAAGAGCTTGGTGAGCACAAAGGTAAAGATGCAGATTACCAATGGATTGTTGATCCACTTGATGGCACAACTAACTTCATCAAGGGTATCCCTCATTTCGCAGTATCAATTGCACTTAAAGTTAAAGGTCGTTTAGATCAAGCTGTTATCTATGATCCAATTCGCGGTGAATTATTCACTGCTTCACGTGGTCAAGGCGCACAGCTTAACAGCAAGCGTTTACGCGTAACTAAAACTAACGAGTTAGCAGGTTCTATACTTGCAACTGGTTTCCCATTCAAACAAAAGCACCACTTAGACGCATACTCTGAAGCGTTTAAAGCACTTTTCATTCAAACTGCTGATATCCGCCGTGCAGGTTCTGCTGCGTTAGATATGGCTTATGTTGCTGCGGGTCGTGTTGATGGTTTCTTTGAAATTGGCCTTAAGCCATGGGACACAGCGGCAGGCGAGCTTTTAGTTAAAGAAGCTGGCGGTATGGTTGTTGATTTCGCAGGTGGTATTAACTATAACCAAAGCGGCAACATCATTTGTGGCGCACCTAAGTTAACTCAAGCGATCATTCGTGAAATTCGCCCAGTGTTAACTGAATCACTACTTCGCTAATAGCGGTTGTAATACAGATTTACATACAAAAAGGAGCTAAGGCTCCTTTTTTTGTGGCTGAAAATAATCGTTATCGAGTTCTATCTCTGTTACTTCACCTTCTTTAAATGGCAATTTGGCTAAGTCCTCAGCAAAGTAGCTCGCAAATAATTGCTCAAACTCGCCCATGCTTTTCATCTTGGTGAGTCCTTTCAATAACACCTCAGCGAGTTCTGGCCTGTGGTTGCTGACAAAAAAGTAAAATGCTGTTGGGTAACTAATATAAAGGTCAGGCACTATAACCAGCTCGTCACTCTTTACTTGTTCCATTTCTGAAATGACTTCAATGAACGAACGTGGAAAATAATCAACTCGCCCTCTGATCACTAAACTAAACATTGCTTGATAATTTGCTAACGGCCTGACAGATAGACCATTTTGCGCAAGAATTTTAGTATCAGGCCAATCATGACCCTGTATAGCTGTAAACGGTGCTAAATCTTGTTTCGTTTTTACATCTTTAAAACGAGGCACAAACGCTCGTTTGGTAAGTAGCGCTCGTTTGCCTATGTAACCCTTAAACAAAGGGACGGGTACAGCAATGGCTAAGTGTTCACGCTCTGGGCTTGTCATACTCCAAAACAAATCGGCTTGCTTTGCATCAAGCATAAGCAAAGTACGCTGTTGGTGAGGATGAACAAGTACTTCATTGATTTCTGCTTGGTAATTACCGGCACGTAACGCCGCTGTCAGTAATTCATGAAGATAATAATCACGTTTATAAAATGGGCGTTGCTCAACCGCTAAATTCACCACATTGTTAGCTTCAGTAGCAAGGCTGTATCCTAGGCTCAGCAATATTAATATTGCACTACATAGTCGCTTCATTGTTATTTTTGTTAATGTGTTTTTTTTAAGCTACACCCAGTTAAACAGGGACACAAGTAAAATTAAGCAAACTTCAAATTTCTTCATGAGTTAATAGTAAGTGCTTCATCTTTTTGGCTGCTTAAACGCACCACGGCGGGGGCTGGTCGGCTACGTTTACATACAAACAAGTGGCTACTCTGATAGCGCTTGGCCTCTTTTTTCGCATCAGTAGCCAACGCTGCAACTTGGTGGCTGTTGATGCAAAGCTCCAAATCAGGCTTAACCAAACCTATTGATAGTGTAAGTAATGGCACAAACTGCTTTTTCCCTTCTCGGTTACTTGCCCAGTAACCCCCTTGCTCCATATGCTCTGGGGTGAAAAAGGCGCGAGACTGCAGCTCAAATTTATCAATAATGTCATGGCATACTTGCTCTGCATCATTTTTATCAAACACTACCATAAAGTCATCACCACCAATGTGACCCACAAAGCCTTTGCTAGTACTACAGGCCTCTACGATTACTTCTGCAAGCAGCTTTATAACGCTATCACCACTGGCGTACCCATACAGGTCATTGAATTGTTTAAAGTGGTTTAAATCAACATAGGCTAACGAGAATGGGTAATTATTGCGAAGTCTAAGTTCAATTGCTTCGTTAATAGCGACATTACCCGGCAACATAGTTAGCGGATTGGCATGTTGTGCATGGCGGATTTTTTCTTCTGTAATGTGTTTTAAGATATTACGTAGTGGTGCCAAGCCTAAGTATTCGCCATTACGGGTGATCACAATGTGACGTCGAATATCAAACTCAAATTCGGTAATTTGCTGACTCACCGTATCGAGTAACTCGTTTTCGTCTACTACTAACGGCTGCTTATCCATTAAAGAAGTAACTGGTTGCTTGTCGTAAAGTGCATGGCCATAAGGAGCGGCAAATACTTCAGTGAGTTGATCTCGATGTAATAAACCAACGGGGATATTGTGCTCTAGTACGGCAAGGCTAGTTAGGGTTTTATCTTGTTCAAAAATACTGTGAGCATCTTTACAGCGTGTTGTTGCTTCAATGTTGGCGTGTTCTACTGCTAACCAACCAATCGCCATTGACTGCTCAAATGTATTGCTATTGTCTGATGACTCCAAGTGCTTTAAGCAGTGGATATTAATTTCGTAACTAGGCTGCAAGCTCGGCCTTTCCAGTAAAAAACCTTGTGCATGCTGCACGCCCAAAATTTCGAGTAGACGAAGTTCCTCAGCCCGCTCAATGCCTTCTGCTATCACTTGCGTATTGGTGGCTTTTGCAAGCTCAATAATTGACTTTAAAAACTCTTTTTTAACGACACTCTGGTCACAATGATCGATAAAGTAGCGGTCTATTTTTACAAACTCAGGACATAACTCAGACCATTGCTTTAAACCCGAATAGCCAGCGCCTAAGTCATCAATGGCAATCGAAAAACCTAACTCACGATAATGGGCAATGGTCTTTAACAATAAAAAGCCATCATCCACTTTTTCTTGCTCTGTAACCTCAATAACCACGCGATTAGTTGCAAGGCCAAAGTGTTCAACTAGATGTAATGTTTCACCCTTAGGGTGGCAAGGGTCGAGTAAAGTTTTAGGACTTACGTTTAAGAACAACTTACCCTCAAGATTGAGCTTAACAAAGTTTTCAATTGCTCTACTGCGGCAAAGTAGCTCTAATTCAGAGATCTTATGGCAATCAATGGCTGCGCTGAACAATCTACTCGGCATTTCTAACTCAGACCCTTTCGGGCCGCGACTTAACGCCTCGTAGCCCAAAATATGTTGATTAGAAATGTCAAAGATAGGTTGAAACAAGGTTTCAATTGCACTGTTATCTAAGATCTGCTGTAGTTGTGCGTTCACCTTACACCTAGCCTAAAAAATACAAGTAGGAGGCTAAATTAGCAACCTTGTATGACAATTTTATGGCAAGGCGATGACGAGTGCAGACTAGTCAATGGCAGTGATCAGCTCAAGCTGTTTAATACGGGCAAAACTATCAATCATTTTTAGTTTGGCGCTCTGGTAATCATCCTGTGCTAAACTTGTTTGTTGAGCTAATTTATAAATTGCAAGCGGATTAAGTAATAACTGCTGCGCGTGATAGCAACTTGCAGCTGCAAATTCTGGAAGCTCCGGTTCTAAGTTAATCGTAATTTCATTCTTCAACGCTTCTGTATCATCACTTTGCTGTTGCTGAAACTCTGTTGCGTTTGCCATCGCTTGCAAACTTGCCTCACATTCTGGCAGCTGTGCTTTAAGGTTTAAAAACAAACCAGTTGATGAACTAATTAGCTTAAGCGTCAGATCTTGTAATTGCTGAGCAGTTGATTGGTTTTGTAATGCTTCTACAACTTGCCAAGCCAACCCTTGATAGCTGTCGAACTGCTGCCCTAGAGTCACCTCAGGTGATTGTTGTATTTCAGTCTGTTCTGGCTCTGCTTTTTTGCCACAAGCGCTAAGCATTAAAAGTATAAACACACTAAACATTAGGTGTTTCATAATTTCTCCGAGAGTCTGATTTAACTCATTTTAAAACAATCATTAGTAGCAAGAGTAACCATAAATGCAAGAACAACTGAAAACATGTAACTCGTTAAGTATAGTCAATTTCATAACACCAAGATTTACTTCAGCAACAGTGCCTCTGCAGTTAGTTCGTTCGTAATGAGACTATTGATCATTCCAGATTCTATCGCTCCAGCAATGGCTGGCACTTTATTGTTACCTGCTGCAATCCCAATAACACGTTTTTCATTGCTGGGAGAAAGTACTGCACTCGTCACTCGATTATTTATTTCTGATTCGACAAGATTACCTTCATTATTATAAATCCAGCTAATTACTTCACCTGTAGCACCAATAGCGTCAAGCGCAGCCAGTTCATGCCGAGTAACAAAGCCGTCTAAGTGAAGGGGTGAATTAGTTCCTAAATCACCAATTCCAACAAATGAAACATCAGCTTGTGATGCAAGTTGATGTACATTTTTAACATGCGTTAATTGCTGCCAGCCTACTTTCTCAGCTTCAGATCCTGCAATGACGGGTACTGGCATAGGAAAATGTTGCGCACCAACTCTTTCTGCAACATGAATTGCAACTCCATAGCGACTTGCTGAGCCATCTTGAGCAATATTTCCAACTAAAGATACAATACGATGATGTGGACAATGCATTGTTGGGAGCTCTTCTGCGCATGCACGCAACACTCTACCTGTACCAAACGCTATGATTTTTGCCTGACGTTGTTTTAGCTGTCTTTCGATTTCTGCAGCACCCGCTTGAGCCAAGCCAACAGTAGAATTTATATCGTTACTCTCGCTAGGCACCACTTCACAACTAAGCAAACCGTATCGATTTTGCAGTGCATCAGCAAGCTCCATACAGCGTCGAATTGGATGCTCTAATCGTACTTTTATTAACCCCTGTGATACTGCCAAAGCAACAAGCCTTTGCGCAGATTGGCGAGATGTATTAAGTTGCTTGGCTATTTCATCTTGAGTTTTACCAGCAACATAGTAGAGCCAGCCAGCCCTCGCTGCTTCTTCTAATTTTTGATTATCACTGCTAGAAATTGAAGCCATTTTATACGCCTGTTTAAACAATAAATGAGGTAAATAATTAGCAAAATCAGTCTGCTAAACAAGAGATTTATTACTTTTTAGGGATTTTTAAATACATTTATATAATTGTGCTGTACTCATCCCTTGGGTTGCAAACAAAGTTAAAAATCGACTCTATATTGCTTCTCAGGTTAAGTTAGAATCAGCTATGCAGCGGCTATTTTATACATAATCTGTCATGAATAACAATTTTAGGGTTCACACTCTAAACTAAAAAAGCACCTAACTAAATTTGTTTCAAAATTAGTGAGGTGCCTATGCATTTCACAAAGTGTGAATAACCTGAAGCTATTAGCATCTGAACGACAAAATCAAGAATTTGCAGTCAAATAACTTCGGTTTAAAAGGTTTAGCTAGAAATTTAAGCTCAACTGTAAACCAGCAATCATTGCATTCTCAGCATCATTATCACCATTAGGGTCGATGATATACTGGATACTAGGCATTAACTGTATTGCCGGGGTGACAACATAATTATAATTTAACTCAATCGGGTACTCATGATCCCTTACTATTAATTCATTATTTGAAAAATTAGCATTATAAAAGCGCTGAGCATCATTAAGATCATTACTCACACTGTTTCGACCTACTGCAAAACCTATACGATCGTTTGGTCTACTAACCAATGGTGCATCAATATATCCGCCAAAAGCCAAAACTTCGCCAATAGCACTGATGCTTTTATCTGCATGAATCATACTCGCAAATATACGTAAGCCACCTCCTGATACATTACGAGTAAGCTGTTGTTCAATATTAAAATAAAATGCGTTATCAGTATCCTCTATAGCAACCATATCGTTTGTCGTGCCTGCAGGATAACCAGCGTTATTGACTAGTTTAGTTTTATCTAAACTACTACGGACAATGCCAAACCGATAATCGCCATCTAAACCATTTTTGTAATCCCTTTTATATTCCAGCTCACTAACCAAGGTAGTTCCGTTAATTTCACCTGATGTTGTTAATTTTAGCCCCTGATTTAATGACATGGTTGCAGGATTTGCATCATAACTGCCTAGTTTAAAAAGCAAATTATCAGTCACTTTGTATGTTAATTGCATTCCTAATGCACTAAGAGGGTCACCATACCAGCTACTACTCAAATAATTAGATGAACCACCACTACAAAATGTCAGGTGCTGAAAGGCACAACTCATCGCAAAAAAATCAGCACTTGGGTAAATTCGACCCACTTTAATGCTAAGTTGATCTTCAAATAAATGCTGAGTTAACGAAAATTGGGTTAAACGAGTTACATTGCCTCGACCATAAATTTGTTGCGATTGCAGCAAAACAGGCAGATTTGCTTTTTCATTAATAAGCTCGCCATTACGATTAGTAAGCTCCACTTTAAATTCGGCGCCAGACCAATTAACCAATTTTTCTAAATTAAAGTAGCCACCGACAAAAAACTGATCTGCATAGGCTGTTTCTGTGCTTTCTCCTCCTTTTAAGTTATGCGCTGTTTGGCTGAAGTAGCCTAAACGAATATTCACTCCTTGCTCTGCTAGCTTATCTCTTGCCCCTAGCCAATCGCCACTTAAATGGCTGTGAAAATCAAAACTATTAGCTGTATGTCCTGACTGAGAATACAGCAACATAATGGCTGCAATAGATTTAAGTCTAGCTACATTAGAATATCGATAGCTTCTCCCTTTCAATATACGACAAAACTTAGGTTGTTGATTTTTGTTCATATGCATGCTCTCCATTTTAAAATTGTCCTAGCTTAATCAGTATCTTGGTGTCTAGCGCTCGCAACAAGAGCAAATGACACCAGTATGAGCATATTCCTAACACACACTATATTTGTCAACATCAAAAAATAGAGCCTAAATTCTAATAAAAAGAAATTGAAATCTACCAAAGATAAATTGGAATGGATAAAACTAATCCTCGTTAATGCGACCAGTGCTTGCAGACAAAAACAAAAACAAATAAAACATTGATGAGAATAAATAAAATTTAATAACTTAACTAAGCATAATTTAATGAGGTTTAAGTTTGCTAAACAAGTGTAATTACTTCGACTTATTATTAACAATTAACCGATTGAGCAGACTAGTTTATTAACATTGACAAAAAACAAACAACGTAGGATTATGCCCAACAGGCATAGATTTGCCCAAGAAAGCATTTGCTTTTATGTAAATGCTCAATGACAACAATCATGGGCATGTTGAATTTGAAATTTTCTATTTGTCTAATAAAAAGTTTTAAGTGTTAAGCAATAAGCACACAAATAAAAATGCGGTTTAAGCTATTCACTTGCAAATCAGCATGCCTAAAAAGTACTGGGATCGTTACTTATGAAAAGTGATCATAAAGACCTAAACCACATAGAAGAAGAACAATTGCCTATTGCAAAACATAAGCTCAAAGGATGGAGACATTTTTTAGGTTTATACGCTGGTGAGCATGTTGCTGCCACCGAATTTGTATTTGGTGCAACCTTTGTTGCACTTGGTGCAACCATGACAGATATTCTGCTTGGTTTACTAATAGGTAATATTCTCGCCGTGCTGAGCTGGACACTAATCACAACCCCAATAGCGGTTGAAACACGCCTGAGTCTATATACTTACCTTCAAAAAATAGCAGGAAACTCTATGACCCGGTTGTATAACTGGGCGAACGTAATAATCTTTACAGTCATTTCTGCAGCTATGATCACCGTCTCTGCAACGGCTGTTCGCTTTGCACTTGATATTCCCGCTCAATTAAATTGGTATCCAACAAACGCATGGTTTGTCATGGTCGTTCTTGCCGTTGGCATTATCGTTGTATTGGTTGCCATGTATGGTTTTAATGCTGTATCGCAATTCTCAGGTATTTGTGCTCCATGGTTATTTGTTATGTTCATCAGCGGTCCGTTAGTACTCATGCCTGAACTTGCAAATTCTGTAATTGGTGAAACCTCAGTCTCCAGCTGGAGAGACTTTATGCACATTGGCAGTGTCTCCGTATGGACTGGGTTAGATGCTAATGGTGAGCCAGGCATTGGGCTGTTAGAAGTCATCGGTTTTTCTTGGGCAGCGAACACGATTACTCATTTTGGTTTAATAGACATGGCCCTACTACGTTACGCGAAGAAAAAAAGCTATGGCTTATGTACATCAGCAGGTATGTTATTTGGTCACTATATCGCTTGGATCTCCGCTGGTATTATGGGTGCGGGCACAGCTGTCCTTGTGAAAAAGTCTATTACGGAGCTAGATCCAGGTGATGTTGCGTTCCATGCTCTTGGATTATCTGGGTTAGTTATTGTTATTGTTGCAGGCTGGACAACAGCAAATGCAAACTTATACCGAGCAGGTCTTGCTGCACAAGCTATATTTAGTAACCTTTCGCGTACCAGAACGACATTTTTGGTGGGCATAGTTACTGTTTTAATTGCTTGCTTTCCATTTGTATTTACTAAGTTACTCCCATTACTAACATACGCAGGGCTTTTAGTCGTACCTGTAGGTGCCATCGTTTTTGCTGAACACTTTTTATTTCCAAAGATAGGGCTAACTCGTTATTGGGTTACCTATAAAAAGCTTGAGCATAGCTCTGCGGCTGTGATTGCGTGGGCACTTGGTTTGGTTTTCGGATTTACATTAAACGCGATCAATATAATCCCATTCTACTACCTTTTCTTACCGACTTGGGTTTTCAGTATTGTCGTATATATATTTTTAGCAAAACGAAGTGGAGCTGCACATAAATATCCTGAAGAAGAAGCAGATCTTGCTAATTTTGATAAAAAAGTAGAAAGATTTCACGCCGAGCAAGCAGCCAATGAGCCATCATTTATTCTTGATACACGTCTGCTAACCAAAGTACTCACTTCGGTTACTTGGTTAAGTTTAGGTATCACTGTGGTGCTAGCAGCAAATACCATGTTCTACTCACCTGATGTTGCTTCATATGAATACAATAGAACATTATTTTTCAATAGTGGATTCGCATGTACCATCATTTATTTCGTTTGTGCGTACTGGGCTATGCAACGTAAAAAACAATTTTCAGCCGTTTAACTGCTCGGAGGCAAAACATGAGCGCACTTTCTTTAAATAACTCAACACTGAGCTCATTTCCTACATCTATATCGGTGCCGCGTTATAACCGACAATCACTAAAAGCCGGGATTGTCCATGTTGGTGTGGGCGGGTTTCACCGCTCTCATCAAGCTTTCTATACTGATAACTACATCAACCATACGGGAGATTTAGGTTGGGGCATATGCGGTATAGGCTTACGCGAGGCTGATCGGGCTATTAAGCAATCTCTAGAAGCACAAGATTATCTGTACTCTCTATTAGTAAAACACCCAAGTGGCAAAACTGATGTGCAAGTAATTGGCTGTTTAACCGATTTTCTCTTAGCGCCGGATGATCCAGAAGCCGTAATAAATAAAATGGCCGCTGATGAAACTCAGATTGTTTCATTAACAATAACAGAAGGGGGTTATAATTATGACCCATCTACCGGCGAGTTCGATTTTTCAAACCCCGATATACAACATGATTTAGCAAACCCAAACAAGCCAAAGCTGATTTTTGGCTACCTTGCTGCTGCTTTAGATCGCCGTAGAAAAAGTGGCAAAAAACCATTTACAATTCAGTCTTGTGATAATGTTCAACACAACGGTGATGTACTACGGAAAATGTTAGTTACTTACATTAGTTCGTTTGACTCAGAGCTTGCTGATTGGGTAGTAAGTCAAGTTAGCTTCCCTAATGCAATGGTCGATCGTATAACGCCTGCAACCACTGATAAAGATATTGCTCTAGCTGAACAAATGGGAGTAATCGATTCATGGCCTGTCACTTGTGAGCCTTTTCACCAATGGGTCATCGAGGATAAGTTTTGTCAACAACGCCCAGCTTGGGAGAAAGTAGGTGCACAAGTAGTAACTGATGTAACTCCTTATGAAACCATGAAAATTCGCTTGTTAAATGCGAGTCATACTGTTTTGGGAATACTCGGTTCTTTGCGTGGCTATCAAACCATAGAACAAACAATTTCAGATCCCTTATTTGCAGCAGTAATAAGCAATTTCATGGATAACGAAGTAACACCTATTTTAGATGACGTGCCCGGTATTGATCTTAGTGATTATAAGCGAACGCTGATAGCTCGATTTGCAAACCCTAACATCAAAGACAGCCTTACACGAATTTGCTCTCAAAGCGCAAGTAAGGTCTCTACCTTTTTAGTGCCTACTATTTTAGAAAACTTTAAAATTGGTGGGAATACTCCAATTGCTAATTTAGTGATTGCAGCTTGGTGCTTATACAGCGACACTCATTCATCGCAACAAGGTAAGCCTTTAGAGGTTATCGATGATATAGCTGAAACATTACAGCAGGCAGCTCATGCATCACGAATCTCACCACTCGCTTTTCTTGAGCAACCGAGCATTTTCGGCCCAATTATTGAAAACAAGTCATTTTGTGATGAATATAAATATTACATCAGTAAACTTTATGCGGGAGTGGCGATAGAGCACATTATGGAAGCATTGTTAAGTAAGGATCAGGTAAGGTAAGTTTAAAAAGATATTATTCAAAAAAAAACCGCCCTATGGCGGTTTTTCTTTGTAACACTGGTTAAGGCATAGGATCGAGATCCGCACCTTCTTTTTCTATTACTTCTGGAATTAAGTCTTCTTTACTTACACCCATTGCAATTGCTACAGCTGAGGCAACATAGATAGATGAGTAAGTACCGATGAATACACCAAATAGTAATGCAGTTGCGAAACCGTGGATCGTTTGACCACCCCAGCCAAATAACGCAATCAATACTAAGATAGTGGTGATTGAAGTTACTAGGGTACGGTTTAACGTTTGCGTTAATGAAATATCGATAATTTCAATCGTGTCATCAATACGCACCTTACGGAAATTTTCACGGATACGGTCAGATACAACGATGGTATCGTTGAGTGAGTAACCTATTACCGCCAAAATTGCCGCAAGAATCGTTAAGTCAAATTCAAGGCCAAGCACTGAGAATAAACCTAATGTAATGATAACGTCGTGTAATAGTGCTGATACTGCACCGACCGCAAAACGCCATTCAAAACGAAACGCAACGTAAATTAAGATACAGATAAGCGCAGTTAACATGGCAAGGCCACCCTGCTCTTTCAGATCTTCACCAACACTTGGGCCAACAAATTCGATACGACGCATTTCTACTGTCGACTCAACTTTTTGTAATGCCGTAATGATTTGGTTACCAATTACTTCTGCTTTTACGCCAGGACCTTGCGGAGCAAGACGCACTAGAATCTCTTTACTTGAGCCAAACAGTTGCACCGAAAAATCTTCAAAGCCACTTTCAGTGATTGCATCACGAACTTCTTTAAGATCAGGTGCCTGTGTAAAGCCTACCTCAACAGCGGTACCGCCAGTGAAGTCGAGACCAAAATTTAAGCCTTTAGTAAAAAACGATACGAAAGAAGCCAAAATCAACAAAGTTGATAGTGCCATGGCAAACTTTCTTAACTTCATAAACGGGAGTGTTTTACCACCGAGTTTTAAAATTTGCATGCTGACTCCTAAATCGACAACTTCTCAACGCGCTTACCGCCAATAAACAAGTTGATTACCGCACGGGTACCAACAATGGCTGTAAACATAGAGGTGATAATACCAATCGCTAGCGTTACTGCGAAACCAGCAATAGGACCAGTACCCACTGCAAATAGGATCACTGCTGCGATAAGCGTTGTGATATTAGCATCTAAAATTGTGCTAAACGCGCTGTCGTAACCAAAATGAACCGCTTGTTGTGGACTGCGTCCATCTGCAAGTTCTTCACGAATACGTTCGAAGATAAGTACGTTGGCATCAACGGCCATACCTACGGTTAGTACGATACCGGCAATACCCGGTAGCGTTAGCGCTGCACCTGGGATAAGCGACATTACACCGACGATTAGTACTAAGTTGGCACCTAGGGCGATATTCGCCACCATGCCGAAACCTTTGTAATAAACAAGCATAAATAAAAGTACAAACACGAAACCAAGCACAACCGCGGTCATACCCGCTTCAATGTTTTCCTGACCTAAGCTTGGACCTACCGTGCGCTCTTCAACAATTTGAATTGGCGCAACAAGTGCACCCGCACGTAGTAATAAGCTAAGATTATGTGCTTCAGCTGGGTTATCGATACCAGTAATACGGAATGAACGGTCAAGACGCGCTTGAATCGTCGCCACGTTAATCACTTCTTCAACTTTAATTGGTGGAAGTGCTTTACCATTTTCATCTGTTTTACCTGATGGCTTATATTCGATAAATACCGTTGCCATGCGTTTACCGATCGCACGCTTAGTGAACGCATTCATTTTCGCGCCACCTTTACTGTCTAGCGTGATGCTAACTTGTGGACGTTGATACTCATCCATACCTGATTGCGCGCCAGTAATGTGGCTACCTTCAAGGATGATGCGTTGCTTAAGTACCACAGGGTAACCTTCACGAGCCATAATCATTTCAGTACCAGGCGGTAAACGGCCCTGAAGCGCAGCACTTGCATCTGCGTTTTCATCAACTTCGCGGAATTCTAATGTTGCTGTTGCACCAAGAATTTCTTTTGCACGAGCTGTATCTTGTACACCCGGAAGCTGCACGATAATGCGCTCAGCACCTTGACGCTGTACGTTCGGCTCTGCAACACCAATCTGGTTAATACGGTTACGAATAATCGTTTCGTTTTGTTTGATAGCGTAATCACGAATTTCTTTAAGCTTTTGCTCGCTCATGCTGGCATAAAAAGCATTATCGCTGCTGCTATCATCAACATAAACGTTTAATGGGTAACGTGTTGATAAGAAACGCTCTGCAGCGTCTTTATCTTCTTCGTTACGCATTTCAACACGTAATCGCTCACTATTCGCTACACGGCGAATAGTACGATAACGTAGTTTTTCTTCACGTAAGTCACTTTTGAAATCTTGTTCCATTTGCTCAAGCTGAGTATCAACCGCCGTCGCCATGTCGATTTCCATAGTAAAGTGAACACCACCGCTTAAATCTAGGCCTAGCTTCATTGGGTTACCACCCAGTGACTTTAACCACTCTGGTTGAGCAGGAGCCATATTGATTGCAGAGATATAATCTTCACTAAGGGAATCACGCAGTAGATCTTGCGCTTTTAGTTGGTCTTCAACATTCTTAAAACGAACCAGAATTTGTCCGTCTTCAAGTTTACTTGATTTAACAGTAACGTTATGTTCTTTGAGAGTCGCATTTACTTTATCGAGTACGCTGAGGTCAGCATCAGTACCTTTAGTGCCCGATACTTGTATGGCCGGGTCACGGCCATACAAGTTAGGAGAGGCATATAAAATACCAACGACTAACACTACAAGAACAAGTAAATACTTCCATAATGGAAACTTGTTTAACACGTGTGAGTCCTTATTTTTATTGTTATAGCGACTTCATAGTGCCTTTAGGCAATACTGCAGAAACAGCTGATTTTTGTACTGTTACTTCTGCTTGGTCATTTAATGAAATCACGATGAAGTCTTTGTCATCAGCGATTTTAGCAATCTTACCCACTAAACCACCTTGCGTTAGTACTTCGTCGCCTTTTGCCATTGCGCTCATTAGTGCTTTATGCTCTTTTACGCGCTTAGCTTGTGGACGGTAGATTAAGAAATAAAATACCAGACCGAAAATACCCAACATGATCAGCATTTCCATGCCACCACCTGCTGGTGCTGCACCTGCCGCACTTGCGTGGGCGTTTGAGATGAATAAACTCATTTCACTTCCTCTTTAATTTTTCTAAAAATTTAATCTGATGTATCTGCAAGCTCAGGCACTTCTTGGCCGCGGCGTGCATAAAAATCTGCAACAAATTCGTCTAGTTTGCCATTGCTAATGGCATTACGTAAGCCTTCCATCACGCGTTGATAATAACGTAAGTTATGAATCGTGTTTAGACGTGCGCCTAAGATTTCATTACATTTATCAAGATGATGCAAGTATGCACGTGAATAGTTTTTACAAGTATGACAATCACACTCAGGATCCAGTGGACCCGTGTCTGTTTTATGGACTGCATTACGGATTTTAACAATGCCGCCTGTTACGAATAAATGACCGTTACGAGCATTACGCGTAGGCATTACACAGTCAAACATATCGATACCACGGCGAACCGCTTCAACTAAATCTTCTGGTTTACCAACGCCCATTAAGTAACGAGGCTTGTCTTCAGGCATTTTGTAAGCACAGTGATCAAGAATATTGATCATCTCATTTTTCGGCTCACCTACCGATAAACCACCTAAGGCATAACCATCAAAGCCGATTTCTTCTAGGCCTTTTTGTGATTGTGCACGAAGCTCAGGATACATACCACCTTGAATAATACCAAATAGCGCAGCTGGGTTATCGCCATGACCTTCTTTTGAACGTTTAGCCCAACGAAGTGATAACTCCATAGAATCTTTAGCTTCTTTTTCTGTCGCAGGGTATGGCGTACATTCGTCAAAAATCATCACGATGTCAGAGCCTAAATCACGCTGAACTTGCATCGCTTTTTCTGGCGAAAGCATGATTTTTTCACCATTAACTGGTGAGCTGAACATTACGCCTTCTTCAGTGATTTTACGCATTGCGCCTAAGCTGAATACTTGGAAACCGCCTGAATCAGTTAGGATTGGACGATCCCAATTCATAAAGTCGTGTAAATCACCGTGTTGCTTTATGATTTCTGTACCAGGACGCAGCATTAAGTGGAAAGTGTTACCTAGGCAAATTTGCGCACCGGTATCTTTCACTTCGTCAGGCGTCATGCCTTTAACAGTACCGTAAGTACCTACTGGCATAAATGCTGGCGTTTCTACAACACCACGTTCAAAAATCAAGCGGCCGCGGCGCGCTTTACCGTCAGTGCGGTCTAATTCAAATTTCATATTATCCTCAGTGTCGGAAAAACAGTCCAACAAGCTATAATTTAACCGCTCGATTCTACCCTGTTTGCGGGTTTATTACTATAAATTGGGCTAAATTCGAAAATAAAAAGCCCAGTTAAAAAACTGGGCTTTTTATAGTTATTTGCGCGTTAAGAACATCGCATCACCATAACTAAAGAAGCGATACTGCTGCTCAATAGCCGTATGGTAGGCACCCATAATGTTCTCTTGGCCAGCAAAAGCACTCACTAACATGATTAACGTTGATTCAGGTAAGTGAAAATTTGTCACCATGGCATCAACCACATTGAACTGATAACCCGGGTAGATAAAGATATCGGTATCACCAAAATATGTATCTAATTTGCCGCCGTGCACTTTAGCAGCTGACTCTAACGAACGCACTGACGTAGTACCCACCGCAATTACACGACCACCTTTTGCTTTCGTTTCAGCTACCGCTTTAACCACTTCATCTGGTACTTCGATGTACTCTGAGTGCATGACATGCTCATCAACTGAGTCAACGCGCACAGGCTGGAAAGTACCTGCACCAACATGCAAAGTCACAAACGCCATGTTAATGCCTTTATCTTTTAAGGCTGCCATTAACTTATCGTCAAAATGCAGGCCTGCAGTTGGGGCTGCAACTGCACCTGGTTTTTCACCATATACTGTTTGGTAACGCTCACGGTCTGATTCGTTATCAGGGCGGTCAATATAGGGTGGCAATGGCATGTGCCCAATGTCATTAAGAATATCAAGTACATTTTCGTCTTTGGCAAATTCAAGCTCAAATAGCTCACCGTGACGGGCAACCATGATTGCTTCAGCTTTACCTTCAAGAATGATTTTTGATCCTGGTTTTGGTGATTTGCTGGCACGTACATGAGCCAGCACTCGGTGCTCATCAAGCACACGCCCGACCAATACCTCTAGCTTACCACCCGACTCTTTTTGCCCGAACATGCGAGCAGGGATCACTTTGGTGTTATTAAAAACTAATAAGTCATTTTCGTTAACGAGCGATAAAATATCACTAAATACTTTGTGCTCAACTTGCCCTGACGGGCCATCAAGCGTCAGTAAACGGCTGCTAGTTCGATCTGCTTTAGGAAAACGAGCAATTAATTCATCAGGAAGGTCAAAGCTAAAATCAGCTACGCGCATGGAGCATATCTCTCATTAATAAAAACGCGCCAAGTTTACTCTGATACGCCCACTACCTCAAGCAAAGCCCTGCACCATCTTAGCGCTCGCTAAAGGCGATTTTAGACTTAAGTGCTTAATAACCGCTTTTAGGTAAAGTTTGCTTGTAGATTAGGCAAAATGTCATTATTCTAGCTTATTCACTAAACATGGGTTAAGTAAGAGGTAGTAGCGCCATGGCAAAGCAGTTAAAGCTGCTAATTTTGAACGCGAGCGTTGCTGAGCGTGAAACAATTAAGACTACATTAAATAAGCTTAATGTCTTCACCTTTATCGAAGCTAGTGACTCTCAAGATGCGCTAAAAATTCTCAAAAGCCACCCTGTGGATATTATCATTACAGGCCTTGAGGTCGGTAAAATTGATGGCTGGCGTTTCTCGCGCATGATTCGCTCTGGGTTATTAAAGACCCCAAAAAACACACCGATTTTACTTACTCCTCCAATTTATTGTGAACGCATAGCCGAAACCACTGCACGAAGCTATGGTATTGATGCCGTACTGCCGTTTGAGCGCCAAGATATGCTACCGCAAGTACTGGCAAACGTGTTATCAACTCACCTTGAAAAAAGTAGTCGCCTTAATTTATTACTACTTGAAACAGATAACCGTAAAGCAAATGACATTAGCGAACAGCTAAAACTCAGCTTCGCTATTACCCATACCACATCAACAAAAGCGGCCCTTGCCACCTATTTGCAGCAAAAGTTTGCCATTGTACTGATAGATGCCACTGAATCTCACTCTGATACCGCAGCCGGATTGATTAGTGAAATTTTACAGCACAACCCTAAACAAGCAATTGTAACCATCATAGATAACAATGATGCAGATTACGCTGAGCAATTGTTACTTTCTGGCGTCACTGATTTTATTCGCGCACCTTACGATCATTCGTTATTGAGTAAAGTCTGCGATCATGCCGCCCGTCGTGAAGACTTTATGGTGAGCTATGCAGAGTTTGCGCAAAAAGTAGAACAACTAAGTCAGAGCCAAAGCCGTTATAAAGAGCTGTTTTCTGCCCACCAACGTATTTTATTACATCTCAATACTGTGGTACTTGAGTTTAACCAAGAGGGTAATATTCGCTTTATTAACCCAGCATGGGAGCATCTGACGGGCTACGGCATTAAGTCTAGTTTGGCGAAATCATTAACTGACTTTTGTTTGCCTGAGTGCAAAACAAAGCTGCAGGCTACAATTCAGAGTATCTTGCGTGGTGGCGAGTTACAGCAACAAGTTGAAATTCAGTTAAAACACAAAAATGGCAATGCAATTTGGGTTGAGTGCCGCTTACAGCTGATTAAAAATAGCCAAAACTCAGCGACGATAACTGCTACTATCGATAACATCCATGAACGTAAGCAAGCTGAACTGCAACTACGTCACTTAGCGCTCCATGATACGCTCACAGAACTGCATAACCGCTACTACTTTGACCAACAATTACAACGTATTTGTAAAGCTAAATACACCAGTAATGATACCGAGCATGCGCTCATTTATATCGACTTAGATCACTTTAAAATTATCAATGACAGTAAAGGTCACCAACAAGGTGATATCGTTTTAAAAGAGGTTGCTCAGTTATTCATTACAAATATCAGTGAGGAGCACCTGATCTGCCGTATAGGTGGTGATGAATTTGCCGTGATCTTAAAAAATACCAACTTACTCGATGCGCACTTAGTTGCAGAAAGTATTTGTATGGCGATTGAAAAACACCGTTTTCACTCAGAAGGTCAAGAATACTCAATTAGCTGCTCGATAGGTTTAACCCAAATAACCGCTGAAAATAACGATCCAAGTGAGTGTTTAAAGCAAGCTGATATTGCTCTGTATGTGGCAAAGAGCTTAGGCCGAAATCTAGTTCATTGCTACTCGAAGGAAGACTCTAGCCACAACAGTTTACAAGCTGGCCTTGAGTGGGGCCACAGTATTCGCCAAGCATTACAACATGATGCTATCGAATTACACTATCAACCGATTTGGGATTTCAAGCAAGGTCACGTTGCCTATTTTGAAGCTTTATTACGCTTAACGCTTGATGATGAACTCATCTACCCTAACCAGTTTATTCCTGCACTAGAGCTTTTAAACGATACCTTTTTGATGGATCAATGTGTAATTCGTAATGCTATTAAAAGCGTTGCCAAGTACCCCGAACTAAATCAAGTTGCGATTAACTTGTCTGCACAGTCATTTTTAGATGAGCGCTTGCTGCCACATATTGAGTCGAGCTTAAAAGAATACAGTGTTGAACCAACACGCATTATTTTTGAGATCACTGAGTCTGCAAGTATCAATAACCTTGCTGCTACCCGTGCCATGATCGAGCGATTAAACGGCTTAGGTTGCCACTTCTCTATTGATGACTTTGGAACTGGCTTTAGTACTTTTAACTACCTTAAACAATTACCTGCTCAGCATGTAAAAATTGATGGCTCATTCGTCCGCGACATGTTGAATGACCCCATCGATTTAGCTCTTGTGAAAGCGATTAATGACATTAGTACTTCTTTAGATAAACGCTCTGTTGCTGAATATGTTGAAAATAAAGAGATATTCTTAGCGCTAAAAGAGATTGGTGTCGACTATGGTCAAGGTTACTTTATTGCTCGTCCTGTTCCGGTTGAAAAAATAAGCGACGAGCTTAAAAAAATATCTGAAAATAATCTGTTTAACTAACAATTATCTAGCCTTAAAAAGCTTAAATTTAATACATTTTTAAACATTTTTTATTAGTTTTTAAACTTCCATACTGACAATACTCATCTATACTTAAATCCACAGCAAGATGAAATGTCATGCATTTATGGTGATTATCTAAAAAAAACATGACATTGCATATTATATTAAACATACATAATATAACTTAACATCGTTAAGTCCATGTATTGACGGTATAAAGGAGAAAAGTGATGACACAACTAATCGTTTTGTTACTGATTGTGAATCTAGGGATAGCGTATCAATGTTACCGTAATGCGACCTTTAAGGGGTATCCGGTAAAAACATTTACAGGGCTAGGGTTAGTACCTTACTTTAATTTAGTCGTGTGGGTTTACTTGTTGTTTTTACCCGACTTAAAACCATTTTCAATGAATGAAAAGCAGCCACTTTAGGCTGCTTTTTTAGTTGGGAGTGTGAAAGCTTAAAAGCTATAACTTGATGCTTTATCAAGTAATTGTGCGGCTTTTATATCACCAACCACACACTTTTTAATATCTGATTTTTTAAACACTTTTACTTGCTCACTTTTACCTTCGCTAACACCACGAATGATAAAACTGACATGCTCATCATTAGGTAGACTTCTTAAGCCGCTACCATAATCACATAAGGTCAGTGATAAACTTTTATCTACTTGCTGAGCTAAGGCGGCCAATTGCTGTTTTTGTTCTTTAACACGCGCTTGCTTCTTCTCAGCTAACTCTTTGCGCATTTCTTGCTGTTTTAATGACAACTTTTGCTGCTGTTTTTCAAGCTCTTTGATAGATGCTTGCAAAGCCTGTTTACGCTTTTCGAGCTCTTGCTCTTTCGCATCTTTATCGTGACGGCGGTCAAATTCAAGGTCGCGCTTTTCACGTTCAAGGTCGCGGATTTCACGGCTAACATCGCGCTCTTGTTCAGCTACTTCACGAACTCGTTCAGCGCTTTCTCGCATTACTTCCATGGCTTGTTGATAGGCCTCTTGGGTTTTCACTACGACAGCATCGCTAATCACTTGCACATGTTCGCCCAGCACTTCTATTTCAGCCAGCTCTTCAAAATCGATATCTGGCAGTGGTGGAAGGGGGGCATCAGGCACAGTCGCAAATACTGAAGACCAACGTGAGCTACCTCGCACATCAAAGCTAAACACCACGCCTTGGTGCTGCAAATAACTTGAAGACACGTTTCTTACCTTGTTATCGGTATCTTGTTTTAATGCGGCTGTTAGGATTTTTTCCATTATGCCTACTTCTCGCTGAATTTGATCTAATTCATCACTTGCTTGTGCTGATAAGCTTACTACTGTGCAAAGCAATAAGGCAGCTGTGGTTGATTTGTATTTTGACATCTTAATACTCCAAGTTATTGGCAACGGTTGGCAATGGGCTACCATCCACTTGCTCTGCTAAATCATTTAATTGCATACGTAAGTACGCTTGGTCTTGGGCTCGCTGCGTTTTAATATATGCAAGCACACTGGCAATATCTTCCTGACGCTCTACTCGCCCCGTCTTAATAGCTTCTTTTGCTAACTGATACATTTGTTGCTGCTGCACTTCATTTTGCGCAGTGATAATATTTTGCAATTGATCTATTTGCTTTTGTTGTGACTCTAATAAATTGGTTTGTTTGGCCACTTGCTCGAGTAATTGCTGATTTCCTTGCTGTGGATTACTAACAAAAAGCCACGCGCAAAATGCAATTGATGCAGCCACTGCCCACATCCCTGAACCAAAAAACAGATTCGATTTTTGTACTTTTGGCATACTGGACTCTCGATCCCAGTTTGGTACTGACACCGTTTCATAATTCTGACTTTGCTGTTGCCATTGCATTGCATTACTCATCATTAATGCATATTCAGCATTGGCCTGTAGCAACGCAATTTGCTCGTCTGTAAGACTTTCGCCTTCTAACCATGCGCTAAACAATGAATCTAAATTAGCCATCTACGGCCTCCAAATGCACTTTTAACTTACCAAGTGCACTGTATAGTCTCGATTTAGCTGTATTGGTTGAAATACCTAATTGCTCAGCTATCTCTTCAAACGTACAGTGCTGAAAAAATTTTAACTCCACCACCAAGCGTTGCTCCCAGGGTAAATTATTCATCATTTCTTTGAGCTCATAATGCTGCTCGGATTGCAGTCGATTGGTTTCTAACTCACTCTGCTCACAACTTTCTTCTGGTACAGAATCCAAGCTCTGATGCAGCTTACGGCGGCGATAATATTCAACACTGCGCCTGTGCACAATTTGATAGAGCCAAGTGTTAAAACTCGATTCCCCGCGAAAACTTGGCAAGCTTTTATATACAGAAATAAACACTTCTTGCATCAAATCCATTGCATCATCAGGGTGGCTTAGCATCCTTAAACAATAGTTATACACCTGTGTTTCGTGCTGCTTGACTAATTTCAACCACGCCCGTTTATTACCTTGCTGCGCTTTAGCAATTAATGTTTCAAGTGATTGAAAAAACACACTAGCCTCGTCATCTGATCTGCCTTTTATGGTTTTGTTATTATGTTAGTCGAGGGAAGGAAAAAAATAGTTTGTTTAAATAATAAAAAACCCCAAATTTTTTATTTGGGGTTTTATTTAGAGGTAGAGGCTTTATTCGTTGTCACACTGACCGTCTAAGCTACATTGCTTGTTAAGAAATAGCTCTAACTGTTGGCTAAACAGCCTAAAGTCTCTGATCCGGCCTGTGGTTTTACGCCACACGATACCTATTTCTCGGTAAGCATCGCCTTGAGATGGCGTTGCGACCATATCTTTCTTATCTAAAATGCCGGCATTTATGGCCATTTGAGGTAGGAAAGTAACACCCAGTTGGTGTTCAACCATACTTAATAAAGTATGTAAGCTTGCCGCTTCAAATGGATTAATACAGCTTGAGCGATTTAAATGACAGGCACTTAGCGCGTGCCCAGTCATACAATGCTCACGTTCAAGTAAAAACACGCTAGCATCAGGTAACAGATTAAAATCTTCTACACCATCCGCTGGAGTGTAATCTTTATGATGCACTAGACTGAAGTGATCTTTGGCAAGTACTTGGGTATGAAACTTTTCAGTATCAAATGGCAAGGCCAGTAAAGCCATATCAATTTGTCCGTGCTCTAGCTTATCGAGTAGCTTGTCGCTGGTATCTTCAACCAAGACTAACTCTAACTCAGTAAAGGTTTGTTTGCAGAAATGATATAAGGGCGCAGCAATAAAGCTGGCAATCGTTGGGATCACACCAAGAGTAAGTGTCCCGCTTAAAGGCGTTAAAAAGCTCTTTGTAAGCTCTTTTAGACTAAGAGTGTCGTCAATAATTTTACGGGCTTTCTCTACAACTTCCTCGCCAATAGCTGTAAACATTAAACTGCGGTTTTCGCGCTCTATGAGCTGGCAACCTAAAGTTTCTTCTAGATTTTGAATTGCACTACTTAATGTAGATTGACCAATAAAACAGGCGCTGGCTGCGCGGCCAAAGTGTTGATGTTGATGGACTGCTAGTAAATACTGTAGTTGTTTTATACTTGGTAAGTTATTCATACTCTACCTGAAAATAAAAAGACCCCAATACCTAAGGCATTGAGATCTTTTCAAGCTAAAAGTCTTTTAGTACTTTTTATACCCCGAAGGCAGTTCTCAGTACGTAGAAAATAACAATAGCAAGGGCTGCGCCAACTGGCAATGTAATTACCCAAGAAACTACAATGTTTCTTACAACACCCATATTAAGTGCCGCAATACCACGTGCCATACCTACACCTAGTACCGCACCCACCAGTGTTTGTGTAGTAGAAATAGGTAAACCAGTACCTGAAGCGATAACAACTGTAGAAGCCGCAGCAAGTTCTGCAGCAAAACCACGGCTTGGTGTTAAGTGCGTGATACCTTCACCGATTGTTTTAATTACTTTCTTACCTAAGATAGCAAGACCAGCAACAATACCTAAACCACCTAGTGGTAAAATCCACCATGCGATAGCCGCTTTCTTAGCGATTTCACCGTTGTGCTCAACAATGTTTACAACAGCAGCTAGTGGACCAATCGCGTTAGCAACATCGTTTGAACCGTGTGCGAAAGCCATACAACATGCTGTTAGTACCATAAGTACTGCGAACACTTTCTCAACGTTGTTAAATTGCATTGCTTTGTCAGCTTTAGGATCGATTTTCAGACGCGCAATAGCAATCTTACCAATAACAGCTACGACAACTGCAATCGCGATAGAAAGCGCGTAGCCTTCAACAGCACCTAAATCAATACCAATGTGCTTCAAGCCTTTCTTAATTGTTACCAGTGACATGATAAAGCCTGCTAGACCCATATACACAGGTACGAAACGCTTAGCATTTTTCAGTGGTGCATCAGTGTCAAAAATTAGCTTTTGCGCACTCATAAAGATCAGGTATGCAATAAAACCAGAAATAGCAGGGGTAACAATCCAGCTACCAACAATACCCATTACCTTGTTCCATTGGATTGCTTCGCTACCGACAGCAACCAGAGCGAAACCAATGATGGCACCAATGATTGAGTGAGTCGTAGATACAGGCCAGCCTAAGAAAGAGGCAATCAATAACCAGCTACCCGCAGCGAATAGTGCGGCAATCATACCAAGGATCATAAGTTCCGGTATGTCCATAAATGGCGTCGCATCAATAATTCCTTTTCGGATTGTAGATGTAACCTCACCACCAGCAAGGTATGCGCCAGCGAATTCAAACACCATCGCGATGATGATTGCTTGTTTAATTGTAAGTGCTTTTGAGCCAACTGATGTACCCATCGCATTGGCAACATCATTTGCACCAATACCATAAGCCATGAAGAAACCAACTGCGGCGGCAGTTAAAACCAGTATCGTGCCGTAATTTGCAATGATATCCATTGTGTGAACCTTTAATTTTTTCGTTTTTGAACTGATTTGAAATTAACGAGCTAACATCAGCTCAAGACGAGAACCTACGCGCTCAGCAATATCTGCAAGCTCGCCTACCCATTCAATGATCTTGTATAAGAACATTACGTCGACAGGATTAAGTTCATTTTCGATGGCGCGCAATTGACGGCGAATTTTGATTTGCATGTCATCCGTGTCTTGTTCAATAGCGTCCAATTCAACGAGCATTTTCTCAACTAAAGTAACTTCGCGACCTTTGAAGCCAGTTTCTAGCAGCTCATCTAGCTCATTGATTGCTTTTGATGCTTGTTTAGTCGCATCAACACAACGCGTTAAATAAACAAGGAAATCTTCTTGTATTTCAGTGGGAATAGTCATCTCACGACCAACTACACGACCTGCAATGTCTTTTGCTTTGTTAGCAATTTTGTCTTGTTGGGTAACAAGCTCAAGCAAATCGGTACGCTCAACGGGCATGAATAAACCACGTGGTAGTTGAAGGCGGATGTTACGTTTCATTTCATCAGCTTCACGCTCTAAATTGCGAATGTTTAGGCGGATTTCTTCCGCTTCTTGCCACTCTGCTTTAAAAACGTGATTAAAGAAAGGTATCAATGCTTTACTTGCTTGATGTGCTTTCTTAATGTGATCTTCCATAGGCTTAATAGGTGATTTAGCAAAAACCCCTAAAAATGCATTTGTAGGCATAACTGACCCTTTATAAATTAGTATGCTTTGGCAGCTGCGAATTTTACAGCATTGTGTTCGATTGTGAACGCTTTTTCTGCCTTACATCACCAATAAAACACAAAGCGGCCCAAGGGCCGCTCGATTTAATAATGAAAAGGAGCGGCTTAATTTACAGCGACTTTTCTATATCTTCTTGAGATGTATGACGAATATCTTTACCGTTTACAAAATAGATGATGTATTCAGCTATATTTTGGCAACGATCGCCAATTCGCTCTAATGAACGAACTGACCACACTAAATCCATAATTTTCGGAATTGAGCGTGGATCTTCCATCATGTATGTCATGATCTGACGTGTAATTGCTTCATATTCACGGTCAACTTTGGCATCTTCTTTGTGTACTTCAAACGCACACTGCACATCCATACGTGCAAATGCATCAAGAACATCGTGAAGCATTTTCGATACTTGGCGACCCATGTTTTCAATGTTCACCAGTAGGTCTTGCTGATCTTTTGTGAATGAGTCCAGCGCTACTTTAGCAATGCGCTCAGCTTCATCACCAATACGCTCTAAATCAGCAATTGTTTTAGCAATTGCAATCACAAGGCGTAGGTCACTTGCTGCTGGCTGACGACGAGCAATGATGCGCGTGCACTCTTCGTCGATGTTCACTTCCATTGCATTCACTTTATAGTCGTTTTCACGTACTTTTTGTGCAAGTTCTGCATCACCATTGCTAACAGCATCTAGTGCACTGTTTAGTTGTTGCTCAACTAACCCTCCCATGTTCAATACATGGTTTCGCACATTTTCAAGCTCTTCATTAAAACGGCCCGAAATGTGTTTATTGATATTATGTTCCATTGTCTACCTCTATAAATTTCGTCTACGAGACCAAGTGACTTTATTGACTAACCGTAACGGCCTGTAATGTAGTCTTCTGTTTTCTTCTTGCTTGGTGTTGTAAATAACGTATTGGTATCTGAATACTCAATCAACTCACCCATGTACATAAACGCAGTTTGGTCAGATACACGAGCGGCTTGTTGCATGTTGTGAGTAACGATTACCACGGTAAACTTGTTCTTTAAGTCGTTAATTAGCTCTTCGATAACTAAAGTAGAAATTGGATCTAGTGCCGATGTAGGCTCATCCAGAAGTAGTACTTCAGGCTCGATAGCAATTGAGCGAGCAATAACAAGACGCTGTTGCTGACCACCAGATAGACCAAATGCGCTATCGTGTAAGCGGTCTTTCACTTCATCCCATAACGCTGCGCCACGTAAAGATTGTTCAACCACTTCGTCTAGTTTACGCTTTTCTTTAATACCTTGTAAGCGTAGGCCATAAACGACATTTTCGTAGATCGATTTTGGAAATGGATTAGGACGTTGGAATACCATCCCGACATTTCTTCGTAGTGCAGCAACATCTACATTCTTATCATAGATATTGTGACCATGTAGTAAGATCTCACCATCTATACGACAGCTATCAACTAGGTCATTCATACGGTTGATACAACGTAAAAGTGTTGATTTACCACAACCCGATGGACCGATAAATGCCGTTACCTGACCCTTCGGGATGTTCATATTTACGCTGCTAAGTGCCTGTTTATCACCGTAGTATAGATCTAAGTTTTTAATTTCTAACGCAGTTTGTTCTGCAGTTAGGTTATCTAAATCTAGCTTTGCCGCGCTTTTCGCTTGGTTTACTTGTGGTGCAACTGTAATCATCTCTGTCTACCTATAAAAATTCTGTATTAATGCTCAAGAGCTCTAAACTTTTCGCGTAAGTGGTTACGAATACCAATCGCGGTGATATTCAGGGCGATAATTACTGATACCAGTAAGAATGCCGTGGCATATACCAGCGGGCGTGCCGCTTCTACGTTAGGGCTTTGGAAACCAACATCATAAATGTGGAAACCTAAGTGCATAAATTTTCTATCTAAATGTATGTATGGGAAGTTACCGTCAAGTGGCAGTGTTGGCGCCATCTTAACAACACCAACAAGCATTAGTGGTGCTACTTCACCGGCTGCACGTGCAACCGCTAAGATTAAACCGGTCATAATCGCTGGGCTTGCCATCGGAATGATGATACGCCATAGCGTTTCTGCTTTTGTTGCGCCAAGTGCAAGTGAACCATGGCGCACTGTACTAGGAATACGTGATAAACCTTCTTCAGTCGAAACAATTACAACGGGTAGCGTTAGAATTGCTAGCGTTAATGCTGACCAAATAACACCTGGCGTACCAAATACAGGGCTTGGCGACGACTCAGGGTAGAACAATTGGTCAATACTGCCGCCTAGCATGTATACAAAGAAACCTAGGCCAAATACACCGTATACAATTGAAGGTACACCGGCAAGGTTGATTACCGCGATACGGATCATCTTAGTAATGGCGTTTTTTGCTGCGTATTCATGTAAGTAAATCGCTGCGACTACACCAAATGGCGTCACAATCACTGCCATTAGTAAGACCATAAACACAGTACCGAAAATCGCAGGGAATACACCCCCTTCAGTGTTGGCTTCACGAGGGTCATCCGAAACAAATTTACCAAGTTGTACAAAGTAATGACCAAGCTTAGCAAAAAAGCCCATGTCATTAGGGAACCACACATCAAGAACTTGATAAAGTGGCAAAGTAACCACTTCACCACGCATGTCTTTAACCGTTACTTGGTCACGCTTAGCTGCTTTGCGAAGTGCGAATAACTGATTTTCTAATACAGTGTACTCAGCGCGTAGCTCAGCACGCGCTTGTGCAAGCTCTGCAACACGCTCATCTGTTAGTTCGTTATCAAGCTGGTATGCTTTTTCTTTTAAACGTAAACGCTCAAGCTCATAGTTGATATGGCCAATTTCACCATTTTGTAAATCTAAGGCTTGGTCATTCAGGTCAACTGCGCGGTCAACAAGATCATAAAGCTCTTCGATTTTGTTATCTGTGATAACTTCACCGTCTTTAATAACCTGTTCAACATAACCGTAAAAGTTACCGTTTTTGCTACGCTCGAATACAGCAAGCTCAGCTGGCGTAGTACGTGATGTAATATCTGTCTCTAGTACCCAACGGAAATCTAGATCTACATACTCTCGGTTACCTGTTTTAATGAGTAAGCGCTCTAGTTGCTCTTTGTCGTAATCAGATAAATCAACGCCCGTCGCCTCAATACGTGATTTTGCAACTAGTTCTCGGTCATAAACTTCACCGATCACTGTTTGCTTTGCTACTGAACCTTGCAGCTCAAGTTGCACTACTTCTGATGGCCAGAAAAAGCTTAAACCTTTCCAAGCAATCATGGCTAGTAAGCCAAGAACCGAGATTAAACTGATGCTTACCGCACCGCCGGTCATCCAAATCCAAGGAGAACCAGACTTAAACCACTGCTTTACCATGTCGTGTTTCTCCACCTACATTGAACTGTATTTTTCGCGCAGTTGCTGACGAACAAACTCAGCCACTGTGTTGAAAACGAATGTGAATATGAATAATACAAATGCTGCTAAGAATAGGATGCGATAATGCGAGCTGCCTACCTCAGATTCTGGCATCTCTACCGCGATATTCGCAGCAAGTGTTCTCATACCCTGGAAGATACTCCAGTCCATAATAGGTGTATTACCTGTAGCCATTAGAACAATCATTGTTTCGCCTACAGCGCGGCCTAGACCCATCATCACTGCTGAGAAAATACCTGGGCTTGCTGTTAGTAGTACTACGCGAACCAATGTTTGCCATTGCGTTGCACCTAGTGCTAATGAACCGTTTGATAAGTGCTTTGGAACACTGAATACCGCATCTTCAGCAATTGAGAAAATAGTTGGGATTACAGCAAAGCCCATTGCAATACCAACAACTAACGAGTTACGTTGGTCGAATGTCATACCTAATTCATTGGTTAAGTACTGACGCACATTACCGTCAAACATCCATAACTCAATTGAGTTACTCATCGCAAACGATAGCCAACCAATAAAGATAACAACTGGAATCAGTAATATTGAGTGAGAACCTTCAGGAACACGGTGACGGATAGACGCCGGTAATTTGTTCCAGCCAAATGCGGTTAATAAGATACCAATTGGCAGCAACACTAATAATCCGACAATCGCTGGTAAATGTTCTTCAATTAATGGTGCTAACCAAAGACCTGCTAAGAAGCCTAGAATTACCGTTGGTAATGCTTCCATGATTTCTACAGTCGGTTTAACTACTTTACGTAGTTCACTCGACATAAAGTACGCCGTGTAAATTGCCGCTGAAAGTGCAATGGGTACCGCAAATAACATCGCGTACATTGCAGCTTTAATCGTACCGAATGAAATTGGCACTAATGAGAACTTAGATTCAAAGTCATCACTTGCCGACGTTGACTGCCAGATATAACCCGGCTCTGGATAACCTTCGTACCATACTTCTTGCCATAGTGCAGACCAAGTTACTTCTGGATGCTCATTATGAATTTCAATTACTTTCAACGCGTCATCTGCAAGAATCAATGCCGCGTTAGAACGTGGTGCAATTGCAAAGTTTTGAATTGGACCTTCACTTACTTTACCTTGCCACAGTTTGGCATCGCTAGTTGTGTAATAAATACCTAGCTCACCGTTAGCACCTGTTGTGAAGAAAGTACGTCGGTAGAATTCTGTAAAAATGTTTAGTTTAGATTGCTTGCTGGTTTCAAATGCACGAATCTTTTGGAACTCACGGCCATCTTCAGTGTTTACTTCAAACCACTGAGATACTTCACCATTATCGTTGGCAAGCATCAGTGAGTTTGCACCAGCTAATAGTTGAGTTGAAACTAGGTTCGCGTTTTCTTCGTTCGCAGCAAGCAGTTGGATTTGCTCAACCTCTGAAGGGTAACGCGTATCGTATACGTAAATTTGATTTGCTGAACGCACGAATGTACGTGTTGTATCAGGTGAGATTAATAGCTCATCAACACGACCTTCAATATCCAGCTCAGTTCGTTCAACAACCCACTCAACTTCGCCAGTGAACATGTTTTCTTCACCTACAAAGCTGCTAAACAAAACGCGCCTATCAGCCGTTAAAGCAACAACCGCTGTTTTATCTTCATAGTGGCTAAATGCAAATTTAGTGATTGCCGCACCTTGGTCATCGACCTCTAGCGCCAAATCACCCAGCGGGTAATCTAAACGTGGTGTTAATTGACGTTGGTTGTTAGGGAATGTCACTAAGAATTTTGGTGCAACCACAACAACAGAACCATTTTCAAGGCCATATGCGTATTGACCTTGGAACGGTGCAGAGCTTGCAAAGCTGCTTACATCGCTAGGTAATTCTGTATTAAGAGTGGTGATCTTTTTACCAAACTGCTCTTTTTCAACACTGTAAAAGTCAACATTTCCTTTTTCACCAAGTAAAAAGGCAACTTCTGTTTGCTCTTCAATGCCAAGACCAACAACTTCTGACGCATTTTGTAGTTTTACACTGTTACGTGTCTCTACTTTTGCTGACTCAAAAATAGGTTGAACAACATAAAGAAGGTAAAAGAATATGAGTAGTAGTGCTACTAGCACCATTACGCCACCTGCGGAAATACCCCACTTGGCAAACCTGTCTTTAAATAGACGGCTTCTATCCGTATGAAAGGTAGGTTTATTCGGATTGGAAGTCATCAAAACACCCTTAAAACTTAACGTTGCGCGCATTATATTTCACCAAGATGACAGTAATGTTACAAACGTCATAATTCAGTGTAATAAAGCATGTATTTAAGGAACGTATTTTAACGTTAACAAATGACCAAATTGCGACATTGTTCTGCGTATTTATAACGACCAAATTCACAAGCTAACAAATTGTTATAACTAATTTTTTATAACTATATGGAAAAAATTGGACAAACAATAAAACTACATCAATACTCAATAGGACTTATTTTTTCGACAATAAGAATCATTTTTAAACCAACGCCTCCTTCCTTTTTTCGCATTTTTCAGAGGCATTTTTATAGAGATATAAGTATGAAGCAGTTAGTAATTACTATTTTAGGACCAGATAAACCCGGCCTGGTTGAAGACCTCTCAGCTACGATTTTAAACCACCATGGTAATTGGTTAAGCAGTAACTTGAGCCATCTTGCAGGCCACTTTGCAGGAATTATTGAAGCCGCAGTCCCCGAAGAACATCTGCAAGAGCTGCAAGATGCACTACATAGCCTGCCGTATTTAGAAATTAGAATTGAACGCGGTGCCGAAATACTACCTGAAGAAAAGTCTGAACAGATTAATTTTGTTATCACAGGAAATGACAGACCAGGCATTGTGCAAGAGTTAGCCAGCGTTATTCGCCATAAAGGTGCGAATATCACTCATCTAAATTCAAAACAACAAAGTGCACCTAACTGGGGGGTACCTATTTTTAGTGCTGTTGCCACCGTTGCTTTACCAATAGGCATGAACAAAGACGAAGTAATCACTGCACTTGAGTCTATTACCACAGACCTAATTGTTGATATTGAGGACGCATAACAAACAAGTTTATAGGGACATCCGAGCTTAAACTAAGCTTTAAAATTAATGACATACATGTCACAAAACCGACATGTTTAATACTCAAACTACCTCTAGATACAGAATTCAGCGTTTCTCTGGGGTTTAATATCAAGGCGTTACTTTGCAGGAATGGCATTCCCTTTTAAAAAGTAACAACGCAGAGAGTAAGCCCCAGAGAATCGCCCTATGGGTTGGTTTAAAAGCGATTTATTCTGCGTTATTGAATTTAACAAGGGAGCAACCATTCTTTGCATTCAATGCCTTGCCTAAATCGCTTTTAATTCCAACTGAAACGGTATCTAGAGGCAGCTTGAGTATTTTAATACAACCGTCATCTGCATCCTCTATATTCTAACTAGTTATAAACGTTGGAAAACCAGATGAACGCATCACATTCTTCTTCTCAAGCTGTAAACTACTTTGCTAAAGAGCTTAGTTGGCTGTCTTTTAATGAACGCGTGCTGCAAGAAGCCAAAGATAAATCGAACCCGATTATTGAGCGCATGCGCTTTTTAGGTATTTACTCAAACAACATGGATGAGTTTTTCAGAGTACGTGTAGCCGATGTAAAGCGTCGAATTTTACTTAATAAAATTCCTGATGCGAACTTTGAAGAAGACGAAATACTACTTCATCAGATCCAAAGTAAAGTGCTACTGCTTGGTAAAAAGTTTAATCAAATTCATAAAGATATTTTGAATGATTTAAACGAGCACAATATTCACGTAGAGCTACCAGAGAAACTATCTGAATTTCATTTAACCTGGCTGAAAAAGTTTTTCCACGACAATGTGCTACAACATATACTGCCAATTTTACTCACTGAAAAGAAAGACTATTCAGATCAAATAAACGACACCATGACCTATTTGTTTGTCGAAATGACCAATCAAAAAAGTCATTATGCCATGATGGAGGTGCCAACTGACCGCGTATCTCGCTTTGTTATTTTGCCACCAGAGAAAACACGCCGTCATAAAACTATTGTGATGCTTGATGACATCATCGCCTACTTTATTCGCGATGTGTTTAGCAGCTTCTTTAGCTTTGATGATATTCAATGTTATGCCATTAAACTAACTCGTGATGCCGAGTACAATTTAGATGACGAGCTTGAAGAAGGCTTGCTCGATAAAATGTCGAAAGGACTAAAGCAACGTATTTATGCTGAACCTGTGCGTCTTGTTTATGACGAAAGTATGCCAGCTGAAATGCTTAAAGTGATGAAAAAACGCCTTAATATTAGTCAACATGATGCGCTGATCCCCGGTGGTCGTTACCGTAACTTCCGCGATTTTATTGCGTTTCCGAATGTTGGCCGCCAGTACTTAGAAAACAAACCACTACCAGCGTTACAAAGCACGGCCTTTAATAATTACTCGAGTGTGTTTGATGCCATCTCAGAGCAAGATATTTTGCTGTATTACCCATATCACACTTTTAACCATTTACTTGAGTTTGTACGCCAAGCAGCCTTTGATCCGGATGTGACACAAATTAAGGTCAATATTTACCGTGTAGCCAGTCAGTCTCGTCTAGTTTCTACGCTCATTAATGCCGCCAAAAATGGCAAACATGTAACTGTCATGGTCGAGCTTAAAGCGCGCTTTGATGAACAAAATAATATCGAATGGGCAAAAACACTCAGTAATGCTGGTGTTAAAGTGATCTTTGGTATCCCAGCACTTAAAGTACACAGCAAGTTATGTGTCATTCACCGTAAAGAAAAAAACAACATAGTGAAGTACGCACACATTGGCACAGGTAACTTTCACGAAAAAACAGCCAAAATATACACTGACTTTAGCTTATTCACTAAGCATGAAAGTATTAGCGAAGAATGCGATAGCGTTTTTAAATTCATTGAAAGTAGTTATAAGCCATTTCAGTTTGATCATTTGATGATCTCGCCAGTCAATGCAAGGCAAACTATCATCTCACTGATAGATGCAGAAATTAGCAATGTAGAGCACGGTAAGGCTGGGCGAATTACTTTAAAAATAAACAACCTTGTCGATAAAGAGCTGGTTGATCACCTTTATTTTGCCGCAAGACGTGGCGTAAAAATTCGTATTATAGTGCGTGGTATGTGTTCGTTAGTACCCTCTGTCGCAAATGATAACATTCGTATCATTAGTATCGTTGACCGCTTTTTAGAGCATCCGCGGGTTATGGTGTTTCATAATAATGGTGATGAAAAAGTATATATTTCATCAGCTGACTGGATGACCCGTAACCTAGATCATCGTGTTGAAGTGGCCACTCCAATTTATGATAAAAAATTAAAACAGCTTATCATTGATATTCTTGAACTACAGTTTAAAGATAGAACAAAAGCACGCATAATCGATAGTGAGCAAAAAAATAGCTATGTGCGCCGTGGTAATCGTAAGAAAATTCGCTCACAAATTGCCATTTATGACCACCTTAAAAAATGGGAAAGTAACTATAATAATGAATGATTATCCCTCAATAGCTGCCGTTGATTTAGGCTCAAACAGTTTTCATTTAGTGGTGGCAAGAGAGGTCGATGGCTCTTTGCAGATCTTACACAAAGAAAAGCAGCGCGTTTACTTAGCTGACGGTTTGGATGATAAAAATCACTTAAGCCAAGAAGCTATTGAACGTGCTCTAGCCATCCTTAAACAATTTGCGACCACCTTACAGGACTTTCCCATCGAGAATGTCAAAGTTGCCGCGACGTACACATTACGCCGCGCTAAAAACATTCATTCGTTCTTAACCCAAGCAAGTAGGGTATTTAATTACCCGATTGAAGTGATCTCAGGGCAAGAAGAGGCGCGCTTAATTTATCAAGGTGTCGCCCATTACATTCATCATGATGAAAATCGCTTAGTTATTGATATTGGTGGTGGCAGTACTGAGCTCATAATTGGCAAACATTTTAAACACAAGCTACTAGCTAGCCGAAACATGGGATGTGTCAGCTATACCAAGCAGTTTTTCGCTGATGGGCAAATTACAGCTAAGCGCTTTGATAAAGCAGAGGTTCGCGCAGAACAAGAACTCGAAGTGATCTTTGCCAACTACTTATCGGCTGGCTGGCAATCTGTAGTAGGGACATCTGGCACAATTAAATCAATCCTTGCCATGATTAACGCCAATGATGCCGAGCAACAGTTAATCACGCTTGAGAGATTACTAGAATTAAAAACCCAGTTTATTGCTGCTAAACAAATTCAGGCGCTACAAATTGAAGGTCTCACAGCTGAGCGACAAGTCAGTATTTGTGGTGGTTTAGCGATATTGATTGCAGTATTTAAGCTATTTAAAATAGAAGCAATGCAATACAGCGACTTTTCTCTTCGTGAAGGTTTACTTCATGAAATGCAGCAAAAGCTCGCCCATAAAGATATTCGCACTAATACCATAGAGAACCTGTCTGAACGTAACGCCATAGATAAAGAGCATGCTAACCGCGTATCTAAAACTGCAAAATGGCTGTTTGAACAAGTAAAAGGTGCATGGCAATTTACTGATCCGGACTATATCAACTTACTGGATTGGGCCGCGCAGCTGCATGAAATTGGCTTAGGGGTAAATTCATCAGGAATACATAAGCATAGTGCGTACATCGTTGCGAATAGCCAATTACCAGGGTTTACGCAGCAACAGCAAACCTTGCTCAGTTGCATGATCCGCTTTTATCGGAAAAAGATCCGTTTAGAAGAGTTTCCGGCACTGCATACAATGCAGCATTATGAAATATTACAACTTATTGTGATTTTGCGCTTAGCGGTACTGTTGAATCAAAAGCGTATTACCGATCAAGGTTTTAAGCTTGAGATAACAGCTAAGCAAAATAGTATGTTCCTAAAGTTTCACAATAAGTGGCTCAAAGAACATACCTTGCTTTTAGCTGACTTACAGCAAGAGCAAAAATACCTTAAGAAGGTCGGCTTCTTACTCGATTTTCATTAAGCGGATTAATATATACCCAAACCACCTCAAGATGTAAGTTTCAGTTGGAATTAAAAGCGATTTAGGCAAGGCATTGATTGCAAGTAATAGTGGTTCTATTGTTAAGATCGATAACGCAGTATAAATCGCTTTTAAACCAACCCGTTGGGCGCTTCACAGGTACTTACTCTCATCGTTGTTACTTCTTAAAAGGGACTGCACTCTTGCAAAGTAACGCCTTGATATTAAGCACCTGTGAAACGCTGAATTCTGCATCTTGAGGTGGTTTGGGTATACTACATATCCATATGGCGGTTTGAGCTTTGCATCATTTGCTTAAGGCCTTGATGCTCAAGCTCTAGCAATCGCTCAAGCTTTTCTTTGGTTTGCTCTGTATCAGCGCGCGATACCAAGTACTCGTATAAGTCGATTACTTTTTGGTGTTGCGTGGTTAAGTAAACCTGAATCGCCTTTTCATCAATTTGCTGATCTGTGCTGATATCGTTGAAGGTAATTAGCTCAGGGTTTTCAGCAAAATACTCATAGCAATACGTATCTAGCGTGTTTATCTCAGTAATTGCTTTAAAGCCAACGAGATCTTCTGCTAGTTTCTTCTCATATTGCAGATAATAATCCACCAGCATTTGATTATGCTCGTCCAGTAAATCTTTAACACTGTGGAAATTAGCTGCCATTTGAGTATGAAATAACACGGTCCAATCATAAACTTGTTGTATTGTTTTAACTTGCATGTGTATTCCTTATCAAAATCAATTTAATATGACTTTGCATAAATCACACCATTAGAAAAAACATTAATTATCAGCGCCTTAAAAATAAAAAGTGTAACTTGAAGCAAGTGAAAGCGTACAAGTTACACACTGACTGTAAAATTTATAGGTGGCGTTTACGCCATATAAAATAAAGTGCAGGTAACACGAGTAGCGTTAAAACAATGGCACTGAGCATCCCGCCAACCATCGGCGCTGCAATTCGGCTCATCACCTCGCTTCCCGTTCCAGTACCATACAGCACAGGTAGTAAACCTATGATAATAGTGGCAACTGTCATCATCACAGGCCTAACCCGAAGGCCTGCACCATTGATAATTGCTTGGCGCAGCTCTGTAACCGTAAACTGTGCTGATTGCGCTTTGGCATCTTGATACGCTTGATTGAGATAAACCAGCATGATCACGCCGATTTCTACGGCAACCCCTGCTAGGGCAATAAAGCCAACCCCAACAGCGACCGAGAAATAAAAGCCTTCAAGGTACATCAACCAAATACCGCCTATCATCGCAAGTGGTAAGGTCAGCATGATCATTGCCACCTCAATAAAACTTCTAAAATTGAGATATAACAGCACCACAATAATTGCCAAAGTTAGTGGCAATACGTAACTGAGTTTGGCTTTTGCGCGCTCCATATATTCATATTGCCCCGCCCATGTAATTGAGTAACCAGCAGGTAGCTCGAGTTGCTCATGCAGTGCTTGTTGCGCACGCTCAACATAACTGCCGACATCACTGCCTTCAATATCAATTAAGCTCCAGCCATTGATACGTGCATTTTCACTTTTAATACCCGGCGGACCATCTTCAATAAAAACATGAGCAACGTCAGCCAATGCAATACGTTGTCCATTTGGCGTCACAATGGGTAACAACTTCAGCTCTTCTGGCGAGTCACGATAATCTTGCGGGTAACGCAAGTTAACAGGGTAACGCTCTTGCCCTTCAACCGTTTCGGTCACATTCATACCACCGATAGCGGTGGCAACGACCTGTTGCACATCAGCAATGTTCAAACCGTACCGTGCTGCTTTTTCACGGTTGATATCGACTTTGATGTAGCGACCACCGGCAACGCGCTCTGAGTAAACCGAAGCTGTGCCCGGTAAATCTTTTAAGATGACTTCAATTTGCTCACCGATTTTTTGAATTTCACTCAGCTTTGGCCCTGCAACTTTGATCCCCACAGGCGTTTTAATACCAGTGGCAAGCATGTCGATTCGCGTTTTGATTGGCATAACCCACGCATTGGTGAGCCCTGGGAACTTAACCAGATTATCGAGCTCTTTTTTCAGTTTCTCGGTTGTCATACCCTCGCGCCACTGTGACTTTGGCTTTAACTGAATAAAGGTTTCGATCATGGTTAGCGGCGCTGGATCTGTCGCAGTATCTGCACGACCAACTTTACCAAATACCGACTCAACCTCTGGCACACTGGCAATTAATTTGTCGGTCTGTTGTAAAATTTCACGGGCCTTACCAATTGAAATACCAGGATAAGTAGTTGGCATATACATCAAGTCCCCCTCATCAAGAGGAGGAATAAACTCACTACCAATTTTATTAACCGGGTAAAAGCCGATAACTGCCAAAACTAAAGCCAATACCAGTGTTGTTTTCGGCGCTTTTAACACCGCATTTAACAAGGGTTTATACGCTGCCACCAATAAGCGGTTTACAGGGTTTTTCTGCTCCGAAATAACCTTACCGCGAATAAAGTAGCCCATTAATACCGGCACCAGTGTAATCGCTAGACCAGCCGAGGCCGCCATTGCATAGGTTTTTGTGTAAGCCAGCGGCGAGAACATACGCCCTTCTTGTGCTTCTAAAATAAACACTGGCATAAAACTGACTGTGATAATTAATAAACTAAAGAATAACGCGGGCCCCACTTCTGCGGCTGAGTCCATCACTACTTGCCAGCGGTTTTCGTCGGTCAGTGGAGTTTTCTCCATATGTTTATGCATATTTTCTATCATCACGATAGCGCCATCTGTCATTGCACCAATCGCAATCGCTATCCCGCCTAGCGACATGATGTTGGCATTTATACCTTGCCAATACATAACCACAAAAGCCGTTAAAATCCCCATTGGCAGCGTGATAATGGCAACTATCGATGAACGTATATGGAATAAAAACACCACACACACTAAGGCCACGACAATTAATTCTTCAATTAACTTTGAACTTAAGTTATCAAGTGCTTGTGTAATAAGGTTTGAACGGTCGTACACAGGGATGATTTCAACGCCCTCTGGCAGGCCTTTTTTGAGCGACTCTAGCTTTTCCTTTACTAGTTTGATGGTCGCTTCAGCGTTTTCTCCAAAGCGCATCACCACCACACCACCTGTCACTTCGCCCTCGCCGTTAAGTTCGGCAATCCCACGGCGCATTTGCGGCCCAAGTTTAATATCGGCCACATCGCGTAATTGCAGTGGTGTACCATTGGCATTGGTACCAAGCGGGATGGCTTCTAAATCGGCAACACCTTTAATATAACCTGTGCTTGATACCATGTATTCGGCTTCAGCCATTTCGACCACTGAGGCACCACGCTCTTGGTTACCTTGTTTAATCGCTTTTTGAATTAAACTCAGTGGAATACCATATGCTCGTAATTTGTCGGGGTCGACATTAACCTGATACTGCTTAACCATACCACCAACAGAAGCCACCTCTGATACACCTGGCACAGTTTGCAGTTCAAACTTTAAAAACCAATCTTGCAGACTTCGTAGCTGGCTAATATCGTTTTTGCCAGTTTTATCCACCAGCGCATAAAGGTAAATCCAACCCACACCTGTTGCGTCTGGGCCAAGTTCTGGCCTAGCTGAATCGGGTAAGCGAGCACTTACTTGACTCAAATACTCTTGTACTCGACTACGAGCCCAATAAAGGTCGGTATCTTCGTTAAAAATAACGTACACGTAAGAGTCACCAAAGAACGAAAAACCCCTGACCGTTTCAGCCCCCGGCACCGACAACATTGCCGTAGTGATCGGAAACGTCACTTGGTCTTGCACTACCTGCGGCGCTTGTCCTGGGTAAGAGGTTTTTACAATAACCTGTATATCAGATAAGTCAGGTAAGGCATCAACTGGGGTATTCTTTAAAGAAAAAACCCCAAAACCTGCCAACATTAAAGACAGCAGTAATACAAAGAAGCGATTCCCGACTGACCAACGGATCACGGCTGCTATCATTGCATTTCTCCTTGCATAGGATGGCTCATGGTCATGATGTCAAAAATCATAAACTCACCGTCCACTAACTTAAAAGTAAAATGCACTTCATCATCGCTTTGCAAACTAGACATATCAATACGCGGCGAAAAGTGAAATTCCATGGTTGCGGCCTCTCGGCCCCACTTGGGGATGGCTTCACGACTGATTACAGCAGTTCTGGCTTCACGGTCAATGCTGTTGATCACGCCATTCACCATTGCGCTGTCACTATCTGGTTCTTGCATACGCATAAAGTCAGAGCTTTTGCTTGATTCTGAGTCGATTAAGAACTGCGCTGAAATAACCACCTTATCGTCTTTCAGTAAGCCTGATAAAATCTCGACGTCATGATTATCACTGCGACCTAACGTCACAGCGACTGACTTAAAGCGGCCTTCGCCTAAATCAATCACGACACGGTCTTGGCTACCAGTGCGGATCACCGCTTCTTTTGCGATGACTAATTGCGGCTCAGTCGGCCTAGTAATAATACTCACTTCAGCAAACATATTCGGTTTTAGTAGGCCATCTTGGTTAGCAAAGCGAAGGCGTACACGAAGAGTACGGTTTTTCTCATCAAGGGTTGGATAGATGTAATCGACCTTCCCTTGCCAACGTTTACCCGGTAAATAATCTAAGCTCATGGTAACTGGCAAGCCTTTATGAATAAGGCCAGCTTGACGCTCAAAAACTTCTGCCTCAACCCACACTTCTTCTAGGTGAGCGATACTCATCATGGTGGTGCCCGGTTTCACATAAAAACCTTCGCGGATATTTAGCTCATCCAATACGCCACTTTGCTTGGCATAAAAGGTTATGTTTTGCCTAACCTTTTGGCTTTGCTCTAATCGCGCAATAAAATCGTCAGAAACATTTAATGAGGCTAAGCGCGCTTTAGCCGCACGAATAAGTACCGCATTGTTACGTTTAAGGGCAAGCAGTAGCTCTTCCTGTGCATTCACTAACTGTGGAGAATACAAGGTATAAAGAGGCTCGCCTTGCTTAACTTGGTCACCCGCAGCCTTTACATATAAAGTTTCGATCCAGCCTTCGACACGAGGATGAATATGCACTAATTGGTCTTGGTCATATTGCACATAGCCAACCGTATCAACTGTGCTTTGTAATGATTTAAAACGCACTGGCGCTGTTCTTACCCCTAAGTTATTCACTACGGCTGGTGAGATTCTCACAGTACCTGGGCTGTCTTCAGCGCTGCTTTGTTCCTCATAAACAGGCACCAATTCCATACCCATCGGCGATAAACCTGGCTCATCACGACGGTAGTTGCTATCCATAGGTGCCACCCAATATAGCGGCTTTTTTTCAGCGCTAGGCATAGTTGCATGATCTTGCTCAGCAAGTTTGTTTACAGCCGTTGCCAATGCAGCACCTACCGCCAAAGCGACAACTAATTTGACTGTGTTATTCATAGGTAACTCCTTGGCTTTGTGCCGCATTTATTTGGCTATCTTTTGCCGCCGCGTAATAGTTAAGGCGAGCGAGGGTTATTTGTTTATCTACTTCGATATTTAACGCATCAATTTTCGCATTTAGTTCGCTGATGCGTGCACGCATCACTTCTGAAAAGTCACCAGCATCGTTAGTGTAAGCATTTAATGTCGCCTCAGCTTGCTCTGCCATTTGCGGTAATAGCTGTTGCTGATACAGCGCTTTGCGCTGGGCTAGCCGGCTTAACTGGCTTAACTCTTTAAAATACTGACCTTGTAGTTTTTGTAGGGTAATAAGTTTGTTAGTTTTTACCGCCTCTGCACTAGCTATCGCAGCATTAACTTGTTGGTCCTGACGGTTATCTGTAAAGAGAGGTAAATCAACACTAACCCCTATTGAGAGTAAGTCAGCGCGCGAGTCCCCCATAGGCGTGTCTTCACGATAGCCATAGCCTAGGTTCATTCCAAATTGAGGCTTATACGCTTCTTCTGCCACTTGCACTTGTGTATTCTTAGCACGCAAAGCATGCTCAATAGCAATAATTGCGGGATGAGCCATCAACACTTCTATCACCCCTGATGGAGCAAGCTCTTGATAAGGCATTAATGCGGCCACCTTTATATTTTCATCGCTTACAGCACCGTTTAACATGTCAATCGGTAGCCATTGAGCTAGTCGCTTTTTGGCACTATCAAACTGCTGCTCTAACATCACTAGCTTATCTTCAAGACGAGTGAGCTCTAGTTGAGCGCGAATAATATCCTGCTGGCGAGTCGCACCAAGTGTATTGGCGTAACTTGCCTCAGTAATATCAATTAATTGATTGAATAAAGCTTTATCTTGGTTGATTAATTGAATGCTTTTTTGCGCGCGATAGGCATTTAGCCAGGCTTCGCTAACAATGGCTTTAACCTGGGCTTGACGATCTGCTCTAAGCCAAGGATATTGCTCAGCTGATTGCCTTAATGCCTGCTGCTGCAAGGCAAGGCTATCACCTCGACTAAACTGCTGCGACAAGCCCACTTTAAATTGCGTCATACCTTCTTGATCAAAGGCAAAGCCATCGGTTGGTAAATTCATTAGTCCGACAGTTAATACTGGGTCTGGTAAAGTGCCTGCAGCAATACTTTGCGCTTCTATCGCCTGCTGCTGGTATTTATTCGCCTGCAACCAAGGCTCGTGAGTCAGTGCATAATCAATCACCTGATTGAGTGCCAACGGCTCTGCTTTCACTAAACTTGAGGTTATCAATACTACGCCTAGAGAAAGCGCCTTAATCAATTTGCTGTGAGTCATCACATGCTCCAAAAATCTTAAAAATGGTTAAAAAACAATAGATTTTGGGTGCAGAATGAGGTGTATTTCAGCGTTTTACTGAATTTTAGACAGACCTATCCTGCTTAAGCAGTAATAGGTGGACGATATAAAGAACTTGCGTGGAAACTAAGCTGGCTGGCGCCTAACACTGTGACTTTTTCGGATTGCTTAATTGATTTAACAACTAAATCATTTAACGGAAGGAGTGAGTGAGCTGTACAGGCATTAAACGGACACGCGCAATCGCTGTTATCCATTGCATCTTCATGGCAACAATCCATATCACTCATGTCGCTGTCAGCATTCATATTAGCATGATGATCCATTTGCATGCTGCCATGTGGCATATCACATACCATAGCAACAGACGCAACTGACTGACCCACAAAAGTGAGCAGCATCATAGCTATCAATAAGTAGCTTGAAAGTCGCGTCATCATCATACCTTAAAAATTAATTGCCCAAATTGTAGCCCGAAATTTACGCGCTCGACAAGGGTTTATCTATTTTAATACTATTGCTGGCAGCAATAGCAAACAGGCAGTAACCAGTAAAATACCAAAATCCATCCCCCAGTTCGGCATGCATTTTTATAAGTTCGCCCATTTGCCCATCGGCGTTGCCAGCTAAATAAGACACGATCAATGCAATCACAAACACATCGACCATGCTCCATTTACTTAGTCCTTGTATGAGTTGACCGAGTAAATGTTTAATTTTATTCATAGGTAAGAAACAATAAAACAATTGCATCAGCAATTTTAAAGTGGGGATCACTATGGAGAACACGGCAACAAGCGCGGCGACAAGGTAGTTTTTGTTATTAGCAAGCTCATTCACGGTACCCCAAATGCTGCGTGTTTTTTTATAGGCATCAATTTCACCTTCAAGCCTATCAAGCCCCAACATGCTTGATGCCATCATTAGTACACTACGGGTATTCCGGTCGCCTTCATCGGCAATCATTTCAATACCTGTTTTAGCAAGCTTAGATTTATCGATTTTTCCTTCAAGGGTAAGTACCGGCTGGGTTACTCCTGGTATAAGTAACGCCAAAGCAACTAAGATGGTCACTACCTGTAAAGCTAAACGCATTATTTACAAACCTTTTTGATACACAGAGCCCGCATCATAGCGAACTCTGCACTTTTAGTCTGTAACCGAAGATAAGCTTACGAAAACGTCATCTGCATATGCACGAGCATCGTACATGGCTTGAAAAACTACATCCATTTTTGAGGCAGGACGAATCATCATTAGCAACTCATGAGCCGTTTCCCATTGCTCTTCCTCTACCGCTTTCGTGAGTTGTAAGCTTGCACCTTGCATCCCATTAAAGTTTAAAAGAGCGCTAGAGAGCTCACTACCAAGCGAAAACTCTTTTGCTATGGTATCAAGTTCCATATCTAAAATAGCATCAAGCACAGAAAGTAGCCCAACCAAATACCCTTGCTCAGCAAGCTCTTTCCCACCTGGCTCAAGCATCAAAGAGATAAATTTTGCCCTTGTTAAACCAAGTTTTGTCAGCTCCTGCGGTTTATCATTACCTAATTCGCTAAGTGCTAATACACGCACAAATTGCCTAATCGCATCTTCACCAAGATAAATAACCGCTTGCGAGATCGAACGAATAGTTTGTTGGGTGCTGCTAGCTCGCGCATTAACTAACTTTAAAATGCGTGCGGTAAGCCCTAAATCTTTAGCAACACGTTGTTGAATAGCATCAAAATTTAAATCAGTTTGTGCAGTGCAATTGAGTAATTCAAGTACGGCAACTTTTGATGGTTCAACATTTCCAAAACTTAAAAGTTCTGGTTTGGCAAAAAAGTACCCTTGGAACAGATCACAACCAGCGGTTTTTAACTGCTCAAAGTCTTCATAATTTTCAATACGTTCAACTATGATAGTGGTATCAGGGAAGCTGCGTTTTAGTTTTTTGATCATCATGTTGGTTTTGATAATCGGCTGCGTTACTTCAAGCTTAATAAAATCCATCAAAGGTAAGATATCTTGCCATTTATCAGTGCCATCGTAATCATCTAAAGCGAACAAGTAGCCTTCTTGCTTTAACTGCTTAACGCGGTTCACTACTTTAGGAATACTCGTCGCTCGTTCAACGATTTCGATAACCGCACTGCGTGGTTGCAACAGCTTTGGAAAGTCATCCAAAATAGCGTCGGTTGATAGGTTGATAAACGCGGGTTGAAACCCCGTTAGCTTTTCGAGCCCCATCAGCATCAACGCATTAAAAAACAGCCGCCCTGTCGCTTGACCATCACTCGTGCCTACCGGAAAAACATTGTCGCTCGATTCTCTGTACAGTAATTCGTATGCATACAAACTTCTATCAGCATTAAATATTGGCTGCCGTGCTATATACTGAGTCACACTCTGACTTTTGTTACCTTCAATACTTAATTCTGACATTCTACTTCTCACTTAGATGTGGCTATCTCCACATTACTATTGTTATAAGTATAGTGAAAGATGTTTACCTTGCTAAAAAACAAAAACCCAACCAAACTAGGTACATGAAAACGTATTCAATCAGACCATTGAACTTTTTTAACTCGACTTTATTAATTTTACTTTTGCTCTCACCAGTAGTTTTTGCTGAGCAGCAACCGGTATTAAAATACAATGTTACTGGCTCGGGTAACTATTATCCTTATTACATCAACGACAACAACACCCCTGGGATCCTACCCGAAATGATTAAGCAAGTTATGCAGCTTGCTGATATTCAAGTGCAGCATATCGAACTTCCTGCAAAAAGGACTGTAAAATACCTACACCAAGGAGACATCGACTTTGATGTTCTTAGCCCTGAATGGCTAAGCCAAGCAGAAAAACAAAACCCGCAATTTATTTATTCAGACACCCTGTTTCTCATTGAGGAGTACCTGGTCAGTTTAAAAAACTCTGTGACTCAATGGCAGCAACTTAACAATATTAATAATCAGCCAGTGGGTACTGTCTTAGGCTATTACTACTACGATGACAATCGCTTTAAGCGCGTTGATTTTCATTCTGAAAAACAACTAATAAAAGCATTAAAAATGCAGCGTATCGAAGTTGTCATAATAGACAAACTTCCGGCACAATACTGGGCTGAGCAATTTAATGTTGATATTGGCTTTGGCGCTTTACATTCGCTGGGAAACTTAAAAATTCGCCTGCGTAGTGAACATCAGCTATTGCTACCAAAAATAAATGCAGCTATTAAAGAGCTTAAAAACTCTGGCAGCTTAGATGCCATAATCAATAAATACACAAAAAGCATATCCCTACAATAATTAGGGATATTCCGCTTTGGACCTGCTTTTGCTATAATGCGCGCTGTTTTTCTTACCTTGTTAACTAAAAAGAGTCTCCTATGAGCATTGAACAAGCACTAATCGAACGCAGTAATAACCAATGTGAACTTTGCACCGCTACAGATAACCTATCTGTTTACGAGGTGCCACCTGTTACAGAGGCTCATTCTGATAAATGCATTTATGTTTGCCAAACTTGTAAAGATCAAATTGAGAATAATGCCGATCTAACTGCAAACCACTGGCATTGTTTAAATGATAGTATGTGGAGTCAAACACCTGCAGTACAAGTAGTGGCTTATCGCATGTTAAAACGTTTAGCGGCCGATAACGGCTGGGCACAAGATGCTCTAGACATGATTTATTTAGAAGAAGACACGCTAAAGTGGGCACAAACAGCACTTGCGGAAGACGATGATATTAAACACATCGACAGTAATGGCGTTGTACTTCAAGCAGGTGACACTGTAACACTAATTAAAGATCTTGATGTTAAAGGCAGTAGCCTTGTTGCTAAACGTGGCACAGCAGTAAGAAACATCGGTTTAACAAGCAACCCTGAGCACATCGAAGGTCGTGTTGACGGGCAGCGAATTGTTATCCTCACCAAATACGTGAAAAAGTAACGATTACTCTAATACGCTTTTTTTTCATAAAGCGACTCGTTATGACGAAAATGGGCCTAGTGCCCATTTTTTGTTAATTAAGCTATGATTAAGTCAGCGAACTTTATGCTAACTTTAAAACAAAGACGCATACCCCTAAAAACGCAAGGAAACAATCATGGCTTCGGATACCATCTCATCTTTCAAACGCGCTTCTCTATGCAGTTTAATGATCTTAGGGAGCAGCTTAGTATTAACAGGTTGTGGTGAAGACTCAGGTGCACCACAGGCTGAACAATCAACAATGAAAACCCTAAATACTCAAGTTACTTATTTAGACCGTAGCATGCTCCCCCCTGGTTCGGTATTAAAAGTACAGTTGGCTGATGTTTCAAAAATGGATGCCAAAGCTGACGTACTCAGCGAACAAGAAATTGAATTAAACGGCGCCCCACCATACAGCGTGGAACTCGAATATGATGAAAGCAAAATTGCTGACCGTCACCGTTATAGTGTAAGTGCGCGCATAGAGAATCAAGGTAAATTACTTTACATTAGCACCACTCACAATAACCCATTTGCTGAAGATGTATCGGGCGATGTTTACAAGGTAACAGTGACAAAAGTATCGGCTAAAAAACCCGATGTTACTTTAACAAATACCTACTGGAAAGCAGTTACAATTAGCGGTGAAACAATCACTGTTGAAAATAAAGAACCCTTCGTGCAGTTTAAAGACGATGGTTCAACCAGTGGTTACTTAGGCTGTAATAACTTCTCAGGTAATTACGAAGTTAATGAGCAAATGCTGACCTTCAAACCATTAGCTATCACCGAAAGAATGTGTGTAGCACAAATGGATATCGAAGCAGCCATGTCAGCAACACTAGCAGCCACTGCTAAATACTCTATCAATGGTGAGCAATTAACCTTGCTAGATGATAGTGACGAGCCACTAGCGACCTTTGCAGCTACTTACATGAATTAATAGCGGTAAAATTAAAAACGCCCAGCAATTGCTGGGCGTTTTGTATTGAAAAAGAATTATTCTTCAACTAATTGCTCGCTACGATAAAAACCACTGCTGTCGCTTAATAATGAAACAAGTTCTGGTAATACCGCATCCATTGTTTGCTTTAATTTCCATGGTGGGTTAATCACTATCATACCCGACGCTGTCATTCCATGAACGTCAGTATCGGCCTGTGTTGCGAGCTCGAAAAGCTGAATGTTACGCATACCCGATGCAATTAAACCCGCTTCCATTCTATCGATTCGTTCACGGTCAACAACCGGATACCAAATCATATATGTTCCCGTTGCAAAGCGCTTATATGCTTTAACAAGGGTGTTAACAACCGTGTCGTAATCATTTTTAATTTCGTATGGAGGGTCAATAAGCACGCAAGCTCGACGTGATGCTGGAGGTAACAAACCAACTAAGCCTTGAAAGCCGTTTTCGCCACGAACACGAATAGAACGTTTACCTTTCATATTGTCTTGCAGTAATTGTAGATCTCGTGGGTGTAACTCAAAAAACCAACCGTTATCTTGGCGACGCAAAAAGTGCTCGGCAATTTTTGGTGAACCTGGGTAAAAATCTAAATTACCGTTTTGGTTAAATGATTTAATTAGCTCAATATATTCATTAAGTGCATCATGCTCACTATTATGCTGCCAAAGCTTAGCAATACCCTCTAAATATTCTTGTGTTTTTTGTGCGTCACTGCCTGCAAGTTCAAAAAAACCAGCACCTGAGTGCGTGTCTACATAATCAAGTGGCTTATCTTTGATTGTTTGGTATTTAAGTACTTCAGCTAGAACAAGATGTTTTAGCACATCAGCAGGGTTACCCGCATGAAAAGAGTGTCGATAACTAAGCATATTTATAATTCGCCAGATGCAAACTGCGTTAAAAATGAATAGTCTTATTGTACATGATAAACAACAAATGATCCTAAGTTCAGGCTATTCCATGAACCATAAATGAATAAAAAAGCCATTACGCTGAATTAAGCCTTAATAATAAATAAAAATACGCTAAAACAGCCGTAAATGCTGGCATATCAAGACACTTTCCTTTACATTTGCATGACAATAACCACAGTTTTATGAGCGCATTTATGAATAACGAAACTCTTTCCCAACTCGAACAACTGATCGACAAATTAATCCTTCGCAATAGCGAACTTGAAAGCGAAGTTAAAAGCCTACAAGAGCAAACAGCTAAGCTTTTAGATGAGAACGAAACTCTGCAACTTGAAGTGCTAGAAAACGAAGAGAAGCAAAAAGATGCAAGCAGTACACTAACAGGCCTGCTTGAGAAATTACAAAGCGTACAACAGGCTAGCTAATGAGCAGCCCACAAAGTCAGCGGGTCAGCGTAGAGCTACTAGGTAAAGAACATGAGTTCTCTTGCCCACCTGGGCAAGAGCACGCCCTAGTTGCTGCTGCACAAAATTTGAATGACTTAGTGGAGCAAATGAAACAACGCTCATCGGTTCGAAATGACCAAAAAGCCCTGCTGATGGCCGCATTACATTTAAGTCATGAATTACTCGAAGTTAAATCGCAACAAGCAGAACAAGAGCAACAACATGACAAACTAATAGATAAGCTCAGCCAACATCTTAGTATTTAGAAAAAAGCGCATCCAGCGCTTTTTTTGTTTACAATCAACTGCACTGACTATTATTCGAGCGGAACACCATGCGATTTTGTGCTTTTTTGATCTGTCTTTTTGTAAGCTATAGCGCCCAATCAAGCGTTAGCTGGCATAGCATCACTCCCGAAATTCAATTTCTTCAACAACAAAATAAACTGCGCTTTTACGATTCGAATCAAGTGCTAATTGAAGGTAAAGAGTGCGCCTTAATGTTTGATGCCAGCGGTAACTTTGCCGAAGTAGAAATGCTCGCAGAGCAGCTAAAAGAACACCTAAAAACACCATTATGTTATTTAGTGGCCAGTCATTATCATGATGATCATCTACTAGGATTAGCGGTTTTACAGGCTGAATTCCCTAAAGCCAAACTGATAGTTCATCAGCAAGTAGAAACTGAGTTTGCCGCCATGCAGCAAGCATTAACTGATAAATTAGATGGCTATGAAAAAAGCATAGAGCTGAGCTATCAACGCCTTGCCAATCAACCAGAAGATCAACAAGTGATTTGGCGTGACAAACTAGAACTTGCTAAAAAGCGTTTATTTCGCTGGCGGGAGTTAACCTTAAACCCGCCGGCTATTAGCATTACTGAATCAACACAGCTAGACCTTGGTGATTATCCCGTAGTTATTACACCTTACCAAGCGCACACTAAAGGCGATCTTACTTTAAGTGCAGATCAAGGCCGCGTTCTGTTAGGCGCAGATATAGTCGACAGCTTACCCTACCCCGGGCATGGTACCTTTACTAGCTGGATCACAGTACTGCAAGATATTCAAAAAAATACCACGCTCGTAACTATTTTACCTGGTCATGGCAAGCCACTATCGCCACAAGATCTTGCGCTCCCTTTAAGGTTTTTAAAAACGATTAAAGAGATGACAAAATCAGCGCCAGATAAATCAGTTAGTGAATTAATTCCGCTTTTTCCTGCCGAGATAAAACAGCAATATCAGCTTGATGAAATAGGTGAAAGGGCTTTCTCTATGTTTCTAGAGGCTGGACTAAAACAGAGCAAGTTGTCAAAATAGAGCTAAAATAGTAAAAGGATTTTATTATATGGCTCGAGTAAGTTTGAGATATTTACTTTGGCTGAGCTTAGTTATTGGTCTACAGGGATGCCAACTAACTCAGCAGAAAACAGATGAGCGGGAAAGGCCAGCGGTTTTTAACCATTATGAGCCCGACTTAGCAACCCAGCAAGCAACTAGTGACTATGTGGCTTCAACAGCTGTTGAACCACCCGCTACAGTTGCGCCACTGCCAGCTGGTGACACTCCGTTACCAACACCTCGTTCGAACGATCTTTGGCAGCATATCGCCAACAATTTAACACTCGTCTTTCAAACTAATAAGCATACTTCTGCACGTGTAAAATGGTATTTAAAACAGCCTCATTACCTCATAAAAGTAAACAAACGTGCAGCACCTTACTTGTATCATATCGTGACACGGATCGAACAACAAAAGCTACCTATGGAGCTGGCCTTGCTGCCATTTGTCGAGAGTGATTTTAGACCGACAGTAAGCTCATCAAAGAATGCTGTAGGTGTTTGGCAACTTGTTGGCGCAACAGCTTATCATTTTGGCGTACAAAGCGATCAATGGTATGACGGACGCCAAGATATTCTCGCCTCAACCGATGCCGCTTTGGCTTATTTAAGTTACTTACACAAGCGCTTTGATGGTGACTGGTTACATGCACTTGCCGCTTACAACAGTGGCGAGGGACGTGTAAAAAAAGCCATTGAAAAGAATAAAAAAATAGGTAAAAAAACTGACTATTGGTCGTTATCTTTACCAAAAGAAACTGCCGATTATATTCCTAAACTATTAGCACTAAGTTATTTACTGAAACATCCTGAGCAAGGCTTAAAACGGCCTAAATTGGTTAATAAAGCACTCACTACTGAGTTTGATGTTGGCCAGCAGTTTGATTTTTCAGTAATAGCTAACTTATCTGGCGTGGGACATAACCAGCTCCATAAATTAAATCCAGGATATTTAAAAAACCAAAGCTCCCCGAATGGTCCACATACCCTGCTATTGCCTCTTGACCTGCGTACGCTATTACAAAGCAAATTGTTTCGCAATAACTTTGCTGGTGAGTATATAGTGCAAAAAGGCGATACTCTTTACAGTCTTTCTAGACGCTTTAATATGTCTGTAAAGGATCTAAAAGCACTCAATAGCAAAACAAGCAACCTAATCAAAGTTGGTGAGCAGTTGCGTTTATCACAGCCACAAACCATGCCAGAATCATTACTGGTTGATTACAATATTAGCCCCTACCTCGAACAGCATGAAGAAACTATCGCAACCATTGCGGTTGATTACCTAGTAAAGCCAGGTGACTCAATTTGGAGTATCAGCCAATTATACGACGTGCCACACAAAGACATTGCAACTTGGAATAAACTGAGTGCCACCAGCATATTAAGACCAGGCACGATTTTGACACTTCACTTACCGCAAGCAAAACCTGCAGAGCGACAAACGCCAACCAGTGAAGCCATGCTGTCAAGAATAGAAGGCTCGTTGAAAAAGCCTTGATTGCTCAGTCTTAACGGTTAGCGTAAAATCACCGCCTATATTTTAAATTCTAAAGAGAAATAACATGCAAATCAGTAAAGACGCAGTGGTTGAATTTCACTACACACTTAGTGAAGCAGGCGAGCAAGTCGAATCAAGTAAAGATGGCGAGCCACTTTCATATATCCATGGTACTGAAGGCATGCTTCCGGGTCTTGAAAAAGCGCTTGAAGGTAAAGCAGCTGGTGATAACTTCAGCGTAACACTTGAGCCTAGCGAATCTTACGGTGAGCGCGTTGACAACCTAATCCAACGTATTCCACTTAAGCACTTACAAGGCAACACAAAAGTGTGGAAGCCAGGTATGACTGCTATTGTTCATTCTAACCAAGGCCGTCACCAAGTGACTATCGTTAAAGTGGGTCGCTTCAATGCAGATTGTGACTTAAACCACCCATTTGCAGGTAAAACCCTGACATTTGATGTTGAAGTAGTCAATGTTCGCCAAGCAACAGCCGACGAATTATCACACGGCCACGTGCACGGTGAAGGCGGTTGTGGCCACAGCCACTAAGGGTAAATGATGACAAACGTTGCAATTGTCACAGGTGGCAGTAAAGGCATAGGCAAAGCTATAGTAGAGCGTTTAGAACGTGAAGCATACACCGTTTACAACTTAGATATCACCCCGTCTGAGGGCAATTATCACCACTGTGACGTCAGTGATACTCAGCAGGTGAAATCGGTTATCACCGATATCATTGCACAGACGGGCCGTGTCGATGCCTTAATCTCTAATGCGGGTCGTCATCTAAGTGCCAACATTGAAAACACCGATGAAGCAACGTTTGATGCCCTGTTTGCGCTCAATGTGAAAGGTGCCTATGCAGCAATTCAAGCCGTATTACCTAGTATGAAAATCCAGCAAAGCGGCAGTATCGTGTTGGTTGCCTCTGATCAGGCAATTATTGGCAAACCAAACTCGTTTGCTTATAACCTAACCAAGCACGCGCTAGCTTCCATGGCAAAAACGACAGCACTCGATTATGCCGCGTTTAATATTCGTGCTAACGCAGTGTGTCCGGGTACAATAGAAACACCACTGTTTCATAATGCGATTGATGCCTACTGTAAACGCAGTGGTGCCGATAAAGCAGAGGTTGTTGCTGAAGAAGCCGCGCTGCAACCGCTAGGGCGTTTAGGTCAACCAGAAGAAATTGCTGCTTTGGTGAACTTTTTAATAAGCCCAGAAGCGAGCTTTATTACTGGTAGCTTACAAAGTATTGATGGTGGATACACCACGCAATGAGCGACAAAATAATTGACCCCCATGTGCACTTTTTTAACCTCACTGAGGGTCAATACACTTGGCTACAAGGTAGCAATCCCCCCTCTTGGCCAAATCTAGATAAAATTAAAAAGCAAATTACTAGCTCAGAACTTAAAGCCGCTTGTCCATTTCAACTAGAAGCCTTGGTGCATATTGAAGCTGGCTTTGATAATCAAGCGCCAGTGAATGAGCTTAATTGGCTTGCAACGCATTTAAATGACATTCCCTATCGAGCAATCAGCTACAGTGTGATTGACGCATCTACCAAACACTTTGAAGCGTCACTCAATGAGTTAGATCATCCATCTTTGGTTGGTATTCGCGATATAACCGAAGGTGATGAAGCCAAGCGCTTATTAACTCCTCACTGCCAAGACAACCTAGCCATGCTCGCAGGCGAAAATTTACACTTTGAAGCACAGTTTGAAATTGAAAACATGCAGACAACTGAGCAGCTTATTAAGTATTGCACCGCCCTGCCATCATTACGTGTGGTTATTAATCATTTAGGCTTTATTAGTGATGAGAAAACATGGCTTGAAGCAATCATTAAACTCAGCCACTGCGATAATATCGCGATAAAGTTCTCAGGCTTAGAATTCACGCAAATAGCCGTAAACAAACACCTTTGGCTGGTTAATAATTTAGTTAAGTACTTTGGTGAACATCGTGTGATGTTTGCAAGTAATTTCCCTGTTTGCCAAATATATACCAGTTACGAAAACTGTTGGCATCACTATCACTCATTGTGCTCCGAGCAGAGTTTATGGCAAAAACTAAGCTATAAAAACGCCCGTGAAATCTATCAAATTGTTTAAAAAATAGCTATATTCAATAAAGTTAAAACTTATAAAGCGAACAAGCATCAAGTCTAAAATCTGTTTGCTTGTTCAGGAGTATTAATGAAAGCCTCTATTACCAGCCTTATACTAGTTAGTGTCTTATTTGGCTGTAGTTCTAAGCAAGAACCCACTCCAAAACTACAACATGCACGGCTAACAGAGCCGCAAAGTGAGCTAATAGCACTTGGCATAGCAAGGCTAATGCACAGTAAGCCTGTTAACGTAGCCGAAGATGCGTTTATCAATAGCAGCATACTTGTTATTGAAAGCTTGAATAACGCTGCTATACCAGAGAAGTCCAACCATGGGTCTTACCCAGATATGCCTGAACGTTTTGAGCTGTTAATAAAAAACCAAATGTGTTTTGTTCGTCACTTAGACAGCAAAGCAACCGAGCCACTGCCTTTGGTTAAATGCAAAGCGGTTGATTAATTTCAACCTAAAAAGTAAATATAAAAAAAGCCCTTACGGGCTTTTTATATATAATATTTAACTTAATAGTATTATCGATTGTTACTTAATCTCAACACGCTGTGAGCGCATAACAACTTCGTCATTCAGCTCAATACCGATCCCTGGCTCTTCTGATACTTGGAAGAAACCATTTTTAGGCTGTGGATCTTGAATACATAACTCACGGTTCCACTTTTTAATCGCATAGGTGTGATGTTCGTGAATTAAGAAGTTAGGAATTGCGGTTTCTAGGTGTAACGAAGCTGCGGTTGCTACTGGTCCACCACACACGTGAGCTTGAATGCGCACATCGAAAATATCTGCATAATCACACACTTTTTTAGTTTCTGTGAAACCACCACATAGACCTAAGTCTGGCTGTAGTACGTCAATACTTTGATCTTCTAGGTATGGACGCACACCCCAGCGATTATACAAACGTTCACCGCCCGCAATTGGCACGGCAACTTTGTCGGCAACTTTTGCATGTAATGAATGATTTAAGTAGTTCACTGGCTCTTCGTAATACATACAATCGAACTCTTCAGCAATCTCACCTATTTGAATTGCTGATGTCGCACCTGGTAAGCTGTGACATTCAAAAATAATATCAACTTCGTCACCGACCGCTTCACGAATAGCTTGCATACGCGCACGATATAACTTCATTTCTGCACGAGAAATAATGTTAGTACGATCATAATAAGTATTGCCGTTTTTATCGTACTGAATTGGATCAACTTTTACCGCATCATAACCTTCAGCCATCGCCTTAAGCGCTGCTTCTGCGTATTCTTCTGGGTGAACAAGCGCTTTAAATTCGCTGTCCCAGTCAAACTGTAATTGTGATGCGTAAGTACGTAGCTTATCGTTAACTTTACCGCCTAATAGCTGATAAACAGGTAAACCTAATGCTTTACCTTTTATATCCCAAAGCGCAGTATCAATGGCGCTCATTGCTGCATACACAACAGGACCACCACCTAAACCCCAAAAGCTTTCGCGTAGCATTCGTGACCACAGTTTTTCTGTTTGAAATGGGTCATGACCAATTAAAAAGGCATCAGCCATTTCTTTGATCATTGCCGCTGCTGCGCTATGACCTAAATCATAAGCAAGACCCGCTTCCCCCACACCGCTAATACCTTCATCAGTGTGAATACGCACAAAAACAGGTGTCCAAGCTGGTCTTTCTGGACAATGAATATCGAACACTTCGACGCGATTAACTTTCATGGCTACTCCTTACTGAGCAAAACTAGGATCAAGACGATAAGCTTTACGTAGCATTGCTGGCCAAGCTAACTGGCCACCGGTGCTGCCGCTATGCACGACATTCGCTTGATTATAAATATTATCGATAATAGGTTGTGGTACTGGGATTGCCGTTTGGCCACTGGCTTGAATAGCCAATTGAATTTCACAGGCGCGCTGCAAATCATAAAAGCGCATAAAGGCATCACCTACTGTTGGTCCCACGGTTAAGCCACCATGGTTAACCAATAGCATGTGATTAGTGGTGCCTAAGTCATCCTGTAAACGCTTTTTCTCGTCACTGTTTACCGCTAACCCTTCGTAGCCATGATAAGACAATGATGGTAATGAGAACATTGAGTATTGGCTTAGTGGTAACAGGCCTTTTTCTTGCGTTGCAACGGCAATGGTCTCTTTTGTATGTAAATGAATTACACAGTGAGCGTCATCACGTACTTCATGAATAGCACTGTGAATGGTAAAACCTGCCGGATTAATTTTAAACGGCGTGTCATCAAGAATATTGCCAGCTAAATCTACCTTCACAAGATTTGATGCAGTCACTTCGTCAAAACTTAAACCAAATGCATTAACTAAATAGTGATCTGTGCCTGGTAAACGCGCCGATAGGTGGGTGTAAATTAAATCACCCCATCGAAAATGATCAACTAAACGATAGCATGCAGCTAGATCAACACGTAGCTGCCATTCTTGTTCAGATACTTTATTTTTTAAATCGAGTTTTGGTAAGTCAAACATGGAAAACCTTGTATATGTGACACTACACAAATAGATGTATAGAAGTCTAAATTACTATTAATGGATGTTCAATAGTTGATACAAAAAGGCCACATCAATTGATGTGGCCTTTTTCACTCAATTAGCGCTTATTTTACTTGCGATAAGTAATCAGCAATTGCAGACATTTCTTCTTCAGAAACATTTGCAACCATCGCTTTCATTGCAGCAGTCATACCGTTACTACGCGCACCTGATTTGATATCTTTCATTTGGGCTAGTAAGTACTCTTTATTTTGACCGTTTAACTTAGGGTACTGAGGCATGATAGGTGCTTTACCTTCTGCACCATGACAAGTTTGACAAAGCTTAGCTGTGTAAAGTGTTGCACCATCGGCAGCCATAGTATTAAAAGATAGGCTTGCAGCCATTGCAATGCCAGCCCCACATAAAATTTTCGTGATCTTGCTCATTTGTATCTTCTCTTTTTTGACGGGTTATTAAACATTTTCTTTAGTGTAGACCATGATTTAACAATATTGCACCCGAAAATTGTAATGGCAATCGAAACAATAACTACCAAATTAAATCATCAGGCACTTCAAAATCAGCATACGGATCATCTTCATCCTTTTGCTTATCTTCAGGCTCAACATGGAACACTATATAATCTTCGCTGACTTCAGCGACTTTTCGTGCTGGTTCGTCTTCCAGTACAAAAAATTGGCCTTCTAAAACACAAATTGCTAAACGGCCACCAGCTAGGGCCTTCTGTGTTTTTTCGTTTACTTCGAGCTCTTTCACTTTATTTTGATAAGTGAAGTTAAATGTACGATCTCCACGGATCTCTTCTTGATTGTGATGCTCTAAAATCTGCTTAACGCGAGCCACTTGCTCACGTTGTTTCTGCTCTTCTAAACGCGCTTGATTAAGCTCATCAGCTTTTTTCTGTTGCTCTAGCTTAGTTTGCTCTATATGTTTTTGTAGATCGCTAGGATTACTCGTTGCGCCTTTCTTTTTCTTCTTTTGCTGCTTGCGCTTCTCTGTTTTGGCTACTTTAGCTTTGTGTGAAGTAGTAAGGCCAGCCTTAAGTAATTGATCTTGTAATGAACCCATGACGAAATTCCAATTTATTAATGCGTATTAGGGTTATTTTAATCAGCTCTGCCAACAAATAACAGTACTGAGCCCACTTGATTCACAGCAATCGAGTATATTGCAGTGAGATTAACACGCGATGAAATCATGACATATTGATTTAACGCAAGATTTATAATTTTAGTCGCCTTTGAACTTGTAAAAAACCCTGTACCCGATAAGCTAGGGCTTTTCCTCTCGGGAGCTTAAAATGCAGCTGCGACATTTGTTACTTTGCTCTGTATTTATTTTCTTTGTTTTATACGCCCCACAACCCTTGCTTGGATTATTTGCCAACTATTTTTCTGTATTGCCAGCCACTGCAGGTAGCTTAATGACAGCGACCATGCTGCCATTGGCTATCGCCCCTTTAGTGTATGGCTTGTTTTTAGCAAAACGAAATCCGTTAACAATTTTAAAGATTGCTATGTTTGTGCTAGCAATAAGCTGTGTCGCTTTTACCTTAGCACCTAGTTTTGAATTGCTATTACTGGTTCGCTTTATTCAAGGGCTCACTCTCCCAGCGGCTCTCACAGCCATGACCAGTTATATTGGTGTAACTTATCAGGCCGACCAATTACAGCGTAATATGACCCTATACATTGGCAGCACCATCGTCGGCGGTTACTTTGGACGTATACTCGCGGCCTTATTTACTGACTTTTTGAGCTGGCAAAGCTTTTATTATGTGATTGCGTTAGGGTTAGTACTGTTTGCAATCACCATTCCAAAATCAAGCAAAGGTGCGAGCATTCATGCAGCCAAATCGCCTCTGTTGTATCTAAAACAATTAAAAGATCCGCAGGTATTAAAGCTATATGGAGCGATTTTTTGTATGTTCTTTTGCTTTGCAGCGCTATTGAATTATTTACCTTTCATCCTACAAGACAGTTTTGCTATCACTAATACCCGAGACATCGGGCTGGTTTACAGCGGTTACTTGCTTGGTGCACTCGCATCCATAGCTACACCTTGGCTGTTACGAAAGTCATCAACACCTTGGCGTTTATTAACTTGGGTATTTGTATTCTACAGTCTGACCATGGTGCTACTGATGAGTCAGCAGTTAATACTTTTTGTTATTGCTTTTACCGGCTTTTGTGGCGCAATGTTCGTGATCCACTCAAGTGCGGCGCCATTAGTAAATAAAATCAGCAGTGCACCTGCAAGTGTCACCAATGGGGGTTATGTATCGTTTTATTACAGCGGTGGCGCACTCGGTTCGTTATTGCCTGGACTGGTATATCAGCAACACGGCCAAGTTGCCTTTATGACCGTGCTACTTTTAGTTTGCTTAGTGGGTTTAAGCTTAGTTTATTTGGCTGGAAGAAATACGATACGAGGCTGATGCCCGGTACTTGCAAAAAATAGCTCTAAGTCATCTTTTTTCATCAACCATGTCGCGGTATTTTCAAAAGGGTGACAATGAAAAAGCTCGTTGAACCAAATTTCTTGGTCTAGCCAAAGGGTAACATTATTTTGTTTGTCGTTTAAAAGTGCCAGCATAGAAACACAGCCCGGTGGCACTTTCAGATAACGCGCTAACCGCTCATCAGATGCAAATCCTAAACGAGATAACCCTTGCTGCTGAGCAATGGCTTTTAAGTCAAGCTGCTTGTCATGGGCAGTGATCACTAAAAAATGCCGCTTGCCTTCGTTATCTCGTAAAAACAGGTTTTTTAATCGTGTGCCCGGTCTATCGAGCATAAATTTATCGGCATCTAAACTACCATGTAACGGTGGATGCTCAATCACATCATAGTTAATATCTAATTGAGCTAGCGTAGCAGCTAACTTATTTTTATCTGCATACATTTACAAACAACGTCCTCGTAATTGCACACTTAAATCACGCCATAATACTTCGTCAATAACGTGTTTATCGTCGCAGTACTTCCGTTCTTTAAGTTCTTTATTTAATAATTCGACCGCTTGATCTTCGAGCATAAGTTTTAAGTTGCTCGATTCTTCAAATACTTCTTGCTCGGCAAAGTCTTTAAACTGCCTGCGTGTCATTGGCTTATCAAGGTTAATTGGCTGTCTTCCTTGTGCTTTAACTGACACCACATAGGCAAAAATTTTATTGCCTTGGTCGTCATTTTTTTCATAAAACTGCTTATTATTAATTTCAAATGGAGGTGCTTCTCCTTGGCTTGCGCAACCGGTAAGTAAAACAACCAAAAGCCATGCTATTTTTTTCATTATTGGATAAGCCTTGTACAGTGAATGCGCTTTAGTCTACCAAAAATAAAACAATAGAGTAAAAATTCGAACATTTTAAAAAAAATACTTGACCAAATATGTAAAAATATTTAAAGTTCACCCCGCTTGAGACGCAAGACTTAAGCATCCTGTATTTTAGGAATGTGGGGCTATAGCTCAGCTGGGAGAGCGCCTGCCTTGCACGCAGGAGGTCAGCAGTTCGATCCTGCTTAGCTCCACCACTTTCCTACCTTTCTTTAGGCAACCTGCCGAATTTAATAATCAAAACTAAGTTATCTAACCAATTTTTATATTTCTAGTCGTTTATACGTTTTACTTTATTAAAGTAAACTTGTTTTAGATTTTAGACATAAAAAAACCGAGCAGAGCCCGGCTTTTAAAATGATCACTTGTTATCGGTTACTCACGAATTTGACCTTCGCCATTCACTAAGTATTTTTCAGTCGTAAGTGACTCAAGACCCATTGGACCGTAAGCATGTAGCTTAGTTGTCGCAATACCAATCTCTGCACCTAGACCTAGCTGTGAACCATCAGAAAAACGCGATGACGCATTAACCATCACAACAGAGGCATCAACGCTGCGTTGGAATAGCTCAGCCGCAGCTTGGTCTTTAGTACAAATCACTTCAGTGTGGTTTGAACCAAACTTAGCAATATGATCAATTGCACCAGCAAAATCAGGCACAACTTTGATTGCGATTTCTAAATCTAAATACTCTTCACCAAATTCATCATCAGCAAGCACAGTAGCATTATCAAAGTATTCAGCAGCTTTAGCATCTGCGTTTACTTTTACGCCTTCTTGACGAAGTACCACTGCACATAGATTTAAAAACTCATCTGCAATATCTTGGTGTACCACTAAACCTTCTAGGGCATTGCACACACCGGTACGCTGAGTTTTACCATTTAATAATAAGTTGATAGCGACATTCAGATCAGCGTCTTTATCGACATAAAGGTGACAAACACCTTTAAAGTGCTGAATTACTGGAATGGTACTGTTTTCTGTTACAAAATTAATTAAACCCTCACCACCACGCGGGATGATTAAATCAATAGTGTCACGTTGTTGCATCAGTTCCATTAGTAGACCACGGTCTGGATCTGGGATCACTGAAATCAACGCTGCTGGTAAACCATGCTTCTCAAGTACTTTGTGCATCACACTAGCGATCGCTTGTGAACTACGTAGTGCTTCTTTACCACCACGTAAAATAACACCATTACCTGATTTAAAGCATAATGCACCAGCATCAGCCGTCACATTTGGACGTGCTTCATAAATCATGCACACAACACCAAGTGGTACGCGCATCTTGCTGATCTTGATACCATTCGGGCGCTCTGAAATTTCGCGTAATTGACCCACAGGATCATCAAGACTAACAATGACTTCAATACCTTCAGCCATAGCTTCAATACGCTCATCGTTAAGCGTTAATCGGTCAATCATAGATGCAGCAAGGTTATTATCACGTGCTGCCGCTAAATCGCTTTCGTTTTCTTTGATGATAAAGGCTTTGCTTTCACGTAATGCCTGTGCCATCTCAGCTAAAACTTGATTCTTAGTAGCAGTATCAAGTAAAGCTAACTGGGTTGCAGCTTTGGCAGCTTGACTCGAAATATCCGTAATTAAACTCATGACTTCTCCAATAATGCGATATCTTTCTCTGAAACAACTGGGCCGATTGAATCTTGCATTTTTTCGCTAAATTCACTTTGCTCGTTGTCAGCAATAAAATTCAATAAACAGCTACTGTAATTCGCTGTTGCTTTTGCTAGACGCGTACCATCATCACTACGAACTAGTATAGTATCGCCTACGCCAAATTCTCCGTGCACCGCAACGATCTCGTCGCTACGAATACAGCCGTCTTCATCTTTTAATGATTCATCAAATGAACCTTCAACTACAACCTCACCTTGCTCATTCGCTGTGTGAGTCATCCAATGCACAGCCTCTTGCATTGGTTTTTCATATGGTGTGAAGATAGTACCTGGGTTGTCACCCGCTAGTAGTCGATTAAACGTCTCTTCTTTAAAACCATTTAAGATAAAAGTTGTAATACCATGTGAAGTGGCTTTTTCAGCCGCTTCAATTTTCGTTTTCATACCACCTGTACCAACGGCACTGGTTGCACAACCGGCCATGGCATAAATTGATTCATCAATATTTTCAATTTCAGGAAGCAACACAGCATCTTCATGTAAATTCGGATTTTTGTCATAAAGACCATCAACATCCGAAAAAATCATCAATGCATCTGCATCCGCAGCTGCGGCGACCATTGCCGACAGGTTATCATTGTCGCCAACTTTTAAATCATCGGTCGTTACCGTGTCATTCTCATTAATGATAGGTAATACACCATGTTCAAGTAAGGTGAAAACTGTTTCACGAATACTGGTATAACGCTCACGGTCACGTAAGTCACCGTGGGTTAATAAAATCTGTGCCGAAGGAAAATCAAAAAATCGATCCCACATTGCCATCATTTCTGTTTGACCGGCAGCAGCCATTGCTTTTTTCATCGTCACTGAACGTTTTTCTTGTTCTGGGAATAAATGCGAACCAGCAGCTACCGAACCTGATGATACTAAAATCACTTCGATACCTTGCGCTCGACAGCGAACGATGAACTGTGCAATGGTCAGTAAATAACGTGAGCGACACCCGTCTTGTTCGGGTGCGATTAATGCGCTACCTACTTTTAGTACTATACGTCGCCAATTTAACTTTTGCATAACTGTTCAACTTTCCATTTTACTATCTGTTCAGTGCCAATTTGCCACTGATTAAAAGACTCGCGTTTAGCACAACTAAACGCACTGACTATTATCACTTTGCCAAACGACTTATCTATGCACACGACTACGCCACGCAAATACTGCGATTAGATATAGCACAACTTTTATTCAGTCAGTAGACCAAACGGTTATAAACCATAAGTTGATAAAAAAAGATAAGTGTTGTTTATGTATCGCTGTAAAAAGCTGTGTGCGGCTTTTATTAATAACAACATACATAGAGCCTATACAATCTGGTACACCAACAGATAGGGTGTAGATTGTATGACCGAGATTTAGCTGCCACGATGGGAGCTAAACATTGACCAGATAATGAACTTTAATTCTATTCAACACGTAATAAATACATACTGAACACTAACAAGCTCATTTCTATTTAATTAGAAAACAAAGTGTATAAAACACTAAAACTGTTACAAACAATTGATTATTTAGAGGTAGAACTCTGAAAGTATAAGACAACGCTTATAAATATTTAGATATCAAATTGTTTGAACACGAAATATAATACGGGAAATCAGGGTCAAAGATCAAGTGTAAAAAGTAATCATGGCTTTTATACTTACCATAAATGGTAAAAATAGACTTTTTTTAACAGTAACTTAGGACGCAACATCTTCGACCTGATGATTTTTCATTAACAAATCAGATTTTTGTTTTCAAAATAGCCCAAAAAGTAGTAATAACGACTAAAATCGTATTTGAAGCAACAAGTTTGCTTGTATCCATGACGGTGAGTAGGCTTTAATAGATAAGTATTTTTTAAAAGTTCAGCGGCTGTTTATCGTCTTCAAACACGATTATCTAAGGTGTTGGTATTTTTTAAATAGTAGTAACTAAAGGATAATTCATTCTATGTCAGCAATTTATATAGCAGGGATCGCCTTGTGCTCTGTATTAGCACAGTGGGTAGCATGGGCGTTTCGTGTACCGGCTATTTTATTTTTACTACTAACAGGTTTAATACTTGGACCATTTAGTGGTGTGCTTGAACCTGACGCACTGTTAGGGGATTTATTATTTCCTGTGGTTTCTTTAAGCGTAGCGGTGATCTTATTCGAGGGTTCACTTACCCTGCACTTTAGAGAGCTCAAAGGTATCGGCAAGGTTGTTCGCAACCTCTGCTCCATCGGGATGATCACAACTTGCTTGGTGGTAAGCCTAAGTGCTTATTGGATTTTAGAGCTGAATTGGCGGGTTGCCGCTGTACTTGGTGCAGTTCTTGTCGTTACTGGTCCTACGGTTATCGCACCGCTGTTAAACTCTATGAGACCTACTCAAGATATCGATCGTATTTTACGCTGGGAAGGCATAGTAATAGACCCAATTGGCGCATTATTCGCTGTACTCGTATTCGAAGCTGTAATGCTTGTAGGTCAAGGCGAAGTACTAAGCCATACCATTATCGCCCTATTTAAAACTTTAGGGGTGGGTTTAACAATTGGTGTGGTTGCAGGTTGGCTTACTACATTACTGATACGCCGCGAATGGCTCCCTTTCGAATTACATAAATTTGGTATTTTAGCTTTAGTCTTAATTAGTTTTACTGTGTCTAACCACTTAAGTCATGAATCTGGTCTATTGGCTGTAACCGTATTTGGTATTTGGCTTGCTAATCAAGATGAGCTCGAAATTGACTCAGTACTTGAGTTTAAAGAAGACCTTTCGATGATCTTAATTTCATCGCTATTCATCTTACTTGCAGCCCGCCTACAGTTATCTGATTTAATGATGCTACATAGCGATGTATTTATTTTCTTAGCTATCGTGCTCTTCGTGGCACGTCCAGCATGTATTGCAATATCAACCTTTAAAACCGATTTACCGCTAAAGTCTCGCTTAGTGCTATCGTGGATTGCGCCACGAGGCATTGTTGCAGCGGCGGTAGGCTCTGTATTCGCTTTGAGTATGGTAGAAGCAGGCATTGCCGACGCCGAAAAAATAGTGCCACTCATATTCACTGTGATCATAGTAACAGTGGTACTACAAAGCCTGACAGCAACGCCATTAGCTAAACTATTAAAAGTACGCCAGCCTGCTCCAAATACCATATTAATTATTGGTGCAAACCATGTAGCACGTGCTATTGCTTGTGGCTTAAAAGATCAAAACATTCCGGTGCACTTGTCTGATCCTGCATGGGAAAACTGTAAAATGGCGCGCATGGACGGCTTACCTTGTTACTATGGTAACCCGCAATCAGAACATGCAGAGCGTTATTTACCATTAACGACGATTCGTAGCGTATTAGCGCTATCGCCTAACCGTCATCACAACGCATTGGGCGTGCAATATTTCTCGCATTTACTCGACGAAAAAGACGTGTTTTCACTGCGCTCTTCAACTAACCATGCTAAAGCAAACAAAGACAGTGCGACGTTCTTATCACGTCAGATTTTGTTTGGAGACAATGGTGCGTACGCTCGCTTAAGTAGCTTAATAGCCAAAGGCGGCAAAGTCAGTGCAACTCGCATTTCTGAGGAATTTAGTTGGGAGCAATACAAAGAGATCAATAGCGAAGCAATCCCACTGTTCATTTTAAATGGTGAAAAAAATGATGATGACGATTCACCAATTAAAATTCGCCCATTTACGACAAGTATGGAAAAGACACCACAAGTAGGTGAGCGTATCGTTGCGCTACAACCACCTAAGTTGTCGGTGTTAAAAGACCCAAACAACGGCAAACCAAAAGAAAGTAAAGAAGAGAAATAATACCAATTCGCTTAATTAAATAGTCTATTTTGAGGCAAGAAAACCTTGTTGATAACAAGGCAAAAATTTCGTTATTTAGTTGTTCTAAATGAGAAATTTTTAACGCAGGTAGCGACAGGTTTAATCCCTCAAAATGATTAAGTATTATTGCGGATTGGTATAACAATAGGCCAGCATCAGCTGGCCTTTTTATTTGTATGTTTCTACATAGGTAAACGCGCGCGCTCAACGACGCTGTCTGGCATCTTTTCGGCAAGCTTCGCTAGTAAGTTTTCGATTTTTTTGTGAGTAGCTTTATCAGCAACCATTGAATGAAATAACCAACGGTAGGCATCTTCATAATCACGTGGACTGCCATAACCTTGGTTAAACAGATTTACTAAACGCATTTGCGCTTTTAAGTTGCCTTGCGCAGACGCTTCACGCAGATAGGTTACCGCCATGGCTTTATCTTGCTGTACGAGCCGTCCTGTATCATAGTAGCGGCCAAGTTGCTCTAATGCAGCGCTTAGCCCTTGTTGAGCGGCCTGACGCATATAATAAACCCCTAATTCTACATTGCGGTCTACACACACCGCATAAGCTAACATATCACCATACAAGAACTGATACGATGGTAGTGCCATTTTATTGGCTCGTGCTTCGATATCTTGTACTAACTGGCAATCATCTGCCTTTACACGTGCTAGGTGTGCATTTTTATTGATCAAGCCAATTAACTCGCTCTCTGAGTACAGAGGTACTGCTGCAATGGGCTCTTCAGCCATGCTCAGGCTGGAAAAGAGTAATGTTAAAGGCAATAAAACACGCATCAAAATCACTTAAAAAAAGTCGGTCTTAGCAAATAATATACAATTATCATTCCAGAGTGAATTTTAGGCACAAAAAAAGCTGCCGAAGCAGCTTTTTTAGTCACTATGGCAATTATGCAAACGGGTTGCGTAATACCATCGTCTCTACACGGTCAGGACCTGTAGAGATAATATCAACTGGAACACCAGTGATTTCTTCAATACGTTTGATGTAATCAAGTGCCGCTTGTGGTAATTGATCAACTGACGTTACACCTACTGTGTTTTCAGACCAGCCAGGCATTTCTTCGTATACTGGCGTTACTTTCTCGTAACCTTCAGCAGCTAATGGTGTAACGTTCGTTACAGTGCCATCTTCTAACTGGTAACCAGTACATATTTTTAATGTTTCTAAACCGTCTAATACATCTAGTTTAGTTAAACAGAAGCCTGAGATGCTGTTGATTTGAACTGCACGGCGCATTGCTACTGCATCTAACCAACCTGTACGGCGTAAACGACCTGTCGTTGCACCGAACTCATGGCCTTTATCACCTAAGTGCTTACCAACTGGATCTTGTTTATCAAGACCGTCATAAAGCTCTGTAGGGAAAGGACCTGAACCTACACGTGTCGTGTATGCTTTGATAATACCTAATACGTAATCAAGGTGTAGTGGACCAAAACCAGCACCAGTTGCTACACCACCAGCAGTCGTATTTGATGATGTTACGTACGGGTATGTACCATGGTCGATATCAAGTAATGTACCTTGTGCACCTTCAAATAAGATGTTATCACCAGCTAAACGAGTTTGATCAAGAAGCTCAGTAACATCAACAACCATTGCTTTTAAGATATCTGCGATAGCCATTGCATCGTCAAATGTCTTTTGGAAGTCAACTGGTTCAGCTTTGTAGTAATGCTCTAATGTGAAGTTATGGTATTCCAATACTTCTTTAAGCTTGCTAGCAAACTGTTCAGGGTTGAATAAGTCACCTACACGTAAACCACGACGTGCTACTTTATCTTCATAAGCTGGACCGATACCACGACCTGTAGTACCAATTGGCTTATCGCCACGTGCTTTTTCACGGGCTAAATCTAATGCAATGTGGAAAGGTAAAATTAATGGACATGCTTCGCTGATTAATAAGCGCTCACGTACTGGTACGCCACGCTCTTCTAGCATGCCGATTTCTTTCATTAATGCTTCTGGTGATAAAACAACACCATTACCAATCACACACTTAACATTGTCACGTAATACACCCGATGGAATAAGGTGTAAAACCGTCTTTTCACCGTTGATTACCAGAGTATGGCCTGCGTTATGACCACCTTGATAACGAACTACTAAAGATGCTTTGTCTGTAAGGAGGTCAACTACCTTACCCTTACCTTCGTCACCCCATTGGGTGCCTAGTACAACAACGTTTTTACCCATTGCAAATTCACTTAGAAAAAATTAGGACGAGATTTTATCAGAAAACGAGGTGAAAGATCACCCCGTTTAGCTTATTTTTTCTGCGCCTGAATTTTTACCTTCTTTAATAATTCAACAACTACAGGCAGAACAGAGGTTTATAAAAAAGTTGAGGATGAAAATTAATCATTCACAGAAACAAAAAAGCCCTACAAAATGCAGGGCTTTTCATCACACAAATTTTAGTTACTGTGCTTTTGTACCTTTCATATAATTAAAGAAGTCGCTATCTGGTGAAAGCACCATCACGTCTTGTTTATCTTTGAAAGTCTTCTTATACGCTTCTAAGCTACGCACAAAACCAAAGAATTCTGCATCTTTGCTATAGGCATTCGCGTAAATAGCAGCGGCATCTGCATCACCTTGACCACGAACAGTACGCGCATTACGCTCAGCATCTGCAAGCATAACTGTGACTCGACGGTCCACTTCGGCACGAATCGTTTCAGCTTTTTCTTGACCTTCAGAACGGTGCTCTTTAGCTACCGCAGTACGCTCAGCTCGCATACGTTGGAAGATTGAGCTACTCACTTCTTGCGGTAAGTTAATTTGCTTTACACGCACATCAAGTACTTCAATGCCTAGCTCTTGTGCACTTTCAGAAGCTTGTACTAATGCTTCTTCCATCAGTTCACTACGCTCACCTGAGACAATTTCTCTGATAGTACGAGAACCAAAGTTAGTACGCAGGCCATTATTCACTTTTTGCTTTAGTAGTGTTTCTGCATATTGCTTATCACCACGAGCACGAAGATAAAAAGCACTAAAGTCATTAATTCGCCATTTTACATATGAATCAACGATTAAATCTTTTTTCTCACTTGTTACAAAGCGATCTGGTGCACCATCTAGCGTTTGAATACGTGCATCTAAACGACGTACTTGGCTAAAGAAAGGCACTTTTAAGTGTAATCCTGGACCATATACCACCGCGTTGTCATTACTATCTTTTTCAACTTTGCTGAATAACAGAACGATTGCCTTCTCGCCTTCTTGTACAACAAAAATCGAAGAGAAAGACAGCACAACTGCAAGGGCAAGTATTACTAAACTAAAATTTTTCATCTTGCTTATCTCCCCTCATTGAAACGGTCAGTTGCGAAACGGTCATTACTTGAATTTACCGTACTGTTACGTGAAGTGTTTATTTTGTTGCGAAGATCTTTAATATCACTTGAGCTTGGTAATGCAACACGTGTCGCTGTACCTTGTTTTTCCATGATTTTATCAAGTGGTAAATACAGCATATTGTTACCACCTTTCACATCAACTAACACTTTAGAGCTGTTACTTAGCACTTCTTCCATTGCATCAATATATAAGCGATTACGTGTAACTTCTTTTGCCGCTTGATACTCTGGTAATAGCTTTTCAAATCGAGCCACTTCACCTTGTGCTTCAAGTGTAATACGTTCACGGTATGCTTCGGCTTCTTGTGTCATACGTGTTACTTGACCACGAGCACGAGGTTCAATTTCACGAGCGTACGCTTCGGCTTCACGGATGAAACGCTCTTCATCTTCTTGTGCAGCGATAGCGTCATCAAAGGCATCTTTTACTTCACCCGGCGGACGTGAATCTTTAAAGTTCACATCGCTCACAATAATACCTAGATTGTAAGGCTCGATGATTTTGTTAAGCTCATCCCACGTTTGTTGACGCACTAACTCACGACCAGTCGTTAACACTTGGTCCATTTTTACATGGCCAATAACATAACGTAGTGCACTATCAAGCGCTTGTTGTAAGCTGTGGTCAGCATCAGTAACACTGAACTTGTAAAGGTGTGGATCGATAACACGGTACTGTACTTCAAACTCAACATTAACCACGTTTTCGTCTTCGGTTAGCATGAAGCCTTTTGCAGATAGAGAGCGAACCGCTTCTATATCAACCGGAATCACACGTTCAATGAAAGTCATTTTCCAACGTAAGCCAGGCTCTGCAATACGGTCATATTGTCCAAACTGTAAAACAATACCGCGCTCAGCTTCTTTTACCGTGTAAATACCACTTAATGCCCATACGATGATGGCAATAATGAGGATGAAAGAAATGCCTGCGCCGCCAAGTCCGCCGCCGCTTTTACCTGGTTTATTACCACCAAATAAACCGCCAAACTTGTTGCCGAACTTACGCATTACCTCGTCTAAATCAGGTGGGCCTTGATCTTTTCCGCCTTTATTATTCCACGGATCTTTATCATTGCCATTATTACCCGGTTCATTCCAGGCCATAGCTATACTCCATTGTTATCTAAATGAATTAGGTTAAATCTATCAAATCTACAGCGTTTCTCATACTAAAAAAGACAAATGCCGGTGATTTTTAATTAGTCACTACGAAAGAGTCGAGCTCTTGTCCCATCTCTTTTTTCAAGCGATTCCAGTCTGCCATTGGTAAGCGTACTGATAGTAACCAGTTTCCTTGTTCATCGAAACTCTCTTGATGAACTGCGTTTAAGTTAAATAATGCTGCACGAATACGACCATATTGTGGTGCTAATTTTAGTTCATCAGCAAACATCTTCTTGGCAAGTAACTCATTAATTGCCTCAGACAGTAGCTCACAGCCTACGCCTGTTCGCGCAGATAACCAAACTCGTACTGGTTGACCTTCATCGTTTCTATCTATACGTGGCGCAACGTCATCTAGTGCATCTATTTTGTTATAAACCAATAACTGAGGCACTTCATCTGCTTCAATTTCTTTTAAAACAGACTGTACTTGCTCAATATTTTCTTTTCGACGAGGGTCTGCCACATCAATAACATGTAGCTGCAAATCAGCTTCACGGGTTTCGGTTAAGGTTGCTTTAAACGCTGCAACAAGGTCATGCGGTAAGTGACGTATAAAACCTACCGTATCAGCTAAAATAACCGGACCTATATCACCAATATCCAACTTACGTAAGGTTGGATCTAGGGTTGCGAATAACTGGTCGGCTGCATACACATCAGAATCTGTAATGCGGTTAAATAACGTTGATTTACCAGCGTTGGTATAACCAACTAGTGAAACCGTTGGAATTTCATTTCGCGTTCGTGCACGCCTACCCTGCTCACGTTGAACAGCGACTTTATCTAAACGGGCACGAATATTTTTAATTCTTGCGCGCAATAATCGTCTATCGGTTTCGAGCTGGGTTTCACCCGGACCACGTAAACCTATCCCCCCTTTTTGTCTTTCAAGGTGGGTCCAACCACGGATCAATCGAGTAGAAATATGGCGTAACTGAGCTAACTCAACCTGAAGTTTACCTTCGTGAGTACGCGCTCGCTGCGCAAAAATATCTAGGATCAAACTCGTACGATCAAGAACACGACACTGGCAAACGCGTTCTAAGTTGCGCTCCTGTGACGGGCTAAGTTGATGGTTGAAAATGATGACATCTGCATTGTGGATTTTGACAGTTTCAGCGATTTCTTCTGCTTTTCCGGTCCCGACGAAAAGTTTCGGATGTGGTGCTTGACGACTGCCTTGCACAATCGCCAAACTACTAACACCAGCAGAAGATACCAACAACTCTAATTCGTGGAGATCTTCACGATCCCCCTCTTTAGGTAAGTCGATATGAACTAAAACTGCCTGTTCGCCGGCTTCATAACGGTCAAACAAGCATTACGCTCCTAAGTTTAAAAATTTCCAGGTTCTTGCTCTTCTGAATCATCACTTCCTTGAACACCTTGGAAGTTAACAGAACGCGCTGGAACAACAGTTGAAATAGCGTGTTTATACACCATTTGATTAACGGTGTTTTCAAGTAAAATAACAAATTGGTCAAATGACTGGATTTTACCCTGCAATTTAATGCCATTAACCAAAAAGATTGATACTGGAATGCGCTCACGACGTAACGCATTTAAAAATGGGTCTTGTAACGACTGGCCTTTTGCCATGTTATTTTCCTTCGTTCTAGGTGTTATTATAATTAAGTAGCTGAACTAATTTAACAAAGCTAAAAAACTTTCAGCTACTACTAGCTTAGCGAACTTACTACACGTTGCAAGTTTTCTTCATCACCCGAAGTCAACCAAGTTACATCAGGCCAACCTCTTAACCAAGTCAGTTGTCTCTTGGCTAACTGCCGTGTGGCTGCAATACCGCGAAAGACCATTTCATCATAGTCAATTTCGCCAGCAATGTAATCCCACATTTGTCTATAACCCACACAACGAATCGAAGGTAGGTCTGGGTGTAAATCCTTACGTTTATATAGGGATGAAACTTCATTTTCAAACCCCTGATCGAGCATTATTTTGAACCTTTTCTCAATTCGCTGATGTAATTCACTGCGATCATCAGGCGCAATGGCAAATTGATGGAAAGTATAAGGAAGCTCAGGCTGTTTTTGTTTTTGCAGCTCAGTCATTGTTTTCCCTGTTATACGATACACTTCCAATGCGCGATTAATTCGTTGCGAATCATTTTCGCTTATTTTTTGTGCTGCATCAGGATCAATTTTCACAAGCTCTTTATGCAAATGTGGCCAGCCTAACTGCTTTGCTTCTTTTTCAAGCTCGGCACGTACTTCAGGTGATGCCTCTGGTAGCGGTGATAAGCCATCAATAAGCGACTTAAAATACATCATTGTACCGCCAACCAATACAGGTACTTTACCTTGCTTATGAAATAGATCAATCTTTTCAATGGCATCACGGCGAAAATCTGCTACTGAATAACTATCTGCTGGGTCAATAATATCGATCAAATGATGCGGCGCACGAGCTAGCTCTTCTGCATTTGGTTTTGCAGTGCCGATATCCATATCTTTATAGACTAATGCTGAATCAACACTGATTACTTCTGTGTTTAAATGCTCACACAGCGAAATTGCTAAGTCTGTTTTCCCTGCAGCGGTTGGTCCCATTAAAAAAATGACGGGTAAGTTATTCAAGCCTAAATACCTTGCTTAGTTTAAAAACTGAGATAGATCTATTTTAACTGCTTTTTGACGTAAACGTTGCATAGTTTGTGGATTATTTTCTAACCGAGTCACTTGCTCCATAAAGGGTTGACTTGCGTAATAGCGTTTTGGAATTTGCTGTGTTAACCATTCTAGCCATTTATCCAGTGAACTTAGCGATGATTTGCAGCCACTAATCAGGCACTCAATAGCATGACTCACATCAAGTAAATAAACACAAGGCGGGAGCCTTTTAACCATCACAAATTGCTTTTCAATAACCAAATCAAAACCGAGTAAGGTAAACCACGACTGCTGAGCATTTAAGGCGCTAATGTCATCAGCACTTGCATTCACTCGCACAGGCAACAACAAAGCTTTGCCATCAAGGCTGCCAGCTTGTTCTACTTGCACTTGCCAGTCGAGTGCTAAAGCATACTTAAAGTGCGCAGCAAATAGCTGGTTATCTTCACTAAATACGCATTCACCTTCTCGTACGTGAATGAGTTTGGCAAGCTTAGCTTGCTCTGCAACCGGTGCTGCAATGCTTGGTTCAGGGCGTACTTGGTCAAAATGCGCGGCATGTTGCTCACTGATCCCTTGATAAAAAGCATTCACATCTTGATGCGATGTTTTACTGCGCCCTTGGCTGTCGCTACCAAAACCACCTCCAGAACGACCTGTTGTCCCAGAATAACTTGTTAAACGTGTCGGTTGTAATTCAGATTTGGGGTAATCATACTGCTCTGCTGGCACTGATTGATTCAAACTTGGCTGCGTGCTGCTTAGGTTTGTCTCATCAAACGAAGCATGTTGAAAATCAGTTTCATTATGTTCGGTAAAACCGGCTTCATGCTGAAGCGGCACTACAACTTGTTTTATTGCCTGCAGAATAAAATCATGTACTAAGCGACCTTGATGAAACCGTACTTCATGTTTAGCCGGGTGCACATTAACATCGACCTGGCGTGGATCAATATCAATATAAATTACAAATCCTGGAAGCTCTTCTGATCCAGCAACTTCTTCAAAAGCTTGGCGAATCGCATGCAAAATGAGTTTATCGCGCATCATGCGATTATTGACATAGGTATATTGAGTGCTATTTGCTGAACCCACTGGTAATACCCAGCCTCGTAGCATCAAGCCTGCTTCACCTGATTGAATATGCAAACCCTGCTCACTGAACGCCTTACCAGCAACTTGTGCTACACGTGTTATTGCGTGCTCAGGGTTTGGCTTTGCACGGTATTGACGCACAACTTTGCCGTTGTGTGTAAGAGTAATAGATACATCAAAGCGACTCAACGCGATACGCTTTATTAGCTCATCGATATGTGAAAACTCAGTTTTCTCGGTGCGAAGAAACTTTCGCCGCGCAGGAGTATTAAAAAATAAGTCTTTTACCTCAATGGTGGTGCCATCGGGATGTGCAGTTGGCTTGATTTGCACCGCCATATCGCGTCCTTCAGCAAACGCTTGCCATGCGGCTTCTTGTTGTTTTGGTTTTGAACTCAAAGTTAGCCGTGATACTGAGCTAATAGAAGCGAGTGCTTCACCACGAAAACCCAGTGAACAGATGTTCTCTAAATCATCAAGTGACTTAAGTTTACTTGTAGCATGGCGCGACAAAGCTAATGTCAGCTCATCTTTATTAATGCCCGAACCATTATCGCGAATGCGAATCAGCTTATGACCACCGCGCTCAATATCGATTTGAATGCGCGTTGCGCCGGCATCTAAACTGTTTTCGACTAGCTCTTTAACAACAGATGCGGGGCGTTCAACCACCTCACCCGCAGCAATTTGGTTAGCCAATCGCGCGGGTAGTATTTCTATGCTCATAGTGTTCCTAACACGAAAATTGACTAGCTTTGAGGAATATCAAGCTCTTGACCAATAAACAAGGTATTCGATTTTAACTTGTTGGCCGTTTTTAGCTTACTAACAGAGGTGTTGTATCTGCTTGCCAAAATACTTAACGACTCACCGGGACGTACTTTATGTTTAGTCGGAAACTGCGCTTTTAACTTAGCAAATAACGAGTCATCTGGCGGGTTTTGCATATAGTAATTTTTAATCGAAGTGAAAATTGCTTTTGCTAAACGCTCCTGATGCTGCGCCGTTTTTAGCATTCGCTCTTCGCGCGGGTTCGAAATAAACCCTGTTTCTACCAAAATAGACGGAATATCCGGTGATTTTAATACTGCAAGACTCGCCGCTTGTGGACGCTTCTTATGCATTTTAGCAACTTTTCTTAATTCGCTAACCACTTCTTCCGCAACACTAAAACCTGTTTTCATTGAGTGATCCATTGACATATCTAGCAGTGCTTGTGCTAAATATTTTTCGCTAGCAGTATCTTTTAACACCCCAGCTGCACCACCTAAAAGCTCTGAGTGTTTTTCTTTATCCTCAATCCATTTACCAATTTCAGAATTAGCGCGGCGCAGTGATAGCACCCAGACAGAAGCGCCGTTTGGCTGCGGGCTGGTAAATGCGTCAGCATGAATCGACACAAAGAAGTCTGCTTTTTTCTTTCGAGCAATGCTAGTACGGGTGTTTAAATTGACAAAGTAGTCACTACGGCGAACCATGCGCGAAATCATGCCTTTTTCAGCATCTATCATTCGCTCCAGGCGCTTCGCTATTTGCAGCGTGATATCTTTTTCATACGTTCCCGACGGACCAATTGAGCCCGGGTCTTCACCACCATGGCCTGCGTCAATCGCAATGACGATATCGCGTTCTTGATGAAGCTCACGCTTTTTAACACTGGTATTGGTTGAAGCAACTGGTTCTGCCTTCGGCGTTTTATCCACAAGGTCAACCACTAAACGGTGTTTATATGGATCGGTCGGTAATAAAGCAAACACAACTGGTTTACTGGCACGAGCTAGTTCAAAAACAAAACGCACACTCTTGCTATCTTTTGGTTTTGAATAACGCAGTTTTGAAACAATCTGATGCTTTTTAGGAATAGCAGGCAAGCTATCTAGTTTGTCGGTATTTTTTAAGTCAATCACTAAACGAGCTGGGTTCTTCAACATGAAGTAGCTAAAATCTGGCTTATCGTTTAAGTCAAAGACCACACGAGTGCTGTCAGGTGAGGGCCACACACGTACGCTATTAATCGTATTTTGTGCAAGCGCAACTTGGCTCACAAACAAAAACATCAATATAGTTAATAGTTTAAATGTACAACGAGCCATTTTTACTAATACACCTTTATTTTTATATGTTTATTCTTACGCGCTCTTAAGTTGCTGAACAATTGCCTGACCACGGTCGGTTAAGCTGTTAATTAAAATAGCACGCGCCTCGCCTTCATAGCGCAGGGTGATATCAAGATCCGGTGTTGGAATAAATTCGCCGCCTTTTTCGGGCCATTCCACAACACAAATAGCCTGTGGTGAAAAATAGTCACGAATACCCATATATTCAAGTTCTTCAGGATCACCTAAGCGATATAAATCAAAGTGATAGACATCAGCTTTAGTTAATTGGTAAGGCTCGACCAGTGTATAAGTTGGACTCTTAACCTTACCTTGATGACCGAAACCTTGCACGATACCACGGGTTAATGTCGTTTTACCGGCACCTAAGTCACCATGTAAATAGATGACTGCTCCTTGCTCCATTAAGGCTGCAAGTTGCTTACCCATATTAACCGTTGCCGCTTCATCAGCGAGTGGAAAACCAACACTGTCGGTCATTATTACCTCATGAAAAACTAAAAACACATTACTTTATTAATCATACCAGAATATTTTTGTAAGGCGAGAGCCGCTCTTATGCCTAATTTGACAAAAAAAAGCCGGCAAAGTTGCCGGCTTTTTAGCTTAAACAGAATTTTGTTTACAGACCTAGCTTCTTCTCAAGGTAGTGGATGTTTGTACCACCGTTTTGGAAGTTCTCATCTGCCAAGATTTTCTTGTGTAGTGGTGTGTTGGTCTTGATACCGTCAATCACTAATTCGTTTAACGCATTGCGTGAACGAGCAATGGCTACATCACGGTTTTCACCGTAACAGATCAGCTTACCAATCATTGAATCGTAATGAGGTGGTACGGTGTAATCTGCATAGATATGACTGTCCCAACGAATACCTAAACCGCCAGCAGGGTGGAATCGCGTGATTTTACCTGGTGATGGAATAAAGGTTTCTGGGTCTTCAGCATTAATACGGCACTCAATTGCATGACCACGAATAACCACATCTTCTTGTGTGAATGATAATGGCTGGCCAGCTGCAATTTTTAGCTGTTCTTTGATTAAGTCAACGCCAGTTACCATTTCTGTTACTGGGTGCTCAACCTGAATACGAGTATTCATTTCGATGAAATAGAACTCGCCGTTTTCGTATAAGAACTCGAACGTACCTGCACCACGATAACCAATTTCGATACATGCACGAGTACAACGGTCACCGATGAACTTACGCATTTCAGCTGTGATACCTGGCGCTGGCGCTTCTTCAACAACTTTTTGGTGACGACGTTGCATTGAACAATCACGCTCACCTAAGTGAACTGCATTGCCTTGACCGTCAGCAAGTACTTGAACTTCGATATGACGTGGGTTTTCAAGGAATTTTTCCATGTAAACCATACCATTACCGAAGAACTGCTTTGCTTCTTGCTGAGTAAGAGCGATTGAATCGATTAGTTCTTTTTCGCTGCGAACAACACGCATACCACGACCACCGCCGCCGCCTGCTGCTTTAATAATTACAGGGTAACCAATACGTTTTGCGATTTGAATGTTGCGTTCGCTGTCTGCCGTTAATGGACCATCTGAACCAGGTACACAAGGTACACCTGCTTTACGCATCGCTTCGATTGCAGAAACTTTATCCCCCATTAAGCGAATCGTGTCGCCTTTAGGACCGATAAACACAAAGCCACTTTGCTCAACTTGATCAGCAAAGTCTGCATTTTCAGAAAGGAAACCATAACCTGGATGGATAGCAACTGCGTCTGTTACTTCTGCCGCTGCAATAATGCGCGGAATATCTAAGTAACTTTCAGTCGCTGATGGTTTACCAATACAAATTGTTTCATCTGCCAGTAACACGTGCTTAAGATCACGGTCTGCCGTTGAATGCACAGCAACAGTTTTGATCCCAAGCTCTTTGCAGGCGCGCAGTACGCGAAGTGCAATTTCACCTCGGTTTGCAATGACTACTTTATCTAACATAGAGTTGGCCTTTTGTTGCGCTATTATTCAATGATGAATAAAGGTTGATCGAATTCTACTGGCTCGCCATTTTCAACTAAGATAGCTTTTACTGTGCCTGCTTTATCAGATTCGATTTGGTTCATCATTTTCATTGCTTCAACGATACATAACGTGTCGCCAACATTTACTTTAGAACCTACTTCTACATAAGGTGCTGCTTCTGGAGAAGCCGCTGAGTAGAATGAACCAACCATAGGTGATTTAACTTGGTGGCCAGTCGGTGCAGCTGGAGCAGCCGCTTCTGCTGCTGGAGCATCTGCTACTGGAGCTGGCGCCGCTGCAGGCGCAGGTGCTGCAAACTGTTGTGGAGCATATTGCATTGCAGGTGCTGCAGCCATGTTGTTACGATTGATGCGTACTGACTCTTCACCTTCAGTGATTTCTAATTCAGCAATACCAGATTCTTCTACTAGTTCGATAAGTTTTTTGATCTTGCGAATATCCATTGAACGACCCGCCTGTTAGTTATTTAAAAATTAATGTGTGTTTTGCAATTGGTTAACTGCAGCTTCTAGTGCCACCTTATAACCCATTGCTCCTAATCCAATAATGACGCCTTGTGCCACATCCGAAAAATACGAATGATGACGGAATGCTTCGCGAGCATGCACATTAGTTAAATGCACCTCGTAAAAGGGAATGTTTACACTGAGTAATGCATCCCGTAAGGCTACGCTTGTATGCGTAAATGCAGCAGGGTTAATAATAATTGCATCAACCTCTTGCCATGCATCGTGAATGCGCTCTATTAATGCAGCTTCACTGTTACTTTGGAAATGCGTTAAATCAACATTGAGACCTGCAGCAACCTGACTAAGTTCAGCTATAATCTCATCAAGAGATTGAGTGCCGTACTTTTCTGGTTCACGCTTGCCAAGCATGTTTAAATTTGGCCCATTTAGAACTAAAAGTTTGAATTTTGCAGCCATAATACGCGATATATCCTATAAGTAAGCAGTTTAACCATATTCATCATAAACCCACGCTTAACCTAAGCGTGCTGATGTAAAATAGCAACTATTTCTCACGTTAACCACCTATTATAGATATTTCGACGTAAATAGCAGCAAAATACTGGTCTAATCACTACCTACTTACGGCAAATGCAGGCATGACAAGGCACTCAAGTAAGTTAATCACTGTCTTTGCTTGTTGTGTAATTGAACATTTACAAGAAAAAGCGCTGATTTTTAGCTAATAAAAGCATTTTTCTTAGCTAGAAACAAAAACGCCACTCTAATGAGTGGCGTTTTGCTATTTTCCTGCACGTTTGCGTTTATTTGGCAGTATTTCTTACTTTTGCTAAATGTTCAGTAAAGTCTTTCGCGTTTAAAAACCCAGTTACACGTTGCTCTAAAAGCTCATTACCTTGGGTATCAAAGAACAAAATACTCGGTAAACCGAATACCGTGTACTCTTCCATTAATTCAATAGTTTTTGCATCACTTTCGGTTAAATCAATTTGGATTAACTCAAAGTGAGCAAACTGCTCTTGCACCTTAGCGTCAGGAAAGGTGTAGTGTTCAAACTCTTTACACGCAACACACCAATCAGCGTATAAATCGACCATCACTAAACGCCCTTCGCTACTTGCGGCAGCAATTTCTTCTTTCAATTCACTTAAATTAGCAACGTGTTTAAAACGATGTGTTTGTACGGCAGCTTCAGCAACCACCGCTTTACTAGGCCAGAAATAATTTTTCGTTAAACTAGCCCCTGTCACAACAAGTAATGTTGCAGCAAACCACAATGCTGTTTTTAGCTTGCCCTGCGATTGCGCACTTTGCCAGTGGTGTAAATACAGCGCTGTTGCAAGTGCTAATAAACCAGCCATCAACCAGATGAGTTCGATATCAATAATACGTTCAAGCAGAATAAGTGGCACAACCAGCATGATAAAACCGAATAAGGTTTTTACTTGCTCCATCCAACCACCGGCTTTTGGCAGTAATTTACCACCAGAAGTACCCAATAATAACAGTGGTAAGCCCATGCCTAAACTTAGTACATAGAGTGTTAAACCACCCACTAGGTAGTCACCACTTTGCGCCACGTAGAGTAAAGCAGCAGACAACGGCGCGGTTGTACAAGGTGAAGCTATCAAACCAGACAGTACACCCATCATAAATACGCCAACATAGTTGCCGCCTTTTTGCTGGTTACTAACCTGAGTGAGCTTATTCATTATGCCACTAGGTAATTTGATTTCGTACCAGCCAAACATCGACATTGCCAGCAATACAAACAAAATACTAAAGCTGATTAGCACCGTTGGATGCTGCAAATATCCTTGGACTTGACCACCTAATGATGCAACCACTAAGCCCAGTGCTGCATACGTAACGGCCATACCTTGTACGTAAACGAACGACAGCGAAAACGCTTTTTTGGTCGATAAATTCTGCTGTCCCGCGATAAGACTCGATAAAATTGGAAACATTGGAAATACACAAGGTGTAAAAGCAAGACCAACACCGACTAAAAAGAAAATAACAAGATTCGTCAATAAGCCTTGCGATGCCAGTTTATCGGTATATGACTGCTCACCAGCTGGTTTTGATGCTTCTTGAGAGGGCGCTGATGACGCTTCATTTGTATCAGCTGCTTGTGTTAATGCTGCTAATGCGTTCCCCGCATCTGCAGTCTCTGAGACTCGCTCACCTGCAATCACAGATAAAGGAATGGTTCTAACTTCTGGCGGATAACATAACCCCGCCTCGGCACAGCCTTGAAAACGAATTTTAACAACCGCCCCTTCAGTGACATTACTGACCTTAGTAACCACACTTAACGAGTCAAAGAAGACCTCAGTCTTACCAAAAAACTCATCTTCTATAATTTGCCCTTTACCAAGATCAGGTACTTCAATATCAGCGCCTTTAGCGATTATTTCGACTTTCTTTTTATAAAGGTAATAATCAGGAGCAATATCCCAGCCAATAAATAAGGTTTTGCCTTGCTGGTCAAAATCGAAAACAAAGGCCTGTTCAACCGGCAGAAATGTTTGCTCTGCGGGCTGCAGTAGATTTCCAAGTAAATTGTTATTACTTGCACTTGCCGGCACAAGCCACAGTGCACAAAGTAATAAAAGGAACGATCGCATTAATTAAGTACCTCATCCATCCAATTAAAATAGGCTAAATTGCCTGTAGCAACATCAACGACCTGAATTTCTGGTATCTCATAACTATGCAATTTCTTGATAGTTTGGATCACTTCATTCATTTTTTCTGACTTAGTTTTGATCAGTAACTTACTTTCTATAGCTTGAGTTATCTCGCCTTCCCACATGTAGATAGATTCAATTGTAGGCATAATGTTCACACAAGCCGCTAGCTTTTCTTTAACTAGATGTTGTGCCAACTGACGGGCTTCATCCTCATTTGCACAAGTAGTAAAAATAAGTCGAAAATGCGTAGTCATAAGGAACCTTTGTTTGATTACGTGAGTCGCACCATAGTAGCCGATAGTAACTATAATGTGTAGCGAGCAAGGCGATCCTAGGTTCCACCTTGAAAAATGACCTGCTCACCCCTATTTATATTTCACTGACTCGAAAGAGAATGACATTTTTTAGAGAGCCTTATGTTTAGATTTTTGTTTTTGTTATTTATTTTAGTGCCGATTGTGGAGATTGCATTACTCATTCAAGTGAGTGAAGTGATCGGTGGCTTTGCCACCATAGCGCTTGTGATTGTAACCGCGATTGTCGGTGCAAAATTAGTTAAGCAACAAGGTATAGGTGCGATTCAAAACGTGCAGTTACAAATGGCACAAGGGCAAATGCCTGCCAAAGAATTGTTTACGGGTTTATGTGTGATTATCGCCGGTGTTTTATTGATGACTCCGGGGATTATGACTGACTTTTTTGGCTTTTTATTACTCACCCCAGCAATACGAAACAAGCTAGCTGCAGGCCTTGCCAGTCAAGCCACTGTGCGCATGAGTTCGCAGACAAATCAAGGCTCTGCACACTTCCAATATCACAGTAAAACAACAACTCACGAAGAGCCAAACCACCAACCGACAACTATTGATGGTGAATTTGAGCGAAAAGATTAAAATTTTTTAATTTTTGTACTTGGATTTTTTTAAGCCACCCCCATTAATGAATGCAATGAAACGCAGCGGGTGGCTAAGCACTCCCCTGCAATAACACAAGATTTTTTCTGTACTGTTCAGAAACTGTTAGGAGAACTAAATAAATGAACATTCGTCCTTTACATGATCGCGTCATCGTTAAGCGTCTAGAAGAAGAAACTAAGTCTGCTGGCGGTATTGTATTAACTGGCTCTGCAGCTGAAAAATCAACTCGCGGAGAAGTTATCGCTGTTGGTAATGGCCGTGTTTTAGACAACGGTGAAGTAAGAGCGTTAGAAGTTAAAGCCGGTGACACTGTGCTGTTCGGCTCTTATGTTGAAAAAGTTGAAAAGATCGAAGGTCAAGAGTACCTGATCATGCGTGAAGATAACATTCTAGGCATTGTAGGCTAATCCTACTTTTCGTTTAGCAACCCGTTTACAGAATTTAAGAGGAATTAAATCATGGCAGCAAAAGAAGTACTTTTTGCAGGTGACGCACGTGGCAAAATGCTAACTGGCGTAAACATTTTAGCAAACGCAGTAAAAGTAACTTTAGGTCCTAAAGGCCGTAACGTTGTATTAGACAAATCATTCGGCGCTCCAGTGATCACTAAAGACGGTGTATCTGTAGCTAAAGAGATCGAGCTTGAAGACAAGTTCGAAAACATGGGCGCACAAATGGTTAAAGAAGTAGCGTCTAAAGCGAATGACGCTGCAGGTGACGGTACAACAACTGCAACAGTATTAGCGCAATCTATCGTAAACGAAGGCTTAAAAGCAGTTGCAGCGGGTATGAACCCAATGGACCTTAAGCGCGGTATCGACAAAGCAGTTACTGCAGCAGTTGAAGAGCTTAAAGCACTTTCTGTTCCATGTGCAGACACTAAAGCAATTGCACAAGTAGGTACTATTTCTGCTAACTCTGATAAAGAAATCGGTGACATCATTGCTGAAGCAATGGAAAAAGTAGGCCGTGACTCAGGCGTTATCACTGTTGAAGAAGGTCAGTCATTAGAAAACGAGCTAGACGTAGTTGAAGGTATGCAGTTTGACCGCGGTTACCTTTCTCCATACTTCATCAACAACGCTGAAAAAGGCGCTGTAGAGCTAGACAACCCATTCATTCTACTTGTAGACAAAAAAGTATCTAACATCCGTGAGCTACTACCTACACTAGAAGCAGTTGCTAAAGCAAGCAAGCCACTACTTATCATTGCTGAAGACCTTGAAGGTGAAGCACTTGCAACACTAGTAGTGAACAACATGCGCGGCATCGTTAAAGTGTCTGCAGTTAAAGCCCCTGGTTTTGGCGACCGTCGTAAAGCAATGCTTCAAGACATCGCTGTATTAACAGGTGGTACAGTAATTTCTGAAGAAATCGGTTTAGAGCTAGAAAAAGCAACTATCGAAGACCTGGGTACAGCGAAGCGCGTTGTAATCACTAAAGATGATACAACAATCATCGACGGTGCAGGCGAAGAAGACGGCATCAATGGTCGTGTTGCACAAATCAAAGCACAAATCGAAGAAGCGACGTCTGACTACGATAAAGAGAAACTACAAGAGCGTATGGCTAAACTAGCTGGCGGTGTTGCAGTAATCAAAGTTGGCGCAGCAACTGAAATCGAAATGAAAGAGAAAAAAGACCGCGTTGAAGATGCACTACACGCAACTCGCGCAGCGGTTGAAGAAGGTGTTGTACCAGGTGGTGGTGTTGCACTAGTTCGCGTAGCAAGCAAACTTGTTGAACTTGCTGGCGACAACGAAGACCAAAGTCACGGTATTAAAGTTGCACTACGTGCAATGGAAGCACCACTTCGTCAAATCGTAACGAACGCAGGTGACGAAGCATCAGTTGTTGTTAACTCAGTAAAAGGCGGTGAAGGTAACTACGGTTACAACGCAGCATCAGGCGAGTACAACGACATGATCGAAATGGGTATCTTAGACCCAACGAAAGTAACGCGTTCTGCACTTCAGTACGCAGCTTCAATCGCAGGTCTAATGATCACTACTGAAGCAATGGTTGCTGAAATCCCGAAAGATGAGCCAGCTGCTCCAGATATGGGCGGCATGGGCGGCATGGGTGGTATGGGCGGCATGATGTAATCATCCCTCCCAAGCACTTTGCTTAAAAAACCCAGCTCCGGCTGGGTTTTTTGCATTCATTTACTTGCTCTGTAAATAAACAAAGACCTTCTAACTTTACAAGTCATTTGAACCCGCAATAAATAGTTGCCTTTTCCTAATCACCCTTAATTTTGTATTTTACATACTTGTACCTAAGTATATACTGGTGCGAATACTACTAGAATGCTCCAAATACGTTCAGGATAACAATGGGTTCAGCTTTATCAAACGCCACTGTAATAACTTGCAATAGCGATCAAAATAATATTCATACTTTTATAAAAAATAGTACCGACTTCCTTCACTCTCGTGTGGAAAAACAACTAGGTGCAGTATTATTCGATAAAAATATGACCCAACAATCGTATTTAGAAATTTTAATCGCAATGCATAGTAGCTATTCTATTATGGAGGATGCTATATCAACCTATGGTGCCACAAAACATCTACTTGTTGGCCGCAGCAAGCTAAGCTGGTTAAATCAAGATATTGCTTATTTGCAAACATCTCAACACGCTCCACCTGTTAAATTATATAAACACGATGATTTAAAAAATATCTGCAACGTATCACATGCATTTGGAATGATGTATGTAATGGAGGGAGCCACCATGGGTGGAGGTCACATATTTAAAGCGCTTAAAAAGCATAATTGGATAAATGAGCTTGAAGGGATCCGTTTTTTTTATAGTTATGGTGAACTTAGGAATCAAAAGTGGGCTCAATTTATCCACGCACTAAAGCAGTATCATAACGACAACCCAAACTCAGCAGATGACATTTTATTGGGAGCAAATAAGGCATTTAGCTTAATCTCTCAAGCGCTTGGAGATATAAATTGAGCAATACATTTAAAGTCTCATTAGACAATTGCCATAAAGAACCTATTCATATTCCAGGCTCTATACAACCGCATGGGTACTTACTAGTTGTTGACCCTGAAACACTCAAAATATGCTATTTCAGCGAAAATATTTTATTGCTTTTAAATACACAAAAGGATCGCTTAGTAGGCTCACATATAACTAATTTCTTTGAAGCGAATACATCTAATATCATAGAGGAAAATAAAGCCCAAAAGGACTTTCATGCCATTAACCCACTCAAGATTGAGTTAAAAGGTAAATCGCCTGAGACCTCTATTAAAGGTGTTATTTCTCGTAACGATGAATACTTACTCATTGAACTTGAGTTTGATATAAAGAAAGAGCACTCAAGTATTGACCCCATGAATTACTTGATGAAGCAATCTCTTCACCTAATAGCTGACAAAAAAGAGCTAAACTCATCATTCGACACAGCAGTAGAAGAAGTTCGGAACTTAACAGGTTTTGATCGCGTTATGCTCTATCAGTTTGACCATGAATATAATGGTCAAGTCGTAGCAGAAGCCAAAAAAGATGAGTTAAACTCATTTCTACACCAGCATTTTCCTGAGTCAGATATTCCAAAGCAAGCACGCGCTTTATATTTGCGTAATCCTATAAGGTTACTTGCAGATGTGGATGCTGAAGTATCACCTATCTACCCACAAGACAAGCCTGTAGATTTAAGCACGTGTATAACCAGAAGTGTCTCCCCCATTCATTGCCAATATTTACGCAATATGGGTGTTAAAGCATCAATGTCTATCAGTATTATTATTGCTGGTAAATTATGGGGGTTAATTGCTTGTCACCACTATTCAAGCCATGTCGTCCCTTTTGAGGCACGACAAGTTGCACAGTATATGGGGTTGATGCTCTCATATATAATTTCCCTCAAAACACAATCAATCGAAGCGATTCAAGAAGCTAAAGCCACCGCCATCAGTGCAGAGATAGCAGAGCATATGTCTGAAGAAGTCTTTTTCATTGATGGCTTACGCAAACAAGTTCCTGCTTTACTTAGCATGCTAAGTGCTGATGGTGTTGCATGGCGGCTAGAAAAAGATATTGAAAGTTTCGGGGATGTACCCGCAAATGATGATATTTATCATTTATTTGAGTGGTTGAAAAGCAACCACTTAGAAGATGAACTGCTGTATCATAACCATCACTTGTCTAATGAAAATGCTGAATTTAATAAGTTTGCTAATATTGCAAGCGGCGTACTTGCTATGCCTGTTTCTACTAATGAAAACTTATTTATTATGTGGTTTCGTAAAGAGGTGATTGAAACAAAAAATTGGGGGGGGAAACCTGAAAAGATAATCGAATTTCTTGACGACGGTAGTCACCGCCTTATGCCTCGTAGCTCATTTCGTTTATGGCAAGAGAATGTACGTAATAAATGCTCACCTTGGAAGGCAAACGAAATATCTTGCGCTATAAAGTTTCGCAATCATTTGGTTAATCATGTTATTGAAAAATCTGAGCGCCTTAAAAAGTTAAACAACTTATTAGAAACTAAAGTTAATGAGCGAACTGTCGCTTTAAAAGCGGAAATACTCACTCGACAACAAGCCGAGCTTGACCTTGAAATCGCACTTAGAAAATCTGAAGAGTCTAACCAAGAGTTAGAACGGTTTGCTTTTGTTGCGTCTCATGATTTACAAGAACCCTTACGAAAAATACAAATGTTCGGCGATCGCCTGCAAAACTCTAAAGAACAGATTGGAGAAAGAAACGCTTCTTATATCTCTCGTATGATGGATTCTGCCGAAAGAATGCAAAAACTTATCAAAGGAGTATTGAGTTTTTCTAGAATCAATCGAAAAGGCGAAGAGTTTCGTCACTTTTCAGCATCAGATGTTTTTCATGATATTCTTGATGATCTTGAGTTAATTATCGCTGACAAGGACGCGGTGTTTCACATAGAAGACATTGGTGAAATCTATGGCGACAAACGACAAATCCAGCGTTTGTTTCAAAACTTAATTCTCAATGCGCTTAAATTTAGTCACCCACATCAAGCACCCATTATAGGGATTAAGTCAGTTGAGCGAACAGACGAGCATCTTGTTATCGCTGTCATTGATAACGGAATAGGTTTTAATAGCGAGTTTAAAGACAGAATATTTAACCTTTTTGAACGGGTTCACTCTAAACAAGCATACGAAGGAACAGGGTTAGGCTTAGCTATTTGTAAGAAAATAGTCGAACGACACCATGGGACAATTACAGCAGAAGCAAATATCAATGAAGGCTCTCAGTTTTACGTCACCTTACCACTAAGAGAAATAAAACTAAGTCAGTTTTAGTAATTTACCGCTACGATTGTGGCGGTAAAACTCTATTAATATGCTCTTTAAGTTGTCTAATTTCATTTTCAATAGACTCAAAACGCTGACTTTGCATATGTGAGTCTTGATCGGTTATAGAACTTATTTTTGCTTTTACATGCCAGATTTCTAAGATATCACTTCCCTGAATTGAATATGTTTTGTACTCAGGGTTATCACTCTTAAATAAGTAACTGACGGGGTCTGTCTTGTGGCTAAAGAGGCGTTTTGCGACAATGCCATCTTTAGTGACAGCAACACAAACTGAACCATTCTCTAACTGATTAATATCCTTGACTTGCTCAGTGATCAGCGTTTCTCTGGGGCGGATAGTTGGCATCATGCTATCGCCTTCAACTTCGAATAGTCGATAATTGCCATTTTCAAACCCCGGAATTTTATAAACATCCAGAGTTTTAATATAGTCTTCATCACTACACTGTTCTATATAACCAGCTTGAGCTTCTTCATTGACAAGTGGAATAAATGAAGTCTCTAAGGCTTTTTGATAACTCTGGAAACTCGAGTCATCAAATCCTTCTATACCAAAAATAAGCCAGTTACAATCTACATTAAACACTTTGCTGATTTTAATAATAGTACTGAGAGATAGGGTCGACTTGCCAGCCTCCAGTTGTGATAGAGCCCCCTGAGTTATACCTATTTTATCGGCAAACTCTTGTTGAGAAAGGTTCAAACTTTCGCGAAGAGCTACCACTCTATTAGTACTAGTAAGATTTACTGTCATTGGGTTATTAATAAACTTATGTTTGTATTATGGGTATAAGCAAGTTAATATAACACCTACTTAACTAAAGTATATACTATTCGATTAACTAATTATTTAATTTGTTGTTTTATTTATAAGTATCTACGTGAAAAAGATAAGCTAATCAGGAGTTGCTAATGTTTAACGACAAATTATTTATCAAAAAGTTACGCTCTGTGAGCTATATTTTAGTTGCGGATGATGACCTCGATGATCAAGAACTCATCCGTGATGCCCTGGTTGAAAATAATGTCGATGAAAATAAAATTCAATTTGTTGATGACGGCATGCAATTACTTGAGTCACTCGATAAAAATAAAATTCTACCAAGCCTTATTTTATTAGACCTAAACATGCCACGAAAGGGTGGAAAAGAAGCGTTAGTCGAACTAAAAAAATCGGAGCGTTACCGCCATATTCCCATCATAATTTTTACGACTTCTGATTCAGAGGTTGATATTAAGCAATGTTATAGCTTAGGTACTAACGCCTTTATGACCAAGCCTTCTAGCTATTATGATTTAGTTGATTCAATGAAAATGCTAACTCAATATTGGCTTGTTCAAGCTAGGATAGTCTTAGACTAAGGCGAAATATTTAGCCTTACCTGCTCAAGTCAGCACTGCTTGCCAATTCTTTTATCAGCTTCCTTACAACGACAAACAAATCACTCGGTAACATGCCTCTTTCGCCTTCACGCTCTGCGGCAATATCACCAGCTTTTGCATGTAAGGTTACGCCTAAGCAAGCTGCTTGCTGAGGAGTAAGCCCCTGTGCGATCAGGGCCGCTATGATGCCTGTTAAAACATCGCCACTGCCGCCAACCGCAAGTGCAGGATTTCCATCTGTACACACCCATGTTTGGTTAGTGTCAGCAATTAAACTACCAGCACCTTTTAGTACACAAGTAGTGGTATAGCTATGTGCGAGCTGCTTTACCGCATGAAAGCGATTTTCTTCAATATCGCTTGCGTGACAATTGAGTAACCTTGCAGCCTCACCGGGGTGTGGTGTTATAACTGTATTAACTAATGGGAATGACGAAGCATGCTGAGCCATTAAGTTAAGTGCATCAGCATCAATCACCAGAGGTTTATTATTAGTGAAACAATACTGCATGACAGTTTCAAATGTTGTTTCTGACCAAGTGTCTTGTCCAAGCCCAGGGCCGATGGTGATACAACTTGCCCATTCTAATGCACTAATTAAGTTTGTATCAGTCACCATTAATTCTGGTCGGCCAATACTGACTGGCAAAATAGAACTGCTGTGAGTATAAACCTTCACCATACCTGCGCCAGTCCGAAGAGCGGCTTCTGCGGTCAAACGAATTGCACCCGCTGTCCCTGCGTTACCACCAATACATAGCAACTTACCATGGTTAGTTTTGTGACTGTTATTATCACGTCGAGAGAGCGGTGATTGACTTTGATAATTGATAAGCTCAGCAGTGGGTGCTGTCAGTTTTAAAAAGGTATCTCCAATACCTAAGTCAGTAAACTCAAGATTACCTGCATGTGCTCGTCCTTGCCCTGTCACTAAACCTTGTTTAATACCCACAAAGGTAACAGTGAGTGCCGCTTTTATTGCGATCCCCTGTATTACACCTGTGTCTGCATGAATGCCTGATGGTAAATCAATGGCAACAATCGGCTTTTGACTTTCATTAGCGGCTTTGATCAACTCTGAGAAAGGTTCGCGTACCTCGCTTTGAATACCTGTACCGAGCAAACCGTCAATGATGATATCTGCTTGTTCAATAGCGCTAACATCCGTTGTTATTGCTCCCCCAGCATTGAGCCAAGCTTGCTGAGCACTCAGCGCATCGCCTTTGAGAGGTTTATCTTGTAAGCCAGCAATAACTGTAACCTGCTTACCCGCTTGTTTAGCTAAGCGGGCAACAACATAGCCATCACCCGCATTGTTACCAACGCCAGCTAATACAACGAATGTACTTGCTTTAGGAAAATAGCTGATAGCTTGCTGATAAGTAGCCAGCCCTGCTCGCTCCATAAGCTCATATAAAGTTACACCAGAGCGCTTAGCTGCTGGGCCTTCATTTTCACGAACTTGTTCTGCTAAAAATACCGACTGCGAGAGCACAACTGACATCTCTATCCTTAAATTGGCCTTTTAACCAGCATATAAGTACAGGCTAATGTAGTCAATGAGCAGCTTTAAGGAATAAAAAACGGCGCGTAACTTACATTACGCGCCGTTTCTTTAAAGCTTGTGGTTACTTACTCTGTATCTGGCAAGTTACGGCCGTAGAAGATTTCTTGCATCTCGCGAGTCAGCTTTGAGTAGATAACTTCTTCTTCTTCTTCAGATAAATCCGCTGTAGAAACACCGAATAAATAAGTATTCAGGTCAGTTTCTTTTAACATCATCTTAGTATGGAACAAGTTCTCTTGATACACATTCACGTCCATCATTTGGTACGCTTCTTTAGTATCTTCAGTCATGTAGTTCTGAATTGAGTTAATCGCGTGATCGATATAGTGTTTAACACCATCTACGTCACGCGTAAAACCACGTACACGGTAGTCAATGGTTACAACATCAGACTCAAGGCTGTGAATTAAGAAGTTTAACGCTTTTAATGGCGAAATTATACCACATGTTGATACTTCTATATCAGCACGGAACGTACAAATACCATCATCAGGGTGTGCTTCTGGATATGTATGAACACAGATGTGGCTCTTATCTAAGTGCGCTACAACTGTTTCAGGAAGAGGGCCCGGCGCTTCATCAACTTCATACGTCGTTTGCTGTTCAATTGGCTCTTCTGAGATCAAGATTGTCACGCTAGCGCCTTGCGGATCATAATCTTGGCGAGAAACATTTAGAATGTTTGCGCCAATAATATCCACAACTTCACCTAAAATATCGGTCAGGCGATCAGCACTGTACTGTTCGTCGATATATTCGATATATTCCTTACGCTGTTGTTCAGTCTTTGCGTAACAAATATCGTAAATACTAAAGCTTAAGCTCTTAGTTAAGTTATTAAAGCCATGAAGCTTAATTTTATCGAAGGGTTTATTCATGCTAAACCAACCTTAAAACGAGTGAACCTGCACCAGCAGAAATAAAAGTTCGCGGATTTTATACGAATTTTCTGCTCGGAAAAAGCGTTATTTTACCTGTTCTTGCACAACTTCATGACTATGCGTAATTTCTACTGTCTTATCAAGCATTAAGGCTACAGAGCAATACTTTTCAGCAGATAATTGAACGGCACGAGCAAGGTGCTTTTCTGAAACATTATCACCAGTGACCACAAAGTGTAGATTAATCTTGGTAAACACGCGAGGAGCTGACTCAGCACGCTCTGCTGTTAGCTTAACTTGCACATCAGAAAATGATTGTTTTGCTTTTTTTAAAATACTAACAACATCAACAGATGAGCAGCACCCAGCTGACATTAAGACCATTTCCATTGGGCTTGGCGCTGCGCTATCACTACCTGCATCAAAAACTACATTATGACCTGAATTTGAAAGGCCAATAAACGTATCGCCATCTACCCATTTTACATTCGCTTGCATGTGTTTTATCTCTTAAAGTTATTTTGTTTGATTGTAAGCAAGTCACTCACAGATGCAAGGGATAAAAGGTAAGCTATATGAAAGCGAGTAGCTTATTTCAAGCTACTCGCTGAAAGACTAGAATTTTGTAGTTATTTATAAATTATGCGCTTTCTACAACTGCGCTATCGAATAAGTTTTTCACTAATCCGGCAAATTCGTCAATAAAGGCATGTTGTTCAACGGTTACTGTGTGATTTGTAACGCTACTTAGCACTTCTTGTAAGTCGTATACAATACCGTCGACTTCACGGACAATTTGGCTGCGTTGTTCGGTATTAAGCTCTGTGTGTTGTTCGCAAAGTAACATGACGTTTTCTGCTATCACGTCTTCAATCAGCTCTAACACTGTTGGAGCTCCTGGTTTAATTTGACCCGGCTTCTCAAAAAGCGCTAAATTTTGAGTGAGATACATGACAAGATCATCATACCCTTGCCTATCTAAAACCATACGACTTCACACCTAATAAAAAACTACCTCTTTAGATTTAAGCAGAAAGCGCTTTTAATTGCTACCTTTGCCACGCATCTCATACAAAAAAAGCAGCCAAAGCTGCTTTTTATAGTTATTTACGATTACTAATCGATTTTTAAGCCTGGACTTAATGTCGCTGGCATCGCTACTTTTTCAAGCTCAACCGAAGCTACGGGGTATGCACAATAGTCAGCGGCATAATATGCGCTTGCTCTGTGGTTACCCGATGCTCCAATACCACCAAATGGAGCTGCACTTGATGCACCTGTGATAGGCCTGTTCCAGTTTACGATACCCGCACGAATACGACGTAAGAAATGGTCGTAATCTGCTGCGCTGTCACTCAACAAACCAGCTGATAAGCCAAAGCTAGTATCATTAGCTTTATCAATAGCGGCATCAAAATCGGTAAAGCGGAATACTTTAAGAAGAGGTCCAAAGTGCTCTTCGTCTGGGAAGTTAGCGACATTTGTACACTCTAAAATACCCGGTGTTACAAAGCCGGTATTCTCTTTGTGAGTTAGCTCAACTAACACCTCAGCGCCAAGCTCAACAAGTTGCTGTTGTGCTGTGACCATACCAGCTGCTGCCGCAGCAGAAATCATTGACCCGATGAAAGGTTGCTCTTCTGCGTCGTAGTCACCGACTTTAATAGCTTTAGTTGCTTTAATAAGACCCGCTAAGATGGCATCACCTTGCTCGCCCGCAGGTAAGAATAACTTACGCGCGCAGGTACAACGTTGACCTGTAGAGATAAACGCTGATTGAATAATATCGTGGATAGCCGCTTTAGTGTCAGCAACATCAGTAACGATAAGCGGGTTATTACCACCCATTTCTAAGGCTAAGATTTTACCCGGTTGACCAGCAAACTGTTCATGTAAAATATGGCCAGTGCGCGAAGAGCCAGTAAAGAATAAACCGTCGATCCCTTTATGAGATGCAAGCGCTTTTCCCGTTTCTACTTCACCTTGCACAAGGTTGATTACACCTGCAGGGAGACCCGCCTTTTGCCATAACTTTAACGTTAACTCAGCAACTGCTGGCGTTAGCTCAGACGGTTTAAATACCACGGTATTACCTGCTAATAATGCAGGTACAATGTGACCATTTGGTAAGTGACCTGGGAAGTTATAAGGGCCAAATACAGCTACAACACCATGAGGCTTGTGGCGGATCATCGCACGACCTTGTGGCATTGGGTTTTCAACATCGCCTGTACGCTCTAAAAATGCTTTTTCAGAGATAGCAATTTTACCCACCATCGCACCTGCTTCAGTGCGTGTTTCCCAAAGTGGTTTACCTGTTTCTTGTGCGATAGCAATCGCTAATTCTTCGCTGTGCTCTTTAAGCGTTTCTGCGAATGTTTTTACAATCGCTAAACGCTCTGCAAATGTTTTATCAGCCCAGCTGTAAAACGCTTCACGTGCAGCAGCGACTGCGCCGTCTACTTGTTCAGCAGTGGCAGTATTTGCTTGCCAGATAACATCATTATTTGCTGGGTTTACAGATTGAAAAGTATGACCAAGGCCTGCTTGCCATTGACCATTAATAAATTGCGCTGCATGAGTCATTAATATGTCTCCTGAATTCTATAGTTCTGCTAGTGATACTGAATCACCCGCTTCTAAGTGAAGTGCTTTTGCTAATTCACTTGAGATTGTGACGCTATCGGCATCGCATGATAGGCTAACTTGAGTCACGGTTGCTCTAAAATCAGCAATTTTATCATTTGCTAACAATACCGTGGTGTCGCCTTGGCTTTCACCAATTTCAACTTTAACTGTGTGGGCATTTCTGACCGTAGCAATGTTATCTACTTTTGCTTCAACAGTTGGGCCTGCATCAAAAATGTCTACATAACCATTAAAGGTAAAACCTTCGCTCTTTAATAGTTCAATCGCAGGGCGTGTGTTGTCATGTACTTGACCAATCACAGCTTGTGCATCTTTGCTTAGTAAGTTGACGTAAATTGGGTATTTAGGCATTAACTCAGCAATAAATACTTTCTGGCCAATACCCGTTAAGTAATCTGCCGTTGGAAAGTCCATTGAGAAAAAGTGCTCTTCTAGCCATTGCCAGAATGGGCTTTCGCCACTTTCGTCTGACACACCACGCATTTCTGCAATTACGGTATCAGCAAAACGCTCTCTATGTTGGTTAATAAACATAAAGCGCGCTTTTGAAAGCAATTTACCGTTATTGTTTTTACGGTAGCCATCTTTTAAGAATAATGTGCATAGCTCAGTTGCACCGGTGTAATCATTACACAGGGTTAAAATATCAACGGCTTTATACACGTCTAGCGTACGAGATGAATGAATAACTTTGCTTAAATGATAATGATAAAAAGCATCATCTAAACCAACAGCGGCTTCAATACCCGAAGTCCCTACAACTTCACCCGTTTCGCTATCTTCAAGAACAAACAAGTAACCTTCATCACCTGGCTGCTGCGCTGCTTTTGCAAATGAGCTGACAGAATGATCAATTTTCTTTTGTAATAACTCTTCATTATTAGGCAAAGACGTAAAGCCATGGCCTGACTCATCAGCAATCTTTACTAACGCTTGGTAATCGCTTTGCTGGATTGGGCGAAGGATCATCATAAGTCCGCTTGCTCCCTTATAAATAACGGTAAATTAAGAAATGTGGGCAAGCTTAGCTTGCCCTGAAATGACAGTTTCGTTTAGCTGTTAACGACTTTTGCAACTGCTTTTTCGAAACGAGCCATACCTTCGCGGATATCAGCTTCTGGAATTACAAGTGACGGAGTGAAACGAACAACATCAGCGCCAGCCACTAAAGACATAACGCCTTCTGCAGTACCAGCCACTAAAAACTCTTTTGCACGACCTTTGAATTGCTCTGTTACTACAGCACCAATTAAAAGACCTTCACCACGGATTTCAGTGAATACATTGTACTTTTCGTTAATCGCAGTTAGTAACTCACGGAATAACGCTGATTTTTCTTTAACGCCATTAAGTACGTCAGGAGTATTTACTGTGTCGAATGCTGCTTCTGCTACTGCACATGCTAGTGGGTTACCACCGTAAGTAGAACCATGAGTACCTACTTTTAAGTGCTTAGCAATATCAGTTGTGGTGATCATCGCACCGATAGGGAAACCACCACCTAACGCTTTTGCAGTCGTTAAGATATCTGGCGTTACATTTAAACCTTGATAAGCATAAAGCTCACCCGTACGGCCAACACCTGTTTGTACTTCATCAAAGATTAGTAGTGCATTATGCTTAGTACATAACTCACGAACACCTTCAACAAACTCAGCAGTTGGAGAAATGATACCACCTTCACCTTGCAGAGGCTCCATCATTACCGCACACGTGCTGTCTGAGATAAGCGCTTCAAATGCCGCTAAATCGTTGTAGTCACAGTGAACGATATCACCCGGTTTAGGACCGAAACCATCAGAGTATGCAGCTTGACCGCCTACCGTTACAGTAAAGAATGTACGGCCGTGGAAACCTTTGTTAAATGAGATAATTTGTGACTTTTGCTCACCAAAGTTATCAAGTGCAAAACGGCGTGCTAGTTTAAGTGCTGCTTCGTTTGCTTCTGCACCAGAGTTAGCAAAATACACTTTTTCTGCGAATGTTGCGTCAGTTAGCTTTTTAGCCAAGCGAAGAGCTGGCTCATTAGTCATTACATTTGATAAGTGCCAAATTTTTTCGCCTTGTTCTTTTAATGCACTTACAAGAGCTGGGTGACAATGACCAAGACAGTTAACAGCAATACCACCAGCAAAATCGATAAATTCGCGACCTTCTTGGTCCCATACGCGAGACCCTTCGCCTCGAACTGGAATAACACTTGATGGTGCATAGTTAGGAACCATTACTTGATCAAATAATTCGCGATTGACTGTCATTTTATATCCTCTTAATTGTAAGCACACACAGAGCAAGGTGGCGCTCTAAAGCCAAACCAAGCCATTTTACTTAGCCGATTGAGCTTAGCGCAAAATCACCAAAATAACTCTTTGGTTCAATTTTCATTCATCCATTATTCCAGAAAATTTTCGTCCTGTCTCTTAGAAAACTTTCATGTAGCCCTTGAAAATAAAGGGCTTGAGATATTTTTTCATGGATAGTGAATAACTATTTGAAGGCTGTTTTTTGGTCTAATTACTATAAAAAGGCGTACGGCTAGTGAGCCAAGCACAGGCTGATGACAAAAAATTTGTCGCTGCAGATTGATAAACAATGAATGAATAGTCGCAAAAAAATTAACAATTTTTTTAATTAATTTGAATATGAAAGCGATCAAAATTGCATTTTGCTAGCTGATTAAGCTCTTCCTTGGTGAAATCGAAGTGCGTAAACCAACGTTCAGTTTCGTCATTTTCGACCAATTGATGCTCATTTAAACTTAAATACTGCGCGTAACAACGAGCTTTTAAAATCACCTTAGTAAGTGGCAAATATTCATCGTTTTTAGCTAAGGGTGTAGTTAATTGCTGCATTACCGCATTAAATGGCAAATATCTAAAGTCCATTTGCTCAATCACGGTCGCTGTTACCTTCATCGACTGCTTATTTAGCAAGGTGCTTAAAAATAATGGATCAGGTTTTAGTTCTAATAAAGCAGTGTGTAAGTCTTTCTTTTGCTCATCACGGGCTTTCGTTACTTGACGCTGCCAAACTAACTCGAAAATACGAAGGTATATGCGAACTAGCGCTATCTTACCCACGTCGAGTAGCATACCTAAGGTAAACGCGTGCACCTCATTTACACCATTTAATTTAGCAAGTTCTTGAGCTGCAATGGCACACGCCATTGAGTTATCACGAAGTCGACGTTTTAGTAGTGGAAATGGCTCTGTGCTGTGTGGCATCCAATGGCGTACCGCAAATGTCGGCACCACAAACTTTAAATTGTCTAAGCCTATGTAACGCAGCGCTAATAATGGATTATCAACTTGAACTGAAGTGTGTTTATTACGTTGTTTTCGATAAAAAGGTAAATTCACAAACGCAACGAGCTCACGACCTAACCAACTTAAGTCTTTAACTAATGGCTCTAGTCGACCCACTGAGGCTGAACGCACAGCTAGAATATCTAGAATAGCAGGTACACTGTCTTGGATACCGATAGTTTCGTGGATAACTGAATCAATATCTTCAAGCTGCTTTTGCATGGCAGCTTCAATTACTTGGTGTAACTGTTTACTCGCCTGAGCACGGTATTTATGGTGAGCTGTACTGCTCTTTTGACGCTTTTTCTCGGCAGCGACCTCTACTTCTAATAGAGTACGCTGCTCCATTGACTCGCCATAATCAATTTCTAAGGTATGAATAAAGCCAATTTGACGCTGTGCAAAACTGTGACCAAGCAAAAGATCGTGTGCGCGCTCATTAAGCACCATCGCAGTCCTTTGTTGTCGGGTTTCTTCGGTCATTTGCACAGGCGTATTGTCGTTCATATTTGTTAATTCACTAGCCTAAGGTTAGAAGCGAGTTAAAAAGTTAGCAAGTAATTCAAGCCCTTGTTGGGTCAAAATTGCTTCGGGATGAAATTGTACTCCTTCAAGTGCTAAATCATTATGCATGATCCCCATAATTTCATCAAAATCAGAATTTTGTTCTGTCCATGCGGTAATAGTGAAGTCACTAGGCAGGCTTTGTTTATCCACCACTAAAGAGTGGTATCGGCATACCGTCAGCGGGTTGGCCAAACCGCTAAACACACCTTGATTGTTATGCTTAACTAACGAGGTTTTCCCATGCATCACTTGCTTGGCACGAATAACATCAGCACCTAGAGCCTGAGCAATAGTTTGGTGCCCTAAGCAAATACCAAGAATTGGCAACTGCCCTTTTAATTGTTCAACCAATTGCAGAGAAATACCTGCTTCATTTGGTGAACATGGCCCGGGTGAAAGTACGATATGCTCTGGGTTAAGCTGTTTAATTTCAGCAATGCTAATCTCATCGTTTCGTTTAACTAATACATCTTGGTCTAAGCGCTGAAAATATTGCACTAGGTTGTATGTAAACGAATCATAATTGTCGATCATTAACAGCATTGCGTGTAACCCAAAATTACTCAGTCAAAATAATGAAGGCGCATTTTACCCCAAGCACTCATAAATGTCGGCAAAAAATGGTTTATTTCTCAGCGATTAAATGCGCTGTAAGGGCAGCTCTTTCTTGCTCATCAAGTTTTTTCGAGCATTTATTTGCAAAGTCATAACGAACTAATACCGTTTTACCAACTGCACAGCAATTATCTTGCTGCCAAGCTTCTTGGCGAAGTACAAATGAACTAGAACCGACATGCTCAACACTGGTTTTCACTGTAACATCGTGACCATAAAACAACTCACCCACAAAGCTTACTTCAACCTTGGCAATGATCAGTTTCCACTCATAAGGGTTTAAATCGGGCGTAAAAAACCTGAAAATAGGCGCTCGGGCGGCTTCAAACCATACAGGGAGTACGGTATTGTTGATGTGCCCTAGCACATCTGTTTCGCTAAAGCGTGGTGTGATAGTTTCAGTAAACATAGTAACCCTATAAAAAATATAAACTAAAGGTAGCTCATGACGGACTTTATTCGCGTATACGAAAACGCCCTCAGCAAAGAATTTTGCGACAACTTTATCACGGTATTTGAACAAAGCCCGCATTTAAAACAAGGCATTACCTCAGGTGGTGTCGATCTAGCGAAAAAAGACAGTCGCGATTTATACCTTAATAACCACCCTGAATACGCTGAGCAACTAAAGCATATTCAACAAACGACCGCGGGTTACGTCTTCAAATACCTTGAAGAGCATATTTTTATGATGATTGGTGCCTTTGGTTTAAAGGTTTACCATCCGCAAACGGGCAAACCTGTTGACCTAACACAAGACAATTTTGAAGAAGTCGGTAAACCACAGTTGCCACTATTAGTGCAGCAAATTTTCCGCATGGGTCCAATTCAAGCACAAAAATACGATATCAATAAAGGTGGCTACCCTTATTGGCATAGCGAGGTATACCCGCAAGCTGGCCATAACGAGGCCCTACATCGCGTGCTGTTATTTATGTTTTATTTAAATGATGTAGAGGAAGGTGGGGAAACTGAATTTTACTATCAACAACGAAAAATATCACCCAAACAGGGCTCTATGGTCGTAGCACCGGGCTACTTTACCCACACTCACCGTGGTAATAAGCCTATTTCAAATGATAAGTATATTTTAACGTCGTGGGTTTTATTCAACCGCGCAGAACAAATTTATGGACAACCACAATCCTGACGGTAAGCAATAATAATCTAAGCTAAAAGCTGTAAGTTTTAAGCTTTAAATTAAAAGAGCGCGGCATTTGATGCCGCGCTTTTTGTTTGCTTTGATAAATGAGAGCACAAGTAATGGCTATGTTCACTTGGAAATTTCTGTAACTACTAAATTTATGAAAATAAAATTTTAATTGCCGATTTCATGCATTTTGCACTTTATGAACCAGCTGTTCTCATTCAAATGGCTTTAAACTGGCTAACTATCTTAATAGTTATCTTGTTACTTCCTTTAAATTTCATCATTGCTTCAGCACCTTTCAAGGCTTACAGCTTAATACTTTTAAAACGGCAAATAAATCTGCGCGCTGAGACCACCTTCTGGGCGATTAAGTAGTTGTACTCGGCCGCCGTGCATATCGACAATACGTTTAATTATCGCAAGACCTAAGCCACTGCCTTCACTACCGCGAGCGGCATCACCTTGTTTAAACGGTTCAAATACAGTTTCAAGTTCACTTTCGGGGATCCCCGGGCCGTGATCATTAACTACTACCATGGCAAACTTTTTATTACTGCTCACGCGGGTTTCGACCTCTATATCACCATCTGAATAGCGAATTGCATTTTCAATCATATTAGTAACAACACGCTTTATCGCCACCATACTTACTGGCACTTCGCTTAAGCTTGGATTCTCTTTAAAGGTAATAGTACGGTGATGTTTTTGCTCAGCCTCAACGACTTCAGAAACGATCGCATTTAAGTCTTCTAGCTCAAGTTCTTCGCGCTTGTGGTGACGTAAATATTCAATGAATTGGTCGATAATGGCGTTCATATCTTCAATATCATGAATGATCCCTTCTCGAAGGTAATCTTCATCATCCGACATCATTTCAGTCGCTAAACGAATCCGTGTAAGCGGCGTACGCAAATCATGAGAAACGCCTGCCATTAATAATCGACGGTCATTCTCAAGCGCAGCAATACCCCGTGACATTTGGTTAAATGCACGGGTTACTTCAATGACTTCAGTAGAGCCTTGCTCTTCTAATTTGGTAGAAAAGTCGCCCACTCCCACTTTAACAGCCGCTTGTTGCAACGCTTTTAAAGGTCTATTTAGATGGCGGGCAAACAACCAGCCACCGAGAACACTTAAAAAACCAATACTTGATAGATAAAAGGTTAAGAACTTTAGGTTGTTTTCTTGCAATCCAGTGAGCGGCACACGCACCCAGTAGCCTGGTGCTTGCGGTGCTTCAACCCAATAAACAAGAGGATCTGTTTGGCTAATACGCACCCGTGCAGAGCCGTTAAGCTCTTTCGACATGCTTCGCGATAGCATCGAGTATTCACGAGTTTCAGCCAAGCCTTCACTCATTGCTTGGCGCTGGGTCATGACTTCAATGCCAGTGATCTCAAAAAACTTGTCAGAGGCTTCCTTACTTACCTCAACCCCCTCTTCCCATTCAATAAACACGGTTTTCACCTGTTTAGATAGGATCAGGTTTACTTGTTCTATAGTTGGTTTAACAACATAAAAACTGACCGTGATATAAGAGACAATTTGATTGATTAACAGCAAGGCCGCAACCAAAAATACTGTTTGTCCAAACGCACTACGTGGAAACATGCCCATTACTATTATTTTTCACCGTCTGGCACAAATACGTAGCCTAAGCCCCATACTGTTTGTATATAACGCGGATTAGCCGCATCGACTTCAATCATACGGCGTAAGCGTGAAACCTGAACATCGATACTGCGCTCAAGCGCACTATAATCACGACCACGCGCTAAGTTCATCAGTTTATCGCGACTAAGCGGTTCACGAGGATGAGTTACCAACGCTTTTAATACTGCAAACTCACCACTGGTTAACGACATTGTTTTGTCACCATGGCTCATTTCGCGGGTCGCAAGGTTTAGCGTGAAGTCGCCAAAGCTAATTTCGTTTTCTTCAGCAGCAGGAGCCCCCGGCACTTCTTTAGCACGACGACGTAAAATTGCTTTAATGCGCGCTAACAGTTCACGCGGGTTGAATGGTTTAGGAATGTAATCATCAGCACCTAGCTCTAAACCGATTATGCGGTCAACTTCATCGCCTTTGGCTGTAAGCATTACAATTGGAATGTCATTTTCTTTTTGACGTAAACGACGGCAAATTGATAACCCATCTTCACCTGGTAACATTAAATCTAATACAATCAAGTGGAAATTTTCACGCTCCAGCAAGCGATCCATCTGCTCTGAATTTGCTGCTGTGCGAACAATAAAGCCTTGTTCTACAAGGTAACGCTCTAGCAAACTGCGTAAGCGCATATCGTCATCAACAACCAATACTTTTGTCGTTTCGTGTCCCATAACTTTCATTCTTTTTGTAATATGTTACTTATTAATATAAATGAAAAAGTTAAGAATAAAAATCGAATTACGCGCTTAGATTGTTACTGAACATTTCAAAATCTGACTCGACAAAGGCATACTTTGCGGCTGGTTTTCTTTTTAGGCTAAATAAAAATGGCAAAGACAAATTTAATAACCCGAGAGGGGTATCAGCAATTACAACAAGAACATGATTACTTATGGCATGAAAAGCGCCCTGAAATTACTAAAATTGTTACTTGGGCAGCAAGCTTAGGCGACCGCTCTGAAAACGCAGATTATCAGTTTAATAAACGTGTTTTACGACAGATAGATCGCCGTGTACGCTATCTTCGTAAACGTATGCCAGATCTTAAAATCGTTGACTATAACCCGCAGCAAGCGGGTAAAGTGTTTTTTGGCGCTTGGGTCGAAATTGAGAATGAACAAGGCGATACAAAGCGTTTCCGCATTGTCGGTCCCGACGAAATTTACGAGCGCAAAGATTACATTTCTATTGATGCACCTATGGCTCGAGCGCTACTTGGTAAACAGGTTGATGATGATTTTTCGGTGATGACGCCTGAAGGCGCAAAAGAATGGTATATCAACGAGATAACTTATCCTGATGCGAAATAATTTTTCCCAGAAAATTCAGAAAGCGTTAATTATTGATTGTTTAGTCTGAAAATGTGATCTATAACTAAAGGTACTCAAGATAAATCATTACTTGAGTTTTAGAAGGTAGTAAGTATGTCAAACGCAATACAACGCATCATGAGTAATGCCATTGTATTCGCACTATTAATAAGTGTGAGTTTGATATCTTACGCCAGTGATATAGAAAGCCATTCAGACAGTGTTACGCCAACCGCTCACTTTATTGCGTGCGATAGTGCAGAGCCTGCCAACTTAGATACCGACCTCGATAAACATACTCCTGCGTTCGTCGCTAATGTAGCCCAACCACTGCCAGATGCACGTATGGTTTCGTATGTTCACTCTTCTAATAAGGTGTCTGTTTATAGCGCGCACCAGCGAGGGCCGCCTGCTTTTAATTAACTTAAATTTTCAATTTCAGTTTTATTAAAATGTATGGTGACCAAAATGAATAATTTCAAAGAATTACGTCTTCAAGATATCTCTAATGGCGCATTATCTAATGCAGTGAATGAAGTTGAGCCAACACTAGATCTCACTTCTCCAGCTTTAAAAGTACTTAATAGCTTTACTAAAAAAGACCCTTTACGTGCACATTACGGCACCACAATTGTCGATGCGTTAAAGCAAACTAATAGCTGTTGCTCAGATTTTATTTTAGTTGTAGATAGCGAGGACAAACTGCTTGGCCTTACATCTAGCGCTGACTTACAAAGCTCAAAAATTATGATTCTTGCACAGCGCTTGAACTTACACCGTGACGAAATCACCTTGCATGATGTGATGACTCCTCTTGGCAATTTAGCGGGGGTAAGCCTGCAAAGCATCAGCTATGCTTGTATTGGTGATGCTCTACAAACAATGGAGCACCAAGGTATGATGTTCCTATTAGTAACCAGTGCTAAACAAGAAATTTGTGGTTTGATTTCAGCTCGTGAAATTGCTAAAAAACTACATATCCCAGTTAATATCAACCCAATTGCTAATAGCTTTAGCGAAGTATTACAACATGTGGATCACCCACACTAAGCATTAAAATCTGCGTTGTGTAAGACTATTTTTGCAGGCCTTAAAAGCAGTGCTTTTAAGGCCTTCTTATTGTGATATTATTCAGGCAATTAATCTTCAGTTTTACTGATTTTCTATTTTTAAAAAAGGTTTATGCATGAGCAATATCTCTGCACGCTTAGCGACCGAGCTAAATGCCCAGCAATCACAAGTTGTTGCTGCAATCAAACTACTTGATGAAGGTGCCACAGTCCCTTTTATCGCCCGTTATCGTAAAGAAGTAACTGGTGGCTTAGATGACACGCAATTACGTTTACTTGAGCAGCGTTTATCGTATTTACGTGAATTAGAAGAGCGCCGCAGCTTTATCCTTGCCACTATCGAAGAGCAAGGTAAGCTAACTGCCGAGCTAAGTGATGACATTAATAACGCTGACAGTAAAACTGAGCTCGAAGACTTATATCTGCCTTTCAAACCTAAACGCAGAACGAAAGGACAAATAGCTATTGAAGCAGGCATTGAACCGCTTGCCGATGCGCTATTTAATAACTCAAGCCTTGACCCAGAAGAACAAGCTAGTAGTTACATTAATGCTGAAGCAGGCTTTGCTGATACAAAAGCAGTGCTTGATGGCGCTAAATTTATTCTAATGGAGCGCTTTGCTGAAGACGCCAAATTACTTGCTAAATTTCGTAGTCATATTGCACAACACGGTCAAATTGAAAGTGCTGTAATCGCAGGCCATGAAAATGAAGGCGTGAAGTACCGCGACTACTTTGAGCATCAAGAACCGCTTAAGAAAGTACCATCACACCGTGCACTTGCTATGCTTCGTGCTCGTAATGAAGGCGTATTACAACTGAGTATCAACCCTGAGCCAAGCGCAGAAAATCCAGCGCAAGTATGCGCGCAAATGATTGCTGATCATTACCGCTTAGATGTTAGCAACTCTGCTGCAAGCAGTTGGCTAATGGGCGTAGTGCAATGGGCATGGAAAATTAAGTTAAGCCTACATCTAGAGAATGAATTTTTAGGTGCAATGCGCGAAAAAGCAGAAACCGGCGCAATTGACGTTTTTGCTAAGAACTTAAAAGACTTATTAATGGCCGCTCCTGCAGGCCCACGCACCACGTTAGGTCTCGATCCTGGTTTACGCACAGGTTGTAAAATTGCCGTTGTAGACAGCACTGGCAAGCTGTTAACAACACAAACGATTTTCCCGCACGCTCCACAAAATCATTGGGATAAATCGCTTCGTACTTTAGAACAATTATGTCGCCAGCATAAAGTTGAGCTAATTGCTATTGGTAATGGTACGGCTTCACGTGAATCTGACAAGTTAGTAGCAGAACTGATTAAAGCAAACAGTGAACTAAAACTAAATAAAGTAATGGTCAGTGAAGCAGGCGCATCTGTTTATTCAGCGTCTGAATTTGCAGCCAATGAGTTCCCTAACCTTGATGTTTCACTACGTGGTGCTGTGTCTATTGCGCGCCGCTTACAAGACCCACTTGCCGAGCTGGTAAAAATCGAGCCTAAATCAATCGGTGTAGGTCAGTATCAACACGATGTATCGCAAAGCCAACTAGGGCAAACGCTAACTTCAGTAGTCGAAGACTGTGTAAACTCTGTAGGTGTAGACTTAAACATGGCATCAGTGCCATTACTTACTCGCGTATCAGGCTTAAACAAAACGTTAGCACAAAATATTGTTAGCTACCGCGATGCGAATGGCTCATTTAGTAAACGTTCTGAACTGAAAAAAGTTGAACGCTTAGGTCCAAAAGCCTTTGAACAAGCTGCCGGTTTCTTACGTATCAGTACAGGTTCAGATCCTCTCGATAACTCGTCAGTTCACCCTGAAGCCTACCCTGTTGTTAAGCGTATCTGCGAGAAAAACAGCTTAGATGTAAACAGCCTAATTGGTAACTCTGACATCCTAAACAAGCTCGTTGCTAACGATTACACAGACGAAAAGTTTGGTTTACCTACCGTTACCGACATTATCAAAGAACTTGATAAACCGGGTCGTGACCCGCGCCCTGAGTTTAAAACAGCGGAATTTAAAGCCGGTGTTGAAACCATTAACGACCTTAAACCTGGTATGATTTTAGAGGGTGTGGTGTCTAACGTTGCTAACTTCGGTGCCTTCGTTGATGTGGGCGTACACCAAGACGGTTTAGTGCATATTTCTGCTATTACCAATAAGTTTATTTCCGACCCACGTGAAGTGGTTAAAGCTGGTGATATTGTAAAAGTAAAAGTAGTTGAAGTAGATGCTGCACGTAAACGTATTAGCTTTACTATGCGTTTAGACGATGATGTTGATACCAGCAATAAAGCCGCACCAGCGAGCAAACCTAAGCCTGCAGCTAAAGCGAAAAGCGCACCAAAGCAAAAACGCGAATTTGGTAATGTTGCGATGGGCAATGCGTTTGCAGATGCATTTGCCAATGCAAAAGTGAAAAAGTAATCCCCAAATAGATTAATCAAACTGGTATCAATCGATAATAAAAAACCGCGTGAGTTTAAACTTACGCGGTTTTTATTTAAGGATGTTAAATAAAAGCAGAAAACTGATTTTGATTGGTGGGCGAGGTAGCTGCTTGATAAAAGTTAGCAATACGTGTGGCACGCTCGTCTACTTCTACATCACGCTTGGCTGTTTTAGTTTCACTGCTTTGAATAGCGCTATCTTCGGCATACTCACTGTTTATTTTGAAGGTCGATTTGCCTGAATCAGCATCGCTATCTGCTGATTGACTGGCAAGCTCAGCTTGTGCTGCCATAAGTTTTTGTGTGGCATCGGCCGCGATAGAACGATCAGCACTCGATGGTTCTTGTGGTGCAAGCGCTGCTGCACGCACTGTCTGCATTTTTTCGATTGTGGCTTTTGGGTCGCCTTTTATTTCAGCAACATCAATTTGCACTTCGCCGCCTACGGCATAGTTTGTACCGTCGGGGCCGCGTTGATACTCATAGCTTGGCGAGCCTGCATATTGACCACCAACTGTCGCATGCGCTTGCTCATGAATACGCACCTCGGTATCGCGGGCTTTTAACTCTTTAATTTGTTCAGCATCTTGCTGTTCTTGCTCTGCAACCTTTTGCTCTTTTTGTTGTTCTTGTTTAGCTTCCTGTTGTTCTTGCTCTGTTTGCTCAGACTCGCCTTGTTCGCGACCTTGCTGACGCTCTTCAATTACTTTGTCTTCAGCAAGACGCCCTTTAGCATCATAAGTACCGGCCTCAGAACCAGGCTGCTTGGTTTTGTCGCCATCATTAAGGGTTTTGTTTTCCGCGTTACTCGGCTTGGTAGCAGCAGGAGGTGGGATCACTTCACGTAACTGATTATCACGGCGAGCACTTTCAGTGTGCACATTCGCCGTGTTGATATTAATCGAAGGAAACGGAGTGACGATATTCATAAGTACTAAACTTTAATATCTATTAGTGTACCGAGCACTTCATCAGCAGTTTGAATCGTGTTGATATTGGCTTTTGCATTAAACTCTTCAACTTTCAAATTGACAAGCGACTCATCGATTGGGGCAGGTTGTGAAGCTGGCGGAGTAACAGCTTCATTTGGACTCGCCGCTTGTAATTGCCGTTGTTGAGCTAATTGGGCATCATCTTGCTGATCAATTGAGGCACGGCTAATCTCTGCGCTCGCCTTTTCGATACCTTGACTAGCACGGTTATAACCTTCTACCGCATTATTAAAAACAGAACTGATTGGCATAACACCCTCCAACAGTGAGATCTACTTGTTAAGTATCGCTCATAAAACGAGCAAAATAAAGCTAAATCCCGCTATTTTTCTGGCCTCTCAGCGAGTTTTGCTTAACACATTGATTTCAGTGCTGATATAAATGCTGCTTTATGAGAAATAAATGGCGCATGTGAGGCTTTATCTAAAACCTCATATTCAAACTGAGGCTGTAAAGCATGCATTTTTTCAATCGCACGATAAGGTACTAATGAATCTAAACGGCCGAAAATACCACGCACAGGTACGCTAAGGTTAGCGAATAGCTCACGCAAATCATCCTGCTGTAAAATGTCTAAGCCAGCACTTAAAGCCTGCTCTTGTGGCGCTGGATACTGGTTTAAAAGTGCTTTTAGCTGCTTAATATCGTCCCGAGCTGATTCACTGCCCATCGCTTGTATCGCCAAAAACCGTTCTATCGTTTTTTCTCTGTGGCTAACCAGCTGATCTTTAAAGGCGTTTAATACTTCAGGCTTGATACCCGGCCATTCGTCGGTTTGCGCAAAAAATGGCGTTGAAGAAACCAACACAACCTTTGCTACCTTGTCTGGCCAATGTGCAGCAATATACAAAGCAAAAAGACCACCTAAAGACCAGCCAACAAGAATAGAGTTATTATTGAGCTGGGCGCTTAATTGCTGAGCTGCATCATGCAAAGAGTAAGGTGTTGGAATTGACTGCGCATTACCAAATCCAGGTAAGTCAAAGCAACGGACTTCACCATCATGGAAAAACTCAAGCTCAGGCTTGATCACTTGCCAAACCCCCTGGTTCATTCCCCAGCCATGTAATAGCACCATATCATTTTGCATATTTTGTATTTCCCAACCACACTTAGCGCTCATAATAGCGTTTAAAGGAATGAATGCAATGTCTCACTTCTCTCATACCTTAAAACTAGGGCTAGACGCACTGTTCCCTAACTTTTGTATTAGCTGCCAAAGTCACATACAGGCTAATCAAGCCTTGTGTCAGTATTGTTTAAATGACCTCAATTTGTTCGATCTTACACGCCACCCAAACCTGTTACACAGACCTGATATATGTGATGCATTTCCTGATAGTAATTTTGATTATTTAATTGCCTGTGCTTGGTATCAAGCGCCTTTGAAACTTTGGCTCAAGCAATTGAAATTTAACGATCAGCAGTATTTTCGTGTGGCACTACAACAAGTAATAGAGAGGCAGCTGCAATTAGCTCGTCAGGTTAATATAAATTGGCCCGATCTTTTTATTGTGCTACCACTGCATAATCAGCGCTTTTTAGCACGCGGTTTTAATCAGGTAAGCCAAACTTGGCTGCCTGTTTTAAAAAAGCAGCAATGTACTGTTAGCTCAGCTCTTTACAAGCAAAAAGCAACCAAAGCGCAATCACAGTTAAGTAAAACGAAAAGAGTTAAAAATCTACAAAATGCGTTTGTTTGTCAGCAAGATTTAACAGGAAAAACCGTGGCAATTATTGATGATGTGATGACCTCTGGCGCAACCATAAATGCTGCGACAGAAGCCATAAAAAATGCAGGGGCTAAGCAAGTGTGGGCTATGCTCACTTGCTTAACTGGATTAGACAACCTGCGCTAAGATTAATTGTGATTATTTATCACCTGAGGCATGAAAGGCATTACCAAAGAATAATGCATTGCTCAGTAATCGGCTGGTACCATACCAATAACCACGGAACACTGGGTTATCGGTCATGCCTATCACACTCCCTTTACCATAAGAGTGCGCAATTAAGCCTGCCGCACCAGCTACTTGTTCTACGTTTACGTCATCAGTAAAGCCAGCTAAAAGCGGTTTATCTGTGTAAGTAAGCACGTTCACAAAAGGTGCGTCTGATTTCTCAAGTAGCCAAGTACTATTCTTAAACACAGGTAATGTATTGCGATTCAGCGAATACGTAAGTGGGTGAGATAAATCCACTGAAGTATTAAAAATAGCACCCGCAATACGCTGACGACCAGCTAAGTCATCTTTATCGGCATAGGTAAGCCCTGTTGTATCAAATGCACTGGCTACATCACGACGAGATAAGTAATTAGCCTTTAGTAGTTGCTGATCAGCTAAGAATTTAGCACCGCCTTTATGTCCCCAAATAACACCGCCTTTACGAACCCACGATTTAATAGCCACTTTAGTCGCATCATCAAGACGATTGAAATTTCCGTGCGCTAGAATAATATGACTGTAGTTTTCAAGGTCGATGCGATTTAAGCGCTCCATTTCGATAATGCTTGGCGCTGTGCCAACGAAACGATCTAAGTAATACCATACTTCACCAAGTTCATACTGGCTGGTTCCCTGACCTCCCACTAGTAATACTTTAGGCGCTTTCACAACCGCCATTGCACGAGAACCTAAATCAGCACCTTTAACCGTTAAGCCTGAGCTAATTGGTGTTATTTCAATGCCAAACTCATTCTGCGCTTGGTTTAAATAGCTAACCCAGTTGCTATCAGTTTGCAGACCTGCAGGAACAAGAATACTACCTGGCTCAAAAGCTATTTCACCTGAAGGCGTTTTTGCTGTAAGTGGGCTTAATGCCACCCGTGCTTTCACACCTTGTTCGAGTAAACTATTAAGCATTTTTGGCGCTAGGTAATCATCCCATTTGAATGCATAAGCATAGCTTTGTGGTAAAGCGGCAAAGCTTGATTTAACACTTTGCTGCCAAGGCATTTTGGCAACCTTTAAGCCCCAATTACTGCTTACCTTTGCAAATTCTAAATTAAAGGCATGAGCAAGTGTCCAGCCAGATACATCATAAAATGTATTATCGACAAAACGCTGTTGCTCACTAAAAATCGCTTTAATTAAACGAAATTGCGGCTGTGCTAAAGGCACATAATAGCTCTGCTCAGAAAAGCTTTGACCGTTCACTTTTAGCGGCTCTTCTAACATGTACGCATTGATTTGATGTTGTTTTAATAAATCAAGGAAGTACTTCATGCGACTTTGATCAGCGCCGCCTTTCACCACATACCCTTTAAAGTCTTCATCACCAGCAAGGTCAACAGCTTTGTTGTAAAATTTGGCTTGATAATCAAGTAAGTCTGTACGGTTATCAAGCGCGGCTTGGAACGTCGATAGGCTCGTTAATAACTGATTTTTAATCGTAAACGGGAAGCTTAATGGGCCGTTGATGGTTTCTTGTAAGTGACCACGTGAGCTCGCTTGTTCAAATAAAATACCTACACCGCCATTTACATCTGGGTAAGTTGAGCCTTTACCATAGTAAAAGTCATCGAAGCTTTCTTCTGTGAAGTAAAGAGCATTATGCTCATCAAGTGTCTTTGCATGATAGTTTGCAATTGCTTTAGTTAGCGTGACATTTTCTTCAGGAGTGATTGGGTGCTTACGAGTTGGGATCCCAGGCTGGAAAAAGTATGTGCTGTTTGGGCCCATCTCATGGAAGTCTGTTAGGATATTGGGCTTCCATTGATGAAACTGCGCAATGCGTGCACGTGATTCAGGGTGCTGTAGTAACAACCAGTCACGATTTAAGTCAAATAAATAGTGGTTAGTACGGCTACTCGGCCAACTTTCAATGTGCTCGCGAGTTTGTGGATCTGATGATAACTTCATACCACGGTTACTATTCGCCCAATTTGCAAAACGTGCTAAACCATCTGGGTTCAATGATGGGTCTAGTAAAATAACCGTGTTGTTTAGTAAGGCATCTATTTCTGGGCCTTGTGCAGCGGCAAGGTAGTAAGCAACGAGTAGCGATGCATTACTACCTGATGACTCATTCCCATGAACACTGTAACCCATCCATACAACCGCAGGTTGTTTGCTTGAGTCACTCGTTCCACCATTTAAGCGAGCTAAGTGAGCCTTGCGGATTTGCTCTACCTGACCCAGCTTTTCTGGTGCTGTGATGGTTAGCATCACAAGCGGACGCTGTTCATGTGTGCGACCGATTACTTTGAAGTTCATTCGATTACTTTTTTCAGCAAGAATTTGCATATATTGCACAAGCTGATCGTGACGTACATGCCACTCACCCACTTCGTAGCCTAGCACCTGCTCTGGGGTAGGAATAGTTGGGTCAAATTTCACATCTTCTTCAAAGTAATAAGAAAGAGGTTTTGCTAATGCGCTGACGCTCACTAGCATGGTTAATATTGTTATTATAAAACGCATAGATAGCACCCGTAATTATTTGATGTTTTAACGCTACCATTCGATAAAATAGATGCAACTTTTTACGCTCAACACTGGCGACAATACGATGAGCGGAGTATGATACTCAGTATCCGAGTAATTTAGTCAAGTATAGTCCGTTTTATGATCTCTATTTCTGAATCTGCACAATCTCATTTTGCTAAACTTTTAGCAGACCAAGCTGAACAAACGAACATTCGCGTGTTTGTAGTAAACCCAGGTACTTCGCAGGCTGAGTGTGGTGTTTCTTACTGCCCAGAAGACGCCGTTGAAGCGACTGATATTCGTCTACCATTCAATGGCTTTGATGCCGTTGTTGATGCAGAAAGCGCCCCTTTCTTAGAAGAAGCTGAAATCGATTTTGTAACTGACAAAATGGGAACTCAGTTAACACTTAAAGCGCCAAATGCAAAAGCACGTAAACTTAGCGATGATGCGTCACTGCAAGAGCGTGTTCAACACATGCTTGAAACTGAAGTTAATCCACAGCTCGCTAATCACGGCGGTCAAGTTAGCCTAGTAGAAATTACTGCTGACGGAATCGCAGTACTACAATTTGGCGGTGGCTGTAACGGCTGTTCAATGATTGATGTCACACTTAAAGAAGGCATCGAAAAAGAAATGATCGCCAAGTTTGACGAAATCAATGGTGTAAGAGACATTACTGATCACCAATCTGGTGAACACTCTTACTACTAACTGGTATTTAAAGCATGCTTAAAAAATGGGTATTTCGCTTAGGTAGCGACCCCAAGTTAAGCTTAAAACGCTTTCTTCGCGGCCTAGCACTATTTGTGCTGGCCGTGATTTTTATTGCTATAGGTTATTATGGGCCCGCACTATTTCAATTAATTGGTCTGATCATTTTAGCTGTGGCGATATTCTTTGCAGCCTGGGGCTACTTAGGTATTTTTGCCAACCGCTTTGCACAAGTCTTAGAACGATCTTCACCGAAAGATCACGACCCGGATCTATGGAAGTGATTTAATCTAATAATTGCTGATTATTGATAATTTTACGGTAGCGAATCCACAGAGTTAACCCTCGCATCAACATAAAGCTCGTCATAGCAAACCACAAACCATGGTTCTGCCAGCTACTTACCAGCCAAAACACTCCAAAGAAGCCCACCAAAGCACTAAATAGCATTGTATTTCGCATGTCTTTGGCACGTGTTAAACCCACAAATACGCCATCAAATAAGAAGCAACCCATCGCCGCAATAGGTAAAATAATGACCCAGGGAAGGTAAACAGTTGCGAGGCTGATAACCTCTGGCACATCGGTAAGTAAACGAATGATTGCCTTGCCAAAAAATAAAAATATAAGACTATAAAACACGGCAAATAACCCGCCCCAAAACAGGCTCAAATTAACCCATAGCTTAATCTGCTTAGTGCTTTGTTCTCCTTTAGCTTTTCCGACCTTAGCTTCACTTGCATAAGCAATACCATCAAGTGCAAAGCTCACCAACATTAAAAAGTTCAGCAATACAGCATTGGCCGCTAAAGTTGTTTCACCGATACGTGCGCCATAAAAAGTCATAAAGCTAAAACACAGTTGTAGCGCCAGTGAACGAATAAATATATCACGATTTAAATTCACTAAATCAAGTAACTTAGCAACACTTAACCATGCTTTCACGGCAAGGTTAACACCCTGCTTTTTGGCAAGTTGTGCAACTAACATAAGTGCAAAAACAAGGGCAGTATAATCAGCAATTAAAGATGCCCACGCAGCTCCAGCCACACCCCAATCAAGAAACACCACAAAATAAATATCAAGCACGATATTAGTAATATTGGTGATAAGTAATAAATAAAATGGCCCGCGGCCATAATGCACCCCTAACATCCAACCAAGTAAAACCAAATTACACAAAGCAGCAGGCGCACTAAAAATACGAATTGAAAAATAGCTATTTGCTTGTTCTAAAACAGCGTCATTGGCATTTGATAAATATGCCATTAAGGATTGAATAGGTATACTCAGCGCTATTAATAACAGCGCAACCGCTGTTGCTAGTAACAAGCTGCGCTTTAATAGCTCAGCGAGTAAGGTGTGATCGCTTTTACCATAGGCCTGTGCAACCAACCCTGTGGTGCTCATCCGTAAAAAACCTGCTAGCCAAAATAATAACGAGATAACTGCTGAACCGAGTGCTATACCAGCCAAATAGTGAGCGCTTCCTAAGTGACCGATTACAGCGGTATCAACTAAACCTAACATTGGCACGGTAATATTTGATAAAATCATCGGACCGGCTAATAACAGTAAACTTTTATGGTGTGCCTTATGACGTTTAAGAAAATGTTTCATTTAGTATTTGCAGTCCTGTTAGGTTTATCTTTGCGTGCCCATGGCGCTGTCATTCTACAGTATCACCACGTCAGTGAAACCCTTCCTGCGGTAACCAGTGTCAGCAGCGATACATTCACAGAACATATGCAATATTTGCAAGATAATAACTTTAAAGTTATTCCATTAGATGAACTCATCACCGCATTACAAGCCGGCCAGCCTCTGACAGATAAAACCGTCGCGATTACCTTCGATGATGGCTATAAAAATAACTATGAAGAAGCGGCACCAATCTTAGAAAAATTTGGCTATCCATATACTATTTTCGTTAATCCCGAGTTGATTGATGAAGGCAAAAGCTATGTTATGACATGGCAACAGTTAAAAGAGCTATCTAATAAAGGCGCCATAATCAGCAATCACACACAAGTCCATAATTACTTACATCGCAAACAGCCAGGCGAGAGTGAAGAGGCGTGGTTAGCTCGCACTAAAAAAGATATTCTATCTGCTCAGCAACGCATTAAAGAAGAAATTGGTCATGATTACAAATATCTTGCTTACCCTTATGGCGAGTTTAACAATTCATTACAACAGTTAGTTAAATCTCTAGGCTTTGTTGGTATAGGTCAACATTCGGGTGCTGTAGGTATCCATTCTGACTTTACCCGATTACCACGCTTTCCGGCGTCGGGCTTTTATTCAAAACTTGATACGCTTGCCACTAAACTAGACTCGCAAGCATTCACTATCAAGCAGCTCACCTACTCAGATAGCGTAACGCATGAAAACCCGCCAAGTTTAAGTATGCAATTTGATATGCAAGACTTTCATAAAAGTCAGTTTGCTTGTTATGTCTCTGGTATTGGTCAAGCCGATTTAACGTGGCTTAGTAAAGATACGGTGAAGATCACCTCACCTGAAAAACTGAAAAAAGGCCGCTCTCGCTTTAACTGTACGGCCCCATCTATCGCGAAAAAAGGAAACTACTACTGGTTCTCACAACCTTGGGTTATTTTACCTTAACAGCTTGTTTTAGCATTTGTGCCGTTACCTTATCAAGACGAACCACTTCATTAGCCGCATTGAGCTCCACTGCGGCTTTTGGCATCCCCCATACCACAGACGATAATTCATCCTGAGCTATTGTGTAAGCCCCTGCTTGATTTAGGGCCAATAAACCTCTTGCGCCATCACTGCCCATACCGGTTAGTAACGCAGCCACTGTCGCTTTCGGACAGGCTACCTCCAAAGAGTTAAATAGCACATCAACAGAGGGACGATGTCGATTAACCAACTCACTCGAGTCAAGCTGACAAAACAAGCCGCCTGCTTTTTTCACCACACTTAAATGCTGATCGCCCGGTGCAATATATGCCCAGCCAGTTTGTAGCTTATCACCATGTTCAGCTTCTTTAACGTTGATTTTACAGGTTCTATCCATGCGCATCGCAAATGAAGTACTAAATACAGGAGGAATATGCTGTGTTATAACAATAGGTGGGCAGTTTTCTGGCATGCGTACTAGCACTTCTTTAATCGCTTCTGTGCCACCTGTTGAAGCACCTATTGCAAGCACGCTATTAGCTTTAAACTCAAGTGTTGCTAAAGAGCTATCGTCTTCAACTTTTGACTCTTTAAAGGCACGCACTCTAGCACCAGCTGCTGTACGCACTTTTTGATGTAGTAAATGCGCATAACGTTGCAAATTTTCAGTGACATTAATAGTTGGCTTGGCAATAAAATCAACTGCACCAATTTCGAGGGCTTCCAAAGTGATCGGGGAGCCTTTTTGAGTAAGCGTTGAAATCATAACAACCGGCATAGGACGAAGACGCATCAAGTTTTTTAAAAAGCTTAATCCATCCATTTTTGGCATCTCGATATCAAGGGTTAAGACATCTGGATTAAGGCGCTTAATTAAATCTCGGGCTTGATAAGGGTCTTCTGCCGCACCAACGACTTGAATGTCTTGCGCTTGCTCGAGTACTTCCTTGAGTAAACCACGGATCAAAGCAGAATCATCAACTATGAGTACTTTGATCATATGCTCTCCTAAAATAATTCAATATCCGTTTCTGCATCTTGTTGCTCAATATCGTGTAAGTATTTAATTTCACGTTTCTCGAGTTGATCAGAGTGCAATTCACGCATCTTTTTAACCTGTGCCTTGCCTGTTTGTGGATCAAACATCACCTTACGTGGCCAAGGCCCGCCAACATCATGGGATACTAAATCTAAACCTTCTTCAAGTACATAGGCATTTGCAAAACGAATATTGCCAACACCAATATCTGTCATTGAACGAATAATTTTTCCACCACCAAATAGTTTAACTTTGAGATTGCGTCTAGAAGCACCATTTTTTAGGATTTCATTGATCAAGTATTCCATTGCCCAGTTGCCATAGCGGCAGTTAAGGCTGTGTGCGTTGCTAGGATCAACGCCTTTTTCTGCTGGTAGCATGAAATGGTTCATGCCACCAATGCCTAAACCTTCATCGTAAATACAGGCTGCAATACAAGAACCTAGCACGGTTGTGATCAGTTCATCTGATTTTGAAACATAAAACTCGCCAGGCAATACCTTAGCAACGACTTTGTGGCGCTTACCATCCCAAAACCGCTTAACGTGTTCAAAACCAGGCAATACAGGTTTAAAATGACTACTCATAGACCACCTTTTTGATAGATCGTTTGGCCTAAATTCTTAAACTCTTTGTGGTCCTTACCCAGTGTTTCGGAATGCCCTAAGAATAAGTGACCGGAATCGGTCAACAAATCATAATAACGTTTAAATAGGGTATCTTTGGTCGGCTTATCAAAATAAATAACAACATTGCGACAAAAAATAACATCAAACGGCCCTTTCATAGGCCAGCTCTGTAATAAGTTTAGACGTTTAAAAAAAATATTTTTTTGTAGTTCGGGTTTTACTTTATATAACTGTTCATCATGGCTTTTTAAAAACCAGCGTTTAAGTTGGCTTTTGTCTAAACCATTCACATTCGCTGCTGTGTACGTACCAGCCTGCGCTTTAGCGAGCACATTTGAATCTAAGTCAGTGGCTAGGATTTTCACATCCCAGTCAGATGGAAATAAACTGCTTAAGGTCATAGCAATAGTGTAAGGCTCTTCGCCGGTTGAGCAGCCTGCAGACCACACCCTTACACGTTTTTGCTTAGCATTACTTACCAGTAGTTTTGGTACTATGGTATTTTTTAGATAACTAAAATGATGGGGTTCACGAAAGAAAGAAGTCAGGTTAGTCGTTATTGCATTAATAAACTCACTGAACTCTTGCTCTTTGTGCTCTTCGAGAAAATCTAAGTATTCTTTAAAGTTCTTAAGCTTATGTTGGCGAATACGTCTTGCTAAACGCGAGTAAACCATCTCGCGTTTATGCTCCGCTAAGACAATGCCGCAAGCATCGTACACTTGTGACGAAATAGCTTTAAAATCACTATCCGTTAATAAAAACTCTTTCATGTGTTTGACCCTGCAGCTGTAACATTAGATGCAATTAACTAGTTAGAATTTTGTTGGGAAGAGTTTTAAAACTCTTCCCACTCATCACTAGGGTCAACAAAGTTATTGCCTTTTGGCGCCGAGCGTACTGGTGAGCTTGGCTGTTTAGCGGCAGGCGCTGAACTTGCACGGCTGGTTATATCCATCTCATTATTTGATAACGAGAAGAAGTTTAATAAGCGGCGCATATCATTCGCTTGCTCTGCCATTGATTCTCCAGCGGCAGATGCTTCTTCAACCAAAGCAGCATTTTGCTGAGTCATTTCGTCCATTTGGGCAATAGCTTTATTAACCTGCTCAATACCAGAGCTTTGCTCTTCAGATGCTTGGGCAATATCAGAAATCATCGCTGTAACTCTTTGCACCGCTGTAACAATTTCTTGTAATGTTGAACCTGATTCATTAACTAGTAATGTACCATCTTCAACTTTTCCAACACTGTCTCGGATCAATTCTTTGATTTCTTTTGCTGCAGCTGCTGAACGTTGCGCTAAGTTACGCACCTCACCAGCAACAACCGCGAAACCACGGCCTTGTTCACCTGCTCGCGCAGCTTCAACAGCCGCATTCAACGCTAGTAGGTTTGTTTGGAAGGCAATTTCATCAATTACACTGATAATGTCTGCAATCTTCTTACTTGATTCATTAATTGCTGACATACTGGTGACAGCGCGATTTACCACTTCACCACCTTTTTGTGCCTTAGTGCGTGTTTCTTCAGCAAGTTCATTTACTTCTTTTGCATTATCAGCATTTTGACGAACCGTACTGGTCATCTCTTCCATGCTTGATGCTGTTTCTTCAAGTGATGAAGCTTGCTCTTCAGTACGTTGACTTAAATCAGCATTACCTTGTGAAATTTCTTCTGCGCCACTTGCAACCAGCGTTGCTGAGGTATTAATGCGATTAATTACTTCAGTAAGCTTATCAGCCGTGGCATTTGCATCACGTTTTAGCTTGTCGAACGAACCTTGGTAGTCTTGCTCAATACGTTTTGATAAGTCACCGTTCGCCATGGCATCCAGCATGTTGCCAGTGTCTTTTACTGCATCATCAACAATGCTAACAAGGCTATTTAAGCCCTGCGCTAGACGTAAGAAGAAACCTTGTTTACCCGCTTCTTCAACACGCGCTTCTAAGTCACCACTCCCCGCAGCAGCGACGAGGCCTGCAATTTCTTTTTCAATAGCGACTTCCGCGGTTCTATCTTCCCACTCCACTACCGTACCAATACGTTCGTTTTCTGGGGTGAAAATAGGGTTTGCAACCAAGCCAAAAGTACGCCCACCCACTTGAATTTCAGTGCTATAAGTATCACTTAACTTAGCAAGCATGTTGCGTTGATGTGCTGGGTTCTTATGGAACACATCAATATTTTGACCAATCAAATTATTACTGTTGAAATTAGGTAAATCTTTTCTTAAATCACTTTCAGCAATCTTCATCATGTTCAGAACAGCTTCGTTCATGTAAATAATGTTGTTGTCAGAATCAGCAATCATGGTATTCGTTGCCACACGGTCAAGTGCACGACGTACTCGCAGGTTTTCTTCTGCTGCACGCTTTTCAGCTTCGGCTTTATTTACGCTATCAGTAATATCTTGCCACTCAACAATAGTACCTAAACGCTTACCTGATGCGCTCACCCAAGGTGTTGCAATCAAGCTAAAAATAAGCCCTGCTAAACGCAATGTCGTTTTGTATGGTTCAGATAATGTTTTTAGCAGCTCACGTTGGTGTGACGGTTGTTTATGAAAATCATCAACGCAGGTTCCAACTAGGTTTGCAACTGAAAAGCTAGGTAGCACAGTTTGTAACGTTGACTCACGAGCTTGCAGCATTTGCTTTACTTGCTCATTAACGAAAATAATTTTCAAATCGTTATCGGCAATCATCACATTTGCTTGGCATACACGCAGCGCATTTGATAAGTCAGCATCACGTTTTGACTGACGTTCAAGCTCTTTTTGTGGTGTAATATCGGTAGCAAGCTTGATGACTTTAGTGACATTGCCATTGCTATCAATAATCGGGTTATAGGTGCCTTGAATCCAAACTTGCTTGCCATTTTTACCGACACGCTTAAATTCATCAACAAAGAATTCACCGCTGCGTAATCGTTGCCAAAACTGTTGATATTCAGGGCTTTGCGACTCTTCTTCAGCAACAAACATAGAGTGGTGTTGCCCTTGAATTTCTTCGAGTTGGTACCCCATGGTGTTTAAGAAATTAGCATTGGCAGTAATGATCTGCCCCGATGGTTGAAACTCAATCATCGCTTGCGACTTTCTCAGTGCCGCAATAACTAAATCATTTTCCGACTCAACATTTTTAGGACTGCTAAACCATCCCATACCCTTCACCTTCTTGTTAATCTACCCAGTTAAATGTCCATCGTTTTTTGTAGGTCAAGTAATGCGACCATCTTCTCACCCACATTGACTAAACCCGCAACAAATTGCGCGTTGTCTGAGTCAGACAAATGTGGCACTGCCTTCGCTTCATGCTCTGCAATGCTATAGACATCCGAGACGGCATCAACTGCGATGCCCATAATTTTACATGTATTTTCAAGCTGTACTTTTAGAACGATTACAACGGTTAACGGCCCGTACTCTATGGCTGATATACCAAAACGAAGCCTTAAATCAATAATTGGCACTATAGTGCCGCGCAGATTAATAACCCCTTTGACGAAATCCGGTGAGTTAGGGATCACCGTAATTTCTTCCCAACTGCGAATTTCTTGCACCGTTAAAATATCTACACCGTACTCTTCTTCGGCCATAAAGAAGGTTAGGAATTGTTTTACATCTTGATCTTGTTCAAGAGTTAGCTTGTTATGCAGGTCGTCGTGTTGTGCAATCATGACGCCTCCAAATTCGCTTTTGATTCTATAATCAATTCCTGGCTCCCTGGCTTTCTAAGCCCAGATAATTTAATCAAACCACTAATATCAACAATCAAAGAAACACGACCATCGCCTAAGATTGTAGCCCCAGAAACGCCATCAACTTTTTGATAGTTTGCCTCCAAACTTTTGATTACGACTTGTTGTTGAGATAATAAGTCGTCAACTAATAAACCTACTTTTTGATTGTCGCTTTCAACAACAACCAGTAAGGTTTTATCAAGCGTTTCAATTGCCCCTTGGTGGTTAAAAATATTGTAAAGCCTTAAGATTGGAATATATTCATCACGTAAGCGCAGCACATCTAAGTCTTTACCAACCCGACTTACCTTACTGATATCGATTTGCAATGATTCGATAATCGAAATTAGCGGGATAATATAAGTATGCTCAGCAATACGTACTAACTGCCCATCTAAGATAGCCAATGTTAGCGGTAGGCGAATTGTAAATGTCGAACCTACGCCCGGTGCTGAAGCCACTTCCACAGAACCGCTCAACGCTTCGATATTGCGCCTTACTACATCCATACCAACGCCACGACCCGATAGGTCGCTTACTTGATCGGCTGTAGAAAACCCTGGTAAGAAAATAAGCTCGTTTACTTCGTTATCAGACAACTCATCAGTTTCTGAAATTAGGCCGTTTTTAATTGCCTTTTCACGAATTTTAGTGGTGTTAAGACCTTGGCCATCATCCATAATTTCGATAACAATATTGCCACCTTGATGAAACGCATTGAGCGTGACAGTACCAACAGGGTTTTTACCCGCAGCAACACGCTTATCAACAGTTTCTAAGCCATGGTCTAGGGAGTTTCTCACTAGGTGAACCATAGGATCAGAAAGCTTCTCCATCACGGTTTTATCTAGTTCGGTTTGCTCACCAAGTAACTTTAGCTCAACTTGTTTATCAAGCTTTTGCGAGATATCTCGCACTAAGCGAGGGAAGCGACTAAACACAAAGCTTATTGGCAACATACGAATACGCATGACGTTTTCTTGTAAGTCACGAGTATTATGTGCCAGTTGCGCTAAGCCCTCTTGTAGAGAAGCAATCGTCGCTTCAGTGATTTCTTGCTCACCCAATTGGCTTAACATCGCTTGGGTAATAACTAATTCACCCACCATGTTGATGAGTGAGTCAACTTTATCAATACCAACCCTGATTGAGGTTGATTCTGCATTGGCAGTAGTTGCTTTAACTGGCGCAGGCTTTTTGGTATCAGAAGTTGGTTTAACTGCTGCAGGCTCAGCCTCTTTCACTGGTGCTGCATCTTCTGTAGCAGTTTCAGCTGCCGAAATATCTTCATCACCAAACAAACCACCGCATAGCGTGATGGTAATATCAGCGTCATCCTCAACCCATTCAAAAATTTCTTCTATACAGCTTTGCTCTTTGTCTGTGGTTAAGAAAAAGCGCCACGATAAGAAACAATCTTCAGGGGCAAGGTTAGTGATGTCAGGCACATCATCTTGAAAAGCTTGTGTTTCAAGTTCACCCAACTCCGCTAATTCACTGATCATGTACAGTGGTTCATTACCGGTTTTAAATAAATGATGGTGTGGTTTGAAATCGATTTGATAGGTATTAAAACTGTTTTCGCTGACAGCTTCTTGCGCTTGAGCAGGTTCTTTACTTGCAGCACGCATGCCGAGAATTTCTTCAAACTTAATACGAAGTTCATCAGCTTCAGTTAGGTCTGGCTGCTGCTCAGCTTGCAAAGTTCTGAGTAAAGCTCGTAAACAATCAACTGATTTTAAAAGTAAATTTACATGCTCAGCAGTAAGATCACGTGAGCCTTCACGGATTTGATCTAACAGGGTTTCGAGAACATGAGTAAAATCTGCAACGGCACTAAAACCAAAGGTTCCACTGCCTCCTTTTATCGAATGCGCAGCGCGAAAGATTGTATTTATTGTCTCTAAGTCTTCTTCGCCAGGTACTAAGTTTAATAACTCAGCCTCCATAGCATCGAGTCCTTCAAAGCTTTCTTCGAAGAATACTTCAAAAAATTGGCTTAGATCTATACTCATGCCCCGCTCCTATTATTAGCGAATCACTTTTTTCAATACCGCTAACAATTGCTCAGGATTAAATGGCTTAACAATCCAACCAGTTGCTCCAGCAGCTTTTCCTTCAGACTTTTTATCAAGCCCCGACTCTGTGGTCAGCATCAGTAAAGGTGTGAACTTATAATTAGGTAAGCTACGTAATTCACGAATAAGGGTAATACCATCCATTACCGGCATATTCACATCAGAAATAACTGCATCAAAGCCTTGTTGCTTTGCGATGTTTAATGCTTCACTGCCATCTTTTGCCTCTGTAACATCAAAGCCAGCTTTTTTAAGCGTAAAACCAACCATTTGGCGCATAGATGCAGAATCGTCTACTGCTAAAATTCTTTTCATAAAAACCTCTTAATTGGCATTCTCAAGCACAAGGTAATGACTTAAGCCCAAACTATTAATTGCCTGTAGCAAAGGTTTGCTCTCGCCAACCCAAATAATTTTGTGTTGCACAGAAAGCAAGTGCTTCTGTAATGCACATAAAAGCTGAATTGATGCTGTGTCAGCACGTGTCACTTCACTGATATCCAGACAAATATCATCATTTGCTGACAACTCTTGTAGCAAATCTTGATGGAGCGTTTCGACCTGACTAATAGCTAATTCTGTAGGGAGCTTTAACATTACTTCTTCTTTCCCTGCTTTAAACAATTCATAACAAAAGCTTAGACTGACTAAATAAAAATGCCATAATTTGAATCAAAAAATAGTAAAATTTTTTAGTAGCTTAGACATATATGTCAAAAAAGGAAGCTTTTCTTTTGCTGAAATTGACTCACCAAGCAAAGAAAATTTACTTTGCGTAATAATCTGCTATTTTTTTGAACTCATCAGTCAAAGTTGTGGCATTAATCAAGGGCACACTTCCTTGTTTAAATTCAGGCTTAAAAATGGCACGCACAGAACCATCACCATCAACCATCACCACAGAAGCACTATGATCAACGGCATACTCTTGCTGATCACTGTCGTTAATTGCGTAAATTAAGCCAAGCTCTCTAACAAAGGGGAAAAGTTGTTTGTGTGGGCCTGATACAGCAAGAAATTCAGGGTTAAAGTAATCAATGTAAGCTTTGCGTTTTTCGGTTGTATCACGCTTTGGATCAACAGCAACAAACCATACTTGCACTTTGTAACCTTGGCTTAATTGCTTTTGCACTGCAGTTAATTTCGCCAGTGTCATTGGGCAGATATCAGGACAGCTAGTGTAGCCTAAAAAGACCAAGTTCCAATGCCCCATGAATTGGCTATTATCTGCAGGTTTACCATGTTGATCGGTTAATAAAAACGGACTAATCGGCTTTGCTGGCTCGTAAACGAGCGCTTCAACTTTAGGAGCGGTGTTATTTTTGCCACAACCGGTTACAAATAATACCGCACTGAAACATAAAAAAGCGACGATTCGTGTCATAAAACTAACCATTTATCAATAAATAAGGCGATAAAGAGTAGCATTAAATGCACAATTGAAAAACGAAATAAATCCATTGCGGTATCATCTTTTGGGGCAATTTTTAGTTTTAATGCCTTATAGATGAAGACCGCATTTAGAGCGCTTGCCCCTAGCAAGTAAATTAACCCTGACATACCAATTAGATAAGGCAGTACACATACCAAAGCTAGCAAAATGCTATAACCAACAACACAGGTTTTACAAAATTCAATACCGTGAGTAACAGGCAGCATAGGAATTTTTGCACGCTCATAGTCACTTTTACGCGCAATTGCTAATGCCCAAAAGTGTGGTGGAGTCCAAGTAAATATAATCATCACTAATAACCATGGCGCAGCAGCCATATGGCCCGTTTCAGAAACCCACCCTAAAAGCGGCGGCATCGCACCAGCTAACCCCCCAATAACAATATTTTGAGGTGTCGCGCGCTTTAAAAACGAAGTGTAAATAAAGGCATAACCAACGAGTGCAAACAAAGTAAGGATTGCCGTTAATGTATTTGCCCACACCATAAGCATAACAAAACCTAGCACACCGATGGTCGCCGCAAAGCTCAAAGCATGCTGTTTGCTAAGGCGCCCTTTTGCCACAGGGCGATGACGTGTACGTGCCATTTTACTGTCGATTTCACTATCAACAACATGATTGATTACAGCAGCAGCGGCCGATAACAAACCAATACCAAGCAAACTTGCAAGCTGTACAAACACTCCACGCCCAACATCGGGAGCCAATGCCAAACCAACCCAAGCAGTTAGTACAAGCATGGCAACTACTTTAAATTTACTGATAGCTAAGTAATCTTTAAGTAACTCTGAGCTTTGGCTAAATAATGATTTTTCTGTGCTTAGTAATATTGCCATCACAGCCTCCTAGGTTCTTATTTTCAAATGGAAGCATAGTCTTACCATGCTAAGCAATAGTAGTGCGGCCATTAGATTGTGCGCAAGCGCAACACTTAATGGGAAGTGCCAATGCACAACAGCTAGGCCTAAACAGATTTGGCACAGCAAAGCGATTAATACGGTGACTGTGCAGTGCTTAATTTTTCGAGAGTAACATCTTGAATATATGCGCCACATGATCAGTGCTAACACCACACAAGTAACCAACGCCCAAATACGATGCAGTAAGTGAATTGACATACGCGCTTGCTGCGATAACACACCATATTCATAGGTACTGTGCTCGAGCGGCAGTTGAAAAACGCTCTTCAAAGAAAACGGTTGTCCGTAGCTACAAAGCGGTAAGCCATTACAATGCGGAGCGGCATAATTTGCAGCAAGCCAGCCACCCAACGCAATTTGCAGTATTAGTACCACCAAACCCACAAGCGCTAGACGATAGTATGGCTTTGCACCGCTATCATTACTCGCTACGGGTTTCGTTTTTAAGCGTAGATACAATAAAAACACCAACGACAAAATACTAAAACCGCCAAGTAAATGTCCCATTACAACCAAAGGCTGTAAGTTCATAGTCACAGTCCACATGCCCAATGCGGCTTGGAAGATCACCAGTAGTAATAGTGCCAGTGGCAATTTAACCGGCGTATTTGGATATTGGCGTTTTAACCATGCAAAAACAAACAAAGCTAAAATTAATAGGCCAAGGGCACCAGCAAAATAGCGATGGATCATCTCTTTCCAAGCTTTTGCTGCCTCAAACATCATATCAGGGTAGTTTTGTTCAACATGTAACAGAGCAGTTTCATGTTTTGGCACAGTTAAAAACCCATAGCAACCAGGCCAGTCTGGACAGCCAAGCCCAGCATCACTCAGCCGTGTATAAGCACCAAGCCCAACAACCAAGATAGAGAAGAAAACCGTAATTAAGACTAAATATTTATAATTTTTATACATCTTTATCCCCTTGATGAGGTTTAACTTGAACGCGCGTAGTTAAGTAGTTTTTTTAAGTCTTTAAGTAAGCCTTTTTGAATAAGTCTGTTTTGTTCAGGCTCAGCCTTGTAGGGGTAATGCAAAACCACTAAGCCCATGTGATCAACCAAATATAAATCTCCCGCTTTGAGCGCTGGACTTACCACCAATTGACGCCAGTTTGCCGATATCTGCTGTTGATTTGTCAGTACCGCCACATCCACTTTTTGCTGATTTTTACCTAAAGCGACGTATAGGTTATCTAGGCTTGCTAATTGGTTTTCACATACTTCATTGCACTCCTTTGGATAATTAAGCGCAATAGTCCATTGTTTGGGCTCACCTTGTTGCCAATCAGCTAATTTAACTTCTTCACTTAAAAGCTCACCATGATTACTCGAACCACTTGGTAACCACTCAAGCTTCAATGCTGCATAAGCAAGTGCCAGCGGCACAAAACAGCATAAAACGAATAAACTAAGCGGGTTTATTTTCATAACCTCTCCTTCTCATCGCAAAATAAGCAATAACCACACAAGCTAAGCCAATTAATAACCACTGTACGGCATAGGCGTAATGTTTATCTGGCCCCATCACGACACTCTGATAATGCGGAGTTGCGATACCATCAGCTTCATTGCGATAACCAATAAAGCCTTGTAAGGGCATTGCTAATTGAGTACTCAAAATTGCTAAATCAATACCTTGAATTCGCTTTGGCCACCCTTGTTCTGCACCAATCTCATCGGCAAGCGTAAAACCTTGCAAGTTGCCTTGTTTCAATTGCACTGTGGCCGTAAAACGTGTTGATTCTGGCCACACGACTGTTGGCAATTGGCTCCGGTTTGTAGGGGCTTTTAGCCAACCAAAGTTAACAATTAAAGGTGCGGTTTCACCTGCAATAGTCATAGCTACAAGTAAGTCATAGCCCACTTGTCCCTGATAGATTTGATTATCAAGCAGCCAGTACTGTTGTTTATTTACCTCGCCAGAGACCTTAACTTGCAAACCCGTTTTATTTAGCTCTGTAGGTAGACTTTGCAGCGCTTGCCAGCTCAAAATTCCTTGTTCTTTCGAAACGGCCAACTGGCTTAGTTGCTGCTGTTTTTGCTCGCCTCGTTGGTATTGCCAAACGCTTAGTCGTAAACAAATAAGCACTGCTAGTATCACAACGCAAATTGCGATAATTGAGCTAAGCTTTTGTTTACGCCATAAAATTAACTGCATTTGGATTACCTAATATGATTAAAATCATTATTGTTTTGTTATTACTTTATATTCTGTTCAACCTATTTAGAGCGCTGTTTGTGATGATGTCAGCAAAAGAGCACTCGAAACCTATGTCGCATTACCTAGGTCGTCGAGTGCTGTTTTCAGGTATTGTGCTGATCCTTATCATTGCCGCGTTAAAGCTTGGATTTATACATACAAACCCGTCGCCGCTTCATAAAGCTACAGCACGTACACAAATACAAATAAGCACAACCACACCACATCAACAAAGTGCCAATACCAAGCGGCTGCTTGAAAGGCAAAATGCTTTTCACTCGTAAAGTGACCTTTAAAAATTCTTAGCAAAACCACGAATAAAATGATGGTTCCTAAAGTCACGTGCATACCATGGAAGCCTGTTAACAAGAAAAAGGTATTTCCGTACACTCCCGCATCAAGGGTTAACCCTAAATCACGATAAGCATGCATATACTCGTAAACTTGTAAGCCAAGGAAAATCACACCTAATAGCACGGTTAAAGATAAAAACACCTTAAGAGCGCCACGCTTATTGTTTTCCATAGCAACATGAGCAAAGTGAATTGTGACCGAAGAGGTAAGTAGAATAAGCGTATTGATCAGGGGGAGACCTTGCCAGCCCATAGCCTGTGTTGTCTCGCCCGATGGCGTGGTTAACAGCGGCCATACAGCTTCAAAGGTTGGCCAGAGTACTTCGTTGGTCATGGCATTATTGCCTGCGCCACCAAGCCAAGGCACTGAAATCATTCGAGCGTAAAAAAGAGCGCCAAAAAATGCCATAAAAAACATGACCTCAGAGAATATAAACCAGCTCATACCTTGTCGGAATGAGCGGTCCATTTGTGCTGAGTAAAGCCCTTTATGAGACTCTTCAATAACGTTTTTAAACCAACTAAAAACCATATAAATTAATATGGCAATGCCAAGATACAATACATACTGGCCATTACTGCCTTCACCACTGACTTGCATCACAGTTAAACCAGCACCGACAGCAATTAAAAACATCGCGATGGCGCCCACTATTGGCCAAGGGCTTTGTGCTGGAACATAGTATTTTTCGTAGTTTTGATTCATTTTGTTTGCTCCCAATTAGCAATTAGCTTGGCGGCTTTTAATCGTTTTTAGCCACAACATGCCCGCTAATATCAAACACGGTATACGACAATGTCAGTTCCTCAACATCGTCGGGTAACTCAGTATCAACATAAAACAACAAGGTAAATTCCATTTCTTCACCGGCTTTCATTGGCTGCTGATCAAAGCAAAAACAGGCGATTTTATGTAAATACTTTGCCGCTTTTCCCGGTGATACCGATGGAATTGCTTGCATGACTTTGTCTTCATTACTGGTGTTTTTTGCTGAGAATTTAACTTCACGCATGGCACCAGGTTGTACCGCCACGCTGTATTGCTCAGACTGCACCTTAAATGGCGCGCCGCTTTGAGCGTGAGTGGTAAAGCTGACATCAACTTGACGCTGTGTATTTATTGATTCACTCGCGCTCGCTTTTTCTAATGATGGCTTACCATTCAACCCTGTAACGTCGCAAAACACGTCGTAAAGCGGCACCATTGCAAAAGCAAATGCGAACATGAGCAAGCATGTAATCAGCAGTTTTTTTAGCAAAGGTGCATGGTTCATTACTTAATCTCCGGCGGTGTTTCAAAAGTGTGATAAGGCGCTGGAGAATCTACTTCCCACTCTAAACCTTCAGCTCCATCCCATACTTTGGCAGGCGCTTTTTCGCCACCTCTAGCACATTTAAATACCACCAACACAAACAACAGTTGTGATAAGCCAAATGCAAAACCACCAATACTGATAATGGCGTTAAAGTCAGCGAATTGCAGAGCATAGTCAGGAATACGACGCGGCATACCGGCAAGGCCAACAAAATGCATAGGGAAGAACAGCACGTTGACACTGATTAGCGATAGCCAGAAATGCCATTTCGCCAGCGTTTCGTTGTACATGTTGCCAGTCCATTTCGGTAACCAATAATAGGCTCCCGCCATAATTGAGAACACGGCTCCTGTCACGAGCACATAATGGAAGTGTGCCACCACAAAATAGGTATCGTGATACTGGAAATCTGCCGGTGTAATGGCAAGCATCAAGCCAGAGAAACCACCTAAGGTGAATAACACAATAAAGGCGATGGCAAACATCATCGGAATTTCAAAGCTAATTGAACCGCGCCACATGGTGGCTACCCAGTTAAACACTTTAACGCCCGTTGGCACCGAAATGAGCATTGTGGCGTACATGAAAAACAACTCGCCGGCTACAGGCATGCCTGTGGTAAACATATGATGTGCCCAAACGATGAAGCTCAGCAGCGCAATGGATGAGGTTGCATACACCATAGAAGCATAGCCAAATAACTTTTTACGTGAGAAGGTCGGCACAATAGTCGAAATAATCCCAAAGGCTGGCAAAATCATGATGTACACTTCGGGGTGACCGAAGAACCAGAAAATGTGCTGGAACATCACAGGATCACCACCACCTGCCGCATCAAAAAAGCTTGTTGCAAAGTATTTATCTGTCAGCACCATAGTCACAGCCCCAGCTAAAACAGGCATAACTGCGATCAATAAGAATGCTGTGATTAACCAAGTCCAAACAAATAGCGGAAGCTTCATCCAAGTCATACCCGGCGCTCTTAGATTGACGATAGTCACGATAACGTTAATCGCCCCCATAATTGAGCTAATACCCATGATATGTATGGCAAATACAAACAGTGCAGTGTTATCGTTACTATAAGTGGTGGAGAGTGGTGCGTAGAATGTCCAGCCAAACGCAGGACCACCACCTGGCATCAGTAACGAAGCCAACAGGATTAAAAATGCGAAAGGTAATATCCAAAAGCTCCAGTTGTTCATGCGTGGCAGTGCCATATCAGGTGCACCAATCATCATAGGCACCATCCAGTTAGCAAGCCCAGTAAATGCGGGCATAACGGCGCCAAACACCATGATCAAACCATGTACCGTGGTCATTTGGTTAAAAAAGTGCGGATCAACTAACTGTAATCCTGGCTGAAATAGTTCAGCGCGGATCACCATAGCCATCGCTCCACCAATCAAGAACATGGTAAGAGAAAAAATCAGGTATAAACTCCCGATGTCTTTATGATTGGTGGTGTAAAGCCAACGCTTAAAACCTTTAGCAGGATGATGATGGTCGTGATGCGCATGCCCAGTTGCTTGCTCATTAATAACGTTACTCATTATTTCGCCTCCGCTGCTGCATCAATCGCGGCTTGAATTTGACTCGGTTGGATCACATCGCCGGTATCATTACCCCATGCATTTCGCTTATAGGTAATAACCGCAGCAAGTTGCTTAATTGAAAGCTGCTTATCAAACGCTTGCATCGCCGTACCAGGGCGGCCATGTAACACGATATCTATGTGATCTTTTACATCACCTAATACAATGGGACTGCCTTTAAGTGCAGGAAACACGCCTGGTAAGCCCATACCAGTAGGCTGGTGACATGCAGCACAACTTGCCATATACACTTGCTCACCTAAGACCATAAGCTCTTCTTTAGGTAATGTTTGATCAAGCAAAGCAGCATCAGCGGCTGCTGCATTAGCCTTTTCTTCCTTAGCATCTGCAAGCCAATTAGCAAATTCATCTTCAGGTAAGGCTTTCACCACAACAGGCATAAAACCATGATCTTTACCGCATAGTTCTGCACATTGACCACGGTAAACACCTGGTTCGTTAATACGTGTCCACGCTTCATTGATAAATCCAGGGTTTGCGTCCTTTTTAACTGCAAAATCAGGAACCCACCACGAATGGATAACATCGTCTGAGGTCATTAAAAAGCGGACTTTTTTATTGATAGGAAGCACTAGCGGTTTATCTACCTCAAGCAAATAATGCTCCGTTTTTTCTGCCTGATTGTCTATTTGATCTTTTGGTGTAGATAGGATTGAGTAATAGGCTATATCTTCACCCATATATTCGTAATGCCACTTCCATTGCGAGCCTGTCACTTTAATTGTGATATCAGCTTTAGAGGCATCTTCCATAGCAATGAGAGTTTTTGTGGCAGGCACAGCCATGGCTATTAAGATGACAAATGGAATGGCAGTCCAAAGTATTTCAACTTTTGTACTTTCATGAAATTGGGCAGGCTTGGCCCCTTTAGATTTACGGTGGTGTATTAAAGCCCAAAACATCACCGCAAATACGATGATGCCGATTACACAACAGATAATAAATATCGTCATGTGTAACTCATAAACATTATTACTTATATCAGTCACCCCTTTTCGCATATTGTATTGACTATTTGCCAATACAATTTCTGGGAGTGCAACCAATATAAGCCACAAGGCGTAACGCAGTTTACCCATGTGACGGCTCCTTTAGATGCTATTGCAAGACGCAAAGCGAAAAGGCGATACAGCAAGGTGCCCATTCGTTTTTTTTATTGTTCAGAGCGACTACGTATCATTTTAACTCACTTATGATACTGGCCCCCTGTCTAACACCTCGCACATTTTTGTGTCTTTTTATTAATCAGGTGTTAATACATTGCTTTAACCAATTAGTTAAAAAATGACCAATAAGCAAGTTTTAGTGATAATAAATGTTTATTTTGGTGCAGAAATAACAACTATAATCAGCGCGTTATTTAATGTTATGGTTTACGAAGAATATACAAAAAGAGAGGAAAACTGCGCCATATAAGGCTTTAAATAAAGAGTAAGTATTCACAAATCCTAATTAAGTGGCAAAATCACAATGGCGCACCAAATTGAGTCAATTTAGCGCACCAAATAAGGGACAACTACATCCAGTCAGCGTTACGAATGACTCCTACAGCTAACCCTTCAATATTGAAAGATTCATGCTCAAGGTCAACCTCAATAGGTGAGAACTCTTCGTTTTCAGCGTGTAAAAGTACTTTCCGACCTGCTTTTTCTAGCCGCTTAACAGTTACATCTTCATCAACTCGAGCTACAACAACTTGCCCATTTTCAGCAACTTGCGTTCTATGTACTGCAAGCAAGTCACCGTCCATAATACCAATATCTTTCATACTCATGCCATTTACACGTAGTAAAAAGTCAGCGGCTGGTTTAAATAACGTAGGGTCAACTTGGCAATGACTTTCGACATGCTCCTGAGCCAAAATTGGCTCACCAGCTGCAACACGGCCAATCAAAGGTAAACCTAACTGCTCAGGTTCATCTTCTTCAATCAACTGAATACCACGACTCGCTCCAGGCTTCATTTTGATCATGCCTTTTTTTGCCAGTGCTTTTAGATGTTCTTCAGCGGCGTTGGCACTTTTAAAACCCAATGTTTGAGCTATTTCAGCGCGTGTTGGCGGCATGCCTGTATCTTTAATAAAGACTTTAATTAGTTCTAAGATTTGCGATTGGCGTTTAGTTAATGGGCGCATACAACTGGTTTTCCATACAGTACATTTAACTGTGAGTATATACAGTTATTTGAAAATCGCAAATTTAAATTAACTCCATCATATTGCTACAAAACTAACATTGAACCGCAATGAAAGATGCCATAAGGTATTAGCTTTAATTCGCATGTTAAGGAAACACAATGAGTATTTGGCACCATCCAATCACGCTGGAGCAATGTAAAGACTTGGAACAAGGAGTAACCGGGCAAGGCACTTTAATGAAAACGATGGGTATTGAGGTGACTGAAATTGGCGATGATTATTTAGTGGCCACCATGCCTGCAATTCCTGAACACCATAACCCTATGGGCATGGTTCATGGCGGAGCAAACGTTGTGTTAGCAGAAACAGTGGCAAGCTATGCAGCCAACTTTGTTATTGATTTCAATAAATTCTATGCTGTTGGTCAAGAGATTAATGCCAACCACATAAAAGCGTCTCGAAAAGGGACATTAACGGCAACGGCCAGACCACTTCATTTAGGTAAGCGCACCTCTGTTTGGGATATCAAAATTACCAATGCTGCTGGGGAGCTGTGCTGCGTATCAAGAATGACCGCAGCAGTCGTAGAGCGCTAAATTCAGTTTACTTTTCGACTGGATAAATAGTAATTTCAATCCCTGCGCCAATTGCTGAGATACGTAACAAGGTATCTGCATGCAGGGGTTGGTTAAAGCACTTTGGCGAGTTACCCGATTCAAACCCTAAATCAAATGTACGTTTTGAACAAGATAACCACTGCTTTAATGCATTGCGCGAGCAAGATTCAATTAATTCGCAAAGCTGGTTAATCGCTTTGTCTGGAGAGCTGATATCTGCAGTTGCTTCAATGCGTGCAAGTTGACGGTATTCATCTTGGTCATAATGTAAAACCATAGCGTTTTTCTTCAAATCAGCAACAAGCGCACTAATATCGTGCTTTGATTCAAGCTCCAGATCTACATTTAAAAATTGAATTTCCGACATACTCTCGTTTTTATCCTCTATTGATATCGACTGAAACTTTAACTCAGTTTTGTATATATACCAAATCTAGAATACAGTTAATGCGACATTTTGCCGCATTGGCAATACAGCTAAACAACCTAAAATAGCGCCCATACAACAATAATAACGGGGTGGTAATGAATAAACGCATGTTCAAATATGCTCGTAAAGGGCATAAATGGCTAGGCTATTTACTTGCTTTGCAGATCTTTTTTTGGCTTTTAGGTGGGCTTGTAATGAGTTCATTGCCGCTTGAAAAAGTGCATGGAAAACATCTAGCAAATCGCAGTCTAAGTAACCCTTTCTTAGTGTCAGACTACTCTGCTTCTATCGATAAAATAACGGCACAATTTGAACAAATTGAAAGTATCAAGTACAGCCACTTTTTAGAGTCGCCAATCATAGAAGTCACGGCACCGAGCGGCTCCTTTAATTTTGATGGCAGAACAGGTGATAAGATGCCTGCGCCGAATAAAGCACAAATAATTGAAAACGCGAGAACTCACTTACTTATTAACGCAAATATCACGCAAGCACAGCTGTTAACCAAAGGACCAAGAGAAGTGGCTCACAAGGCCAATGTTTGGCAAGTGAGTTTTGATGATTGGCTGAAAACAACCTTATATTTAGATAGCCAAACCGGTAAAGTCATTACAGTGCGCAGCTCCCTATGGCGCATTTTCGACTTTTTCTGGATGCTACACATCATGGATTATGATGAGCGCGAAAACTTTAATAACCCACTTCTAATTAGCTTTTCGGCCACCAGCGTACTGTTTTGTATTACGGGGATTATTTTATTGCTACAGAACATTCGTTTAAAACGTAAAAAGCCTGCTAAACGTGCTGGTCAATCAAAATAGGGTTGCCATCTGGGTCGGTGATAATAAAACTCGCGTCACCGGCTTTTTGTATTTCTAACCCTTGTTGCTGAAAATGCGCGGCTAATTGCTCAAAAGTGGCAAACTCTACCAGTGCCTCAGCATTTTGATCCCAGCCTGGGTTAAAGGTCAGCATGGTTTTATCAAACATGCCTTGAAACAAACCTATTAAATGTTCGCCGTTTTTCATAATTAACCAATGCTGCTCGATTTCGCCGGCAAATTCTTTAAAGCCAAGTTTTTCATAAAACTGCTTTGAAGCATGGATATCTTTCACATTTAAACTCACAGAAAAAGCACCTAATAACATAGTTGTAATTCCTCTAATAAACGGCCTAACAACTATAGCTGAGTTGAAAAACTTTTCCTTTTTAGAATAGTAGCTCTAAAATGGCTGCTCCTGTAGTTCACTGATGTGATGGATATGCGTTTATTTCTATATTTAACCCTTTGTTTAATTTTTACTTCCCCTGTATCCGCTAAACAATTTTCGAGCTTTTACAGTGCAAAAAAGCACTTAATTAAGAATCTACCAAGCAATAGTAAAAGCTTATATTGTGGCTGCGATATAAAGCGCCAAGGTAAAAAGCTTGTACCAGACCCTGAAGCTTGTGGTTATATTCCAAGAAACGCCATTACCCGCTCAGGAAACGAAAACGCTCGAGCAAAAAGAATAGAATGGGAGCATATAGTACCTGCGTGGGAGTTTGGTCATCAATTACAATGCTGGCAGGATGGCGGACGTAAAAACTGCATTAAGGTCAGTGAAAAATTTCGTCAAATGGAAGCCGACATAAATAACCTCGCTCCAGCTATTGGCGAGATCAATGCAGACCGTTCTAATTTTCGCTACGGAATAGTCGCAACATCTAGTGCCAGTTATGGAGCTTGCCCAGTAAAAATCGATTTTAAGCAACGTGTATTTGAGCCACCGATTTATGCAAGAAAGCAAATAGCCGATACCTACTTTTATATGCAAAAAACCTATGGCTTAAAAATATCTAACAAACAACGTAAGCTATTTGAGTCATGGCAGAAGCTCAAAGTAGCTGAAATTAGTAACCGTAAGTCTTTATAACTAAAAGCACATTCATTTACATTTGAGGCGCTACAATTTATTGCTTTCAGATACAGTAATTGCTAATTTTTAAGAAATACTATCGGAAAGGAAGCAAATATGTTTAACAATAATAAACTCGCCTTAGCAATATTTTTAGCAGTCTCAGGCGCGTCTCTATCTGGCTGCGGTGGCGGCGGTGGCTCTTCGAGCAATAACAACACAACAAACCCGCCACCAACAAGTTCAGAACCCACTTGGACCGCTGGTGTTTTTGAGCCATCAAGTGAATTTAAAGATCAATGCGCCGTTCCACGAACAGGCAATGATCCTTATAACAATAATCAGCCTTACCCAGATAATGCTGGCTCTGAGTTTACCGAGAAGATGTGGTTACGTTCATGGAGTGACGAAACCTACCTTTGGTACGACGAAATAGAAGACAATAATCCTGATAATTTCAGCTCTGTCGCCGCTTATTTTGACCAGTTAAAAACATTCGAAACGACGGACTCGGGTTCTTTTAAAGATAACTTTCATTTTAGCAGACCTACTGAAGAGTATTTTAAAGAAGCTCAATCTGGGGTTGTTTCTGGTTATGGAATTAATTGGGTATTTATCAGTAATGTTCCGCCACGAGAGCTACGTGTTGCCTATTTAGAGGATGACTCACCTGCTGCAAATGCAGGGTTACAACGCGGTGATACTATTTTAATGGTTGACGACGTTAGTATTGACACTAATACCCAACAAGGCGTAGATATTTTAAATGAAGCGCTATTTAGACCTACGGCTGGTGACGCCCATAACTTTGTTGTACGCAGTAATGATGGTACTGAAAAGTCGTTTACTCTAGTAGCCGGTAATATTGCTCAAACGCCCGTTCAGAATGTTGATACCTTAACAACTGAGAACGGTACAAAAGTTGGGTATATGCAATTTAATAGCTTTATCAGCATTGCTCAACCTGAACTGATAAGTGCTGTGAATAAGTTCAAAGCTGATAATATTGATGAGTTGGTTATCGATTTTAGATATAACGGCGGCGGTTTATTAGCGCTTTCATCGCAGCTTGCATATATGGTTGCGGGTCCTGCTAATACCGATGATTTCTATTACTATCAAACGATTCAAAACGACAAACAGCCGCAAGAGGCTCCTTACCCATTTATTGACCGTGAAATAGATTACTCTACATTTCAAACAACCAATAGCCGACTTCCTGATCTCAACTTATCTAAAGTATATGTACTAAGTACAGCCGGAACTTGTTCTGCGTCAGAAGCGTTTATAAATGGTTTAAAAGGTATAGATGCAGAAGTCATACTTATTGGTGATACGACCTGCGGCAAGCCTTATGGCTTTACACCCACTCATAATTGCGCCACCACTTACTACACTATCCAATTCTCTGGAGCTAATGATAAAGGCTTTGGGGAATATGCTGACGGTTTTAAACCAACTCCTTCACCTCAGTTTGATGCGGACATAAAAGGCTGCGAGGTTACAGATGACTTTGATCACAAACTAGGTGATAGCGAAGAGAGCTTATTAGCAACCGCGCTTTATCACATTGAAAATAATACCTGCCCAATTGTGGTGGAGTCCTCAAGTGCTAAGCAACCAAGCTTTACATCACAAGCAATTCAAGAAACAGGGCTACCACTTACAATTAAGCAGCCGCTTTACAAAAATAATATGGATTTAACCCGTCCGCTACCAGCGAAGGAAGGTAATAATGAATAAAACACTGTTATTAACCTGCACTTTACTGGCAAGCTTAGCGGGCTGTAAAAGTACCCAAGCGGAGCAACCGCAAGATGCTACGCTTGTTCGCGTAAATCCAGGTGTGATTACGGAGTTACAGCAGGCTATTCAATCCGCCAAAGGTGGTGCTATCGTCACACTAGCCGACAATGTATTTACTAAAAGTTCAGAGCTATTGATTGATCACGGCACCAACAAAGGGCCGGATGGCCTCCCTATTATGGGCGCTCATGCAATTCCTTCTGAGAAATTTGTTTTACAAAAATCAGGTGAGCAATGCCTACTTTACTACCCTAAAAAAGAGCTACGTATTCCACTACCTAATGTAGAGTGCGAAGTAAACTAACAAAAGGCGCAGCAAAAGCTGCGCCTTTTTTCATTATAGCGTTTGGTGAGGTCCAAACACCTCATAATGAATTCGTTCACTTGCAACCCCTAAACTTAGCAGCTGCTCTTTTATCATTGCCATAAATGCGATTGGACCACATAGGTAAAAGTCTGCCTCGCTAATTGGTAAGTTATCAGCAATGTGATTTACATCCATTAAGCCCGCAAAGTCCCCTCCCTTGCCATCCTTAAACCAAGAAACACAATTAAATAACGCATGTGCTTGCTGTTGCTTTAGTAAATACTCATCAAAGGCAAACTGCGTTTGACTATCACAAGCATGCAAGTAATGGATTGGCTTGCTATGTTGATTGTTCAATAATGTTTCAAGCATCGCCATCAATGGAGTTTGACCAACACCCGCCGAAATTAGCACAATAGGGGAATCAATTTCACGAAGCACAAAATCGCCTGCGGGTGGATAAATTTCTACTTCATCACCCTCACTTAAACTGTGTAAATAATTAGACACTAAACCTTCTTTTTTCACGCTAATGCGATAATTGCGGCCATTACTTTGCTGCGATAAAGAGTATTGCCTAACTTGAGTTAAATCACTCTTCGCTGGCGTTACTTTAATCCCTAAATATTGACCCGGTAAATACGCTACAACAGGCTTTGCATCAGTAGGCGTTAATGTAAAACTACAAATTTGCGCAGATTCCATACGTTTTTCTGTAATGGTGAAAGTGCGGGTACCAAACCAGCCGCCCGTTGCCTTTTTGTTTTTTTGATATAACGCCATCTCCTCGTTGATACATACATCAGCCAATAGGGAATAGGCTTCACGCCAAGCATACTCGACCTCAGGCGTAAATTGCTCAGGCAGTAACTCTTTTAAAGTTGCAATCAAATGCCCACCAACAATGGGGTAATGTTCTGGCAAAATATGGTAACTGGTGTGTTTATGGTTAATACGCGCAAGCGTACCTTTCAATACTGCCAAATTATCAATATTTGCAGCATAGGCAGCCAAGGCATTAAACAACGCAAATTGTTGAGTACCTGATTGCTGGTGAGTCATATTAAAAATATTTTTAAGCTCTGGATTGTAGCTAAACATACGATCATAAAAATACTCAGTAACTTGAGGTCCTGCTTCTGCAAGCAACGGCAAAGTACTTTTAACAATCTGGATCGTTTTTTCAGATAACATAGTTTTTCCTATTAGAGAGTTTAACCGCGGCGACCATCAACACGACGATTCACTAAGATGGGCGCACAATGAAATAAAAATAAGCTAAAGCCAACAACCCACAACAAAGCACTTAACTGCCATGTAAGATGGTGACCTAAAAAAGGAGGAAGTACCGAGCGTACAATGGCAGCGAAAGCAATTAATACGAATGCCATACTAATAAACGTAGGGACTTGCAGTGCCCTGCCAGTATGGCCATGAGATACACGCACCATCATGGCAATTATCATCAAGCCAATGGTGCCGACAGTGATCAGGTGAAGTGCGTCTTTGAATAAAATACTGGCACTATAAAAGCTTAATGCAATGAGTCCTAAACCCACAGATAAAGCCCAATAAGCTAAGTGCAATGACCAAAGCAGAGGTACTTTTAACACCCCTCTTTGCCACCACAAAACACACCTTGTGGCATGTAAACTAGCAAGCCAAGCAAAAATCCAACCAGTGCTCATCGCACTAAAAAACAGCTGACTCATAAAGAACCATGTAATGGCAAAAAATGAGCTAAACACAACTAATTTATCAAGCTTTGGCGTTCTAACTTGCTCACTCAAGTTAAGACCTCGCGCGGTAAAAAACGGCACGACTCGACCAGCTAGAACGCCAACTAGAAGAGTCATGATCAGCACGCCAGTATCAACAACACTAAGCGCAAGCGACATTTTATTAAGCACAACTAAGCTCAAAAAAATCATATTTAGCGCACAAAGCAAAGATGTGATAACGATAAATAAATAGTTGTGGTTACTTTTCGCTTGTATCAGCATGTCAGCTAGAATAATAATCCCAGCCAGCCACCATGCTAGCTGCAATATACTTACAATATAAAGGTTTAGCTGTTCGACCCCAGCAATATCAATAAAAAAACTAAGCCTTGCAGCAAGCCAGATAACACTGAGCAAACAAAGCTTAATGCCACTGACACTAGGGACGCCTGTCCATGTTTGCGCAGCGGTTAGCAAAAATCCCATAGCAACTATGCCAGCAAAGCCAAACAACATTTCATGAGCATGCCAAAGGGTTGCCGGCAATGCTAAATACCAATGCGCAACTCCCGCCAAAATTAATAACCAGTAACTCATTGCAAACACAGCTAGAACACTAGCAGCCAAGAAAAAAGGCCTAAATGCTAATGCCCATAACGGCCACTGATTGATTTGATAAAATTTAATACTACTTGGCATAGGTTCAGTTAAGTTAATGACTTTCATTAGGGCTCTCAGCGTTTAATTTCCTTAGCTATTGCACAGTTCGAGCCAAAAATAAAAACCAATAAATATCAACACATTAAAATTAAATACTTGATAAAAATGTCAAAATGACACACTATCAAAAGCATCAAAAAAACATATTCAGGTCAAATTGACATGCCACTCAAAAAATCAATTCTTGATGTTGCACTTGCCCTTACGAAAGCAAGCAGTGTTGATCACAATTTCAGCTATTTATTGAGTTGCATTAATGATTGGGTTGAATGTGATGCAGTCGCCTTATTATTAAAACAAGGCGATGTATTAAAGCCCGTAGCCCAGCAAGGACTCTCGGACGATACGTTAGGAAGGCGTTTTAAAATTATGGAGCATCCTCGCTTATTTGAAATATGCCGTGGTACTGAGCCCCTTAAATTCGCCAAAGATTGTGGTCTCCCTGATCCCTATGACGGCTTATTAGAAAGCCAGCATGGCGACTTTCCAGTTCATGCCTGCATGGGCGTGCCGCTATTTAGCACAAAAGCTAGCAGCGAACTGCTTGGCGTTTTAACCTTTGATAGCTTAGATGAACATGCCTTTGAAGCTTTAACTATTAACGAGCTCAACCAATTGAAACAACTTGCAGCAGGCTATGTTGAGCATGCCCTGACCTTGCAGCACTTTAGGCAACACGCACAGCATAGCCACCAAGTTGCACAGCAGCTTAATATCGAGGCACTCACGCGAGAAGGCGTAGAAATTATTGGCAGTAGCCAAGCAATGCTAACCCTTAAAAATGATATCCAGCTGGTTGCTGCCTCAGAATTTAGCGTATTAATTCAAGGAGACACTGGGGTTGGTAAAGAATTGGTTGCGCGTAATATCCATTTAAACTCTAAGCGCCGTGATATGCCGTTGATCCACCTAAACTGCGCATCATTACCTGAAAATTTGGCAGAGAGTGAGTTTTTTGGTCACAGTAAAGGGGCATTTACTGGCGCACATACTGCTCGTCAGGGTAAGTTTCAACTCGCCGATGGCGGTACCTTATTTTTAGATGAAATTGGCGAACTTCCGCTCGCTATGCAAAGTAAGCTATTACGCGTTTTACAAAGCGGTGAAGTACAAACGGTGGGGGAAGACCAAAGCCGCTATGTCGATGTCAGAGTGATTGCGGCAACCAACCGAGATTTAAAGCAAGAAGTAGCTGCAGGACGCTTTCGTGCAGACCTTTATCACCGATTAAGCGTCTACCCATTGCATGTTGCACCATTAAAAGAGCGCGATAACGATGTTATTTTACTCGCGGGTTTTTTTATTGAGCAAACGTCTAAAAAGCTTGGCATTAAACAACTTAAACTCAGTATTGATACACAATTACTACTACGCCAATATGATTGGCCTGGAAATGTGAGAGAGCTTGAACATGTCATTAGTCGTGCTGCACTCAAAGCAAAGCAACAGCAATGGCAACAAAGCATTGTCACAATCGAGCCTCAGCATTGTGATATTGATAAAACTGCGATTGCTACACCAAGCCCAGATGCTGTTAACGAACAAAAAATCACTGGCTTATCGCTCAAAGAGGCAACCGATGCTTTTAGCTATCAGCTTATCATGCAGCAACTTGAACTACACAACCTAAACTGGGCTGCCACAGCGCGCAGTTTAAGCGTTGATAGAGCCAACCTTGTGCGCCTAGCCAAACGGCTAGGCATTAGCATTAAAAAATCTGTTTAAGCTTTTAACGCTTTAAAATAGGCTTTTAAAAGTTGGCTAAATGCTTGTACTTTGGCTGTGCGATGTACCAAATGGTGTGTCACCAGCCAAAGGTCTGTTGGCCAGCTCAGCTCTTTAGGAAGTACAGGCAGCAAATCAGGGTATTGGCTCGCCACTTCATGCTGTAAACCACCGATCCCCAAGCCTCTAACAATAGCCCGCGTGGCTTCCGAGGTTTCAGATACACGTAACTTAATTTGCGCTGATTCAATATGCTGATCAACCCATGCAAAATAAGGCACTTTACCGTTATAGCCAGCCACTCCAGAAACAAAACTATGCTGCTGTAACTGCTGAATATTCTTTGGCATGCCGTACTTTTCAATATAACTTTTTGAGGCATAAAACCCCGACGAAAGCTCAGCTAAATGCTGAGCAATATAGTCGCCTTCATCAGGGCGAGGGCCTGCTCGCACAGCGATGTGCGCCTGACCATGATCAAGGCGTAAACGGTTTTGATCAAGAATAACTTCGAGCTGCACTTGTGGATGCAGATTTTGAAACTGCTCACACACATCACTCAGCACATCAATAAAACCACTGACAGTGGTTAATAATAAACTCCCTCGCAACTGACTGTCAGCAGCAATTATATCATTGTGAAGTTTATCAAGCTCAACGTTAATCGATTTAGCTGTAGCAAATAACTTAGCGCCAATTTCTGTCACTGTATAACCACGGGCATGGCGGTGGAATAGCCGCGCATCAAGGTTGTCTTCTAAATTATTAATTCGTCTTAGAACCGTGCTGTGATGAACCCCCAGTGATTCGGCAGCAGCGGTTAATGTACCGAGCCTTGCCACCTCGTAAGCAACTTTTACATCTTGCCAATCATCAAATTGAATCGCCATAGCGGCTCCTTGTGTGCATATACGCACATAAGTTTTGCGTTTATTGGGCTTTTCTGCAAGCTGTTTTTTGCTACAGTGAACGTATCAGCAGTGAGTGTATCAACAACAGTGAAGCTTAAAAAAGGAAGCCATCATGACAGCACCAAAAATTATTGCCCTAGCAGGCAGTCTACGTAAAGACAGCTTTAATCAAAAACTGATTAATGAAGCTGCACGCTTCGCCCTCGAAAGTGGTGCAGAAGTAGAAGTGATAAAACTAAGCGATTTAAACTTGCCTTTATTTGATGAAGATATTGAAGCGCAAGGCACGCCAGCCGGCGCACAATTGTTAAAAGATAAGCTTCGCGCTGCTGACGGCATTTTATTAGCTAGTCCAGAGTATAATGGTTCAATTACAGCACCACTTAAAAACGCAATCGATTGGGCATCCCGTACAGAGCAAGGCGCGGTTCCAGCATTTCGTAATAAAATCACGGCGCTTTATGCAGCTTCGCCAGGTGGTTTAGGCGGCTTACGAGGTTTAAATCACGTACGTGATATTTTATCAGGAATTGGCAGTATCATACTTGCTGATCAATTAGCAGTTTCTGCTATCCACACAAAACTAGATGAACAAGGCCGCATCAGCGATGCTAATACAGCCGAGCAAGTTGCGAGCCTTGCCCAGCAACTTGTGAGCGTAGCGAGCAAATTAAATAAATAATTGCTAACTTAGTTTTGTCGCTGCTAGCTTAGCAGCGATAAAATCTTCGTGGGTTACATACAGTAAGCTTGCAACGCGGCGAATAACCATTTCTTCATGCTTATCTAAATTGCCATCTGCGTAGGCTAAACGCCACAACAGCTCGATGATATCAATACGCTGCTCGGCACTGCATTGGGCATTGATTTGTTTTGAAAACTGAAAATAATCTATCGCATCATCAAGGTGCTGAGACGCACTTGCAACTAACTCTTGAACCTCTTCATCGGTAAGAGAAAAGTACTTCTTTAAGGTCTCATTCAGGGTCTGTTGCTCATCATCTTGTAACTCATCATCTGCTCGCATAACCTCAATTAATAACGCAGCAACGGCGGTTTTTAGGTCATGCTCAGAAATATTAGATTGGGTATCGTTCAAAGCTGAAAACAGCTGTTTTATTTTATTGAGCATCACATTTTCCCTTTTTGGGTGTTAAACTACATGTAAGACATAACGTTACCTTAGTTTGACTATGGATGCTAATTCAGGTTCAACATCACGATGAAACAAGGTATTAATCACATGGAGTTAAGTGTTTATGAGTGAAGTGAGAAGTACACAAGCACTATTAATCAGCGCCTTTTTGATATTAGCTGGATGCAGTTATGCGCAAGCTGCAAAAGGCGAAACAGAAAAACTCTATGATTTTGACGAGAAAGTCCATTATAACCAAACTGCATTAGCCGACGGCCGCTACCACCTCGAAATTCAGTCTGACGACTATAAGCACTTTCGCAATCAAAGCGTATTCTTACTGCGCCATGCAAACCGCTTATGTAGAGACAAACCATTTATGCTAAGAGTGACTGATGGGGTGCAGGAGTATGAACGTTTTCCAACTAAACCACGCGCCTATCAGCCACCTTTAACGGTTGTTTTACAGTGTGAAGACGAAGCTAAATAATACTAGTCTTCATATCCCCAAGGCGCGCTTGGCGGCGTGATAGGTTTAGTTAAGTCAAAATCAACGCGAAACTCACGTCCTTCACGTACTAAGCGATAAGTAAATTGCTTAGGATAAATATACATTTGCCACGTGTTACCCATTGATTGGGGAATACCTTGGCTAACAAACAACTCTTTTGAATATTGATCAGCCGGGAACGACTGCGCGTTAGCAAAGCCAGCATCAAGGGTATGACCACCATACATGGTTGATTTATCATCGCTGCCATCTTTATGGCGATGGTCATGCTTTAAACTCAAACCACTGCCAGTTTTTGTGATGATCCAAGTACGAGATGCATCATCACCCACATGAAATGGCACTTGTAACTCACGCTCGTTACAACGACGTACATGCATTACTAACTTTTTGCCCGCAAACGAGCTTGGACCAGCCGCGTTATCAACGCTCACTTTACCTTCGTAAGCTTTACCGCAATGGGCTGCAATGTTGTCAAAAAAGCCATCATGGCTTGGAATTGACACTAACGGCGCAGGTCGTGCAGCCGCTACTGATGATGCTGCCACGAGCATCGATGCCACTAAGTATTTCATGGTGTGTTCCCTAAATAAAATTTTGCTTAGGCTAATGGTTTAAAGCTTAGAAAGAAAACAATTACGATAAATAACAAAAAACGCGGCCTTGGCCGCGTTTAGGTTCACATGGAAAAACAGATTATTGCCAAGGGCGCTCTGCTGCTAGTTGCTTCTCAAAAGCATCAATTTGGCTGTTAAGTGTTTCAGTCACACCGATAAAGTCTAAGCCGCTTAATAAACGCTCTTTAATGTCATGGCGAATATCAAAGTGAATGGTGTCAAACTTATCGCTACGAAGTTGTTGGTTTTCTAAATCAACTTCGATATGAATATCATCATGCTGTTCACTCAGCACAAATAATTGCTCAAGCGTTTCTGCCGGTAATGCGATAGCAAGCATTTGGTTATTACCGCAGTTATTGAAGAAAATATCGGCAAAACTTTCCGCTAAGATAACTTCAAAACCATATTGCTTTAATGCCCATGGCGCATGCTCACGCGATGAACCACAACCAAAATTATCGCGAGTTAAAAGAATTTGCGCACCTTGGTAACAAGGGCGGTTCAAAATAAACTCAGGGTTTGGCTCGCCGTTATCTAAATAACGCCAATCGTAAAAAAGCGCCGCATCAAAACCATCACGGCTTGTCGACGTTAAAAACTGCTTTGGAATAATTTGGTCAGTATCAACATTGTTTTTATCTAACGGGGCCATTAAGCCACTAAAAAATACGCTCATTAGGCTTCTCCTCTGATATCAACAAAACGACCATGAATTGCCGCTGCCGCTGCCATTGCTGGGCTCACTAAGTGAGTGCGACCACCGCGACCTTGGCGACCTTCAAAGTTGCGATTTGAGGTCGACGCACAGCGTTTACCGGCTTCTAATCTATCGTCATTCATTGCTAAGCACATTGAACAACCTGGCTCACGCCATTCAAAGCCAGCTGCTTTGAAGATATCTGCAAGGCCTTCGTCTTCGGCTTGTTTTTTAACAAGGCCAGAACCTGGAACAATCAGTGCTTCAACACCCGCTGCAACCTGCTTACCTTCAACAATTTGCGCGGCAGCACGTAAATCTTCAATTCGGCTATTTGTGCATGAGCCAATAAACACGGTATCAACAGTTGCTGAAGACAATTTATCGCCAGCCTTTAAACCCATATATTTTAGTGCGCTACGAATCGCATCAGCTTTGATTAGATCTGGCTCTTTATCAGGATCAGGAATGAATTCATCTACGCCAATCACTTGCTCAGGGCTGGTACCCCAAGTAATTTGCGGTTGAATATCAGCAGCTTCCAATTCAACAACATGGTCAAATTGTGCGCCTTCATCTGTTTTTAGCGTTTGCCAGTAGGCAACAGCACTATCAAAGTCAGCACCTTTTGGTGCAAATGGGCGACCTTTTAAATAATCATAAGTTGTTTGATCTGGTGCGATTAAACCCGCTTTTGCGCCCATTTCAATACTCATATTACAAAGCGTCATACGGGCTTCCATAGACAGCGCTTCGATTCCTTCACCACAAAATTCGGCAACATAGCCAGTACCACCCGCAGTTCCTAATTTACCGATCACTGCCATGATTAAATCTTTTGCAGTAACGGTTGGACGAAGGCGACCATTAATTTGAATTTTTAACGACTTGGCTTTTTTCTGCTGTAGCGTTTGAGTGGCTAGTACATGTTCAACTTCTGAAGTACCAATACCGTGCGCTAGTGCACCAAATGCACCATGGGTAGAGGTATGGCTGTCACCACAAACAATGGTTGTGCCAGGTAAAGTTATGCCTTGCTCAGGCCCCATTACATGCACAATACCTTGGTTAATAGAATTTAAATCATAAAGTTGAATACCAAACTCTTTACAGTTTGCATCCAGTGCCATTAATTGGTTTTTCGACACTTCACTGGCTGCATCTAATGAGCGGCTTTTTGTTGAAACGTTATGGTCCATGGTTGCAAAGGTCTTTTCTGGGCAACGTACTTTGCGGTTTTTCTCACGTAAACCAGCAAAGGCTTGCGGCGAAGTAACTTCATGAACTAGGTGACGGTCGATATAAAGTAAATCGGTTTGATCATTAATACTGGCGACTACATGAGCTTGCCAAATTTTATCGTATAAGGTTTGGGCCACTTGCTATTCCCTCATTTTAGTTACGCTGAGTGACGAGCTCAGCGCAAACAATTTTTAATTAAATACGTGCCACAATTGCCGCAGCAACATCACTGGTGGTGTATCCTGCATTTGGGTAGATATCTGGCGTACCAACACCGGCCTCAACCGCTTCTGCTACCGCTTTTTCAATCGTGCGAGCCGCTTCATCTTGACCTAGTGAGTAGCGCAGCATAAGCGCAGCACTTAAAATTTGTGCGATTGGGTTTGCCACCCCTTTACCCGCGATATCTGGTGCTGAGCCACCAGCAGGTTCATACAAACCAAAGCCAGACTGATTTAAACTCGCTGATGGTAATAAGCCCATAGAGCCTGTGATCATCGCGCACTCATCAGACAAAATGTCACCAAATAGGTTATCGCAAAGAAGTACATCAAACTGGCTTGGCTGTTTCACTAACTGCATTGCCGCGTTATCAACATAAATGTAGTCTAGGCTTACTTCTGGGTAGTCTTTGCTCACTTCAGAGACCACTTCACGCCAAAGTACGCTGGTCGCTAATACATTCGCTTTATCAACTGAAGTAACGTGATTACTACGCAGCTTTGCAGCTTCAAATGCAAAGCGTGCGATGCGCTCAATTTCTTTACGTGAATAGGTCTGGGTATCGAAAGCTGCTTCTTGATCACCTTCGCCACTACGGCCTTTTTCACCGAAATAAATACCGCCGGTTAACTCACGCACACATAAGATATCAAAGCCTTGTGCACTGATATCTGCACGGAGCGGTGACGCAGCACTTAGTGCTGGTAATAATTGTGCTGGGCGTAAATTACAGAACAAACCAAAATGCTTACGCAGTGGCAGCAGTGACGCGCGCTCTGGTTGCTCGTTCGGTGGTAAGTTTTCCCACTTAGGGCCGCCTACCGAACCAAATAAAATCGCATCAGCATTTTCGCATGCGCTCAATGTGCTTTGCGGCAGTGCCTGACCAAACTCATCGATGGCAGCACCACCAATCGCGTGGTGATGACGAGTCAAAGTAAAACCAAATTTTTCGCTTACAGCATCCAAGACGGTTTCTGCTGCAGCCATAACTTCTGGACCAATCCCGTCGCCTGCTAATACTGCGATACTGTAATTCGATTGACTCATCCTGCTTTCCTCTGTTGTTTTAAATCAGACACTTTTTGTGCACGATAAATTAAGTTATAAACACGGATCATGGCGCGTACTGACGCTTCAACCACATCCGCTGCAATGCCCGCACCGTGATAAGGGCGACCATCGTATTTAGCAATAATGTTCACTTGCCCAAGCGAGCTGGCGCCTTGGCCTGTTGCTTCTAGGTTGTATTCAATCATTTCGACCGACATACCCGTTAAGCGCTCAATTGCTAAGAATGATGCTTCAACAGGGCCATTACCTGTTGCCGCCTCTTGCTTAGACTCGCCATCAATTGTCATACCGATTGTTGAGCTCGCTACTGATTGTGAGTTAGACGTAGAGTTAACAAATTCAAGTTGATACTTCTCGTCTTTATCTTTGATTTGATTGAAGTAAATCATCGCTTCTAAGTCGTAGTCATACACAGTGCCTTTTTGGTCTGCTAATGCTAAGAAGCTAGTGTATAAGCTATCCATATCGTAATCAGATTTTTGATAGCCTAACTCTTCTAAACGATGCTCAATAACATGACGACCTGAACGCGAAGTCATGTTTAATTGGTTATTAGGTACACCGACACTTTCTGGCGACATAATTTCGTACGTGTTTTGCGCTTTTAATACGCCGTCTTGGTGAATTCCTGAACTGTGTGCAAAGGCATTTTCGCCAACAATTGCTTTGTTTGGTTGCACAGGCATATTACAAATCTTCGCGACTTGGCGCGAAGCACGATAAATTTCTTCACTGCGAATATCGGTATGCACTTTTAAGTGGTCTTCACGCATCTTCATGATCATCGCCACTTCTTCAAGCGAACAGTTACCTGCACGTTCACCAATACCATTAATAGTACATTCGATTTGACGCGCACCGGCTTGTACCGCAGCAATTGAGTTAGCAACCGCTAAACCTAAATCATTATGGCAATGCACACTTAAACGCGCCTTGTCGATGTTTGGTACATTGTTCATTAAGTGATGAATCATCGCTGCATATTCGTCAGGTGTTACATAGCCTACGGTATCAGGTAAGTTGATGGTTGATGCACCCGCATCAATGGCACTCTCAACGATGCGGCATAAATCCCAGTGTGACGTGCGGCCAGCATCTTCACATGAAAATTCAACGTCATCCGTGTAGTTACGAGCAAGTTTAATCGACTTAACAGCCATTGCCGTTGCATCGTCTAAACTCATACGTAATTTGTGCTCAAGATGTAATGGGCTGGTTGCGATAAAAGTATGAATACGGCCCTGCTCTGCCGGGCGAAGTGCTTCACCACATGCTTCAATATCTTTTGCTACAGCACGTGCTAAGCCACAGATAATTGGCCCTTTCACTTCAGTCGCAATTCGCTGTACAGAGCGAAAATCTGCCGGGCTAGATACCGGAAAACCTACTTCCATTACATCCACATTTAAGCGGCTAATGGTATGCGCAAGTTGAATTTTGTCGTCTTCGGTTAGGCTTGCTTTTAATGCTTGCTCACCATCACGTAACGTTGTGTCAAAAATCCAAACCTTATCTTTCATAAACTGTCCTCGTTCCCAATGACCCATTAGCGAGATAAAAAAAACCCCGCGGTTGCGGGGTTTTTTAATGTTCTACAAATGCAAATACACTAAGCCCCGCTCACTGATTTAATCAGTAAGAGGTTTAGTTTTAATGTAATTGAATGTGTAATTTGCATCTTAATTTACTAAATGTGTGTTCAGTGGCTGTATTTTTAACATTCAAAAAACCAGCTTGCAAGCATAATTCTTCCACAAAATCGATTTTCAAATCCCAATTTTAGAAATAAAAATCCACAATAAAGCAATTAACAGGTTAATTAACCCAACTTAAATGTATTGAACGTTTAAAATTTCGGACGGTAAAGCTTCTATTGCTTAGATTAACTTTTGAGATTGATTACTATCACGTACATATAAAGTGGCACCGCGCGCAATGTAACGTAATTGCCAGATCAGGCGTTCAACCAGCTCTTCGCGCTGCGCCCCTTCAATATCGAGGGCCTCGGCACCGGCGTTAAATACCAAAGTCACCATAGCTTCAGCTTGGATATATGCATGAGTTGGATCGCATGGTGTTTCGCTTTCAAGATAATGTGCTAGTTCTAAAATGAAATGTTTAATCTCACGAGCAACCGCGGCACGAAATGCTTTTGAAGTCCCTGAGCGCTCTCGCAATAACAATCTAAATTGGTTGCTCGAGTTATCTATAAATTCCATAAAGGTAACGATTGATGTGGTGATCACACTGCCGCCACTCTCAATACGACGGCGAGCTTGGCGCATAAGTTGGCGAAGTGTTAAACCAGCTTCATCAACCATGGTCAATCCGAGCTCATTCATGTCTTTAAAGTGACGGTAAAAAGAAGTTGGTGCAATCCCTGCTTCACGGGCAACTTCACGCAAGCTTAAATTAGAAAAACTATGATCAGCACTCAATTGATTGAATGCTGCTTCGATCAGTGCTTGTCGTGTTTTTTGTTTCTGTTGCGCTCTAACACCCGACATGGAAACTCCCAGAGTGAACTTTTAATAATTTTTTCGGTTAATGAGACAGTCTAATACTTGACGCGGAGAGAATGAAACACTATTTTAGCGTACAACTGTACGCCGAGATTTATTCAGATGAAAAAACCACCGATTATTTGGACCAATGTGCTATTTTTTAGCCTTACATTTTTGGCCGCGATCACCCTTGTTCCTTGGTATGGCTTTAGCTACGGATACACCAGTACACAGTGGATAGCCTTCGTTGGCTGTATGTTCTACGCCGGACTTTCTATTACTGCTGGTTATCACCGTTTATGGGCACACAAAGCCTATGATGTGCACCCTGTTATTGAAGTATTTTTTGCTTTAGGCGGTGCTTTTGCTCTGCAAAATAGTGCGTTGCACTGGAGTAGCGATCACCGTATTCATCATGGTCAAGTCGATGATCCAATTAAAGACCCATATGCCGCCACAAATGGTTTTTGGTATAGCCACATAGGTTGGATGTTACGTGATTATCAAGGCGAGCAATACGGGAACTATAGTAACTGTCGCGACTTACAAAAAAATAAAGTTGTTATGTGGCAACACCGCCATTATATGAAATTAGTCGTCGCGACTAATTTTGGTATTCCTTTATTGCTAGGTTTAATGCTTGGTGATGTATGGGGGATGTTATTACTGGTTGGTTTACTGCGCTTAGTATTAAGCCAGCATTTTACGTTTTTTATCAACTCACTTGCACACATCTGGGGCTCACGTCCTTATACAGAAAAGAACACGGCGCGTGATAATGGTTTTTTAGCGCTATTCACTTACGGTGAAGGCTATCATAACTTCCACCACATTTTTGCAAGCGACTACCGTAACGGCATTAAGTGGTATCACTATGATCCAACGAAGTGGATGATCCGCTCTTTAGCTGCAATTGGCCTTGCTTCAAAATTAAAGCGCACACCTATTGAGCGAATTGAAAAAGCCAAAGCAGAAACCTTGATGAATAAGACCCAAGGTCGCCTCGCAAAATTGCCTTTAGCGCAAGATAAGCTTACATTATTACAATCTGAGTACGATTTACTGCTGAAAAGACTGCAACACTTCTGTGCCCTGCAAAAACGCGTGTTAGAAATCAAACGAAATAAAATGATGAAGCAGTGCGAAAAATCAGCATTAATGACACAATATCATGAGCTTGAAGCCGCTTGGGAAAACCAAAAGCAGGCTTGGCTTGCACTAAATGCGAGGTTGTTAAAAGCCTCTTTTAGTTAACATAGGAGCGGCTGTGGCCAAACAACAAGTAAAGCAAAAAGATACTCCATCTTATCAATATGATGCGATCATCATAGGTACAGGTCCTGGCGGTGAAGGTACCGCCATGAACCTATCTAAAAGCAACAAAAAAGTCGCTGTTATTGAGCGTCAAGAAGCAGTAGGCGGCGGTTGTGTTCACTGGGGTACTATCCCGTCAAAAGCATTACGTCATTCTGTGAGCCGTTATATTGAATATAAAGCAAACCCGCTTTTTAATATTAGTGAGCGCCCTAACCGCTTAACTTTCCCAGATATTTTGCGCCACGCAAGTAACGTCATTTCAAAGCAATCTAATTTACGTAGCAGCTTTTATGAGCGAAACCGCATTCATATGTATCAAGGTGATGCTGAGTTTATTGATAAACACACTATCAAAGTGACGCACCTAGACGGTTCGTTTGAAACTCTTACTGCACAAACGATTGTTATTGCTACTGGCTCGCGCCCTTACCGTCCACCGGGTGTAGACTTTAAACACCCACGTATATACGACAGCGATACGATTTTAGGCCTTGAAGATGACCCTCATCGTGTGCTGATTTATGGTGCCGGTGTGATTGGTTGTGAATACGCCTCTATTTTTAAAGGCTTAGGTGCCAAGGTTGACCTGGTGAATACCCGCGACCGCCTACTGGCCTTTATGGATGCAGAAATTTCAGATGCTCTAAGCTATCACTTTTGGAATAGCGGTATTGTTATTCGTCATAATGAAGAGTTTGATCGCGTAGAAACTCGCGATGATTGTGTGGTAATGCACTTAAAATCAGGTAAGCGCGTAAAAGCTGACTGTATTTTATTTGCCAATGGTCGTACTGGTAACACAGACACACTCAATCTTGAAGCTGTTGGCCTAAAAGCGGATGGTCGTGGCCAGCTTAGAGTGAATGAAACATACCAAACAGAAGTCGACAACATTTATGCTGTCGGTGATGTAATTGGTTACCCAAGTCTTGCCAGTGCGGCATTTGACCAAGGCCGTATTGCAGCCGATGCGATTGCATGTGGTAACTGTGATGAGAAGCTGATCATTGATATTCCAGCAGGTATTTATACAATTCCTGAAATGAGCTCAGTCGGTAAAACAGAGCAAGAGTTAACAGCAGCAAAAGTCCCTTACGAGGTAGGTCGTGCTCAATTCAAGCATTTAGCGCGTGCGCAAATTGCGGGCACTGAGGTAGGTAGCTTAAAGATTTTATTCCATGTTGATACCAAAGAAGTACTTGGCGTGCACTGCTTCGGTGAGCGTGCCTCTGAAATCGTTCACATCGGCCAAGCAATTATGGAACAAAAGAACGGCGGTAATAACATTGATTACTTTGTAAATACCACGTTCAACTACCCGACCATGGCAGAAGCCTATCGTGTAGCCGCATTAAATGGTTTAAATCGTTTGTTTAAGTAACGAAAAAGCCCGCTTAATGCGGGCTTTTTTATGACTAGCTTTTGCTTATTTGTGGTATTTACCACTGAATTCATGAACGGCGTTGATAAATACACCTGCGTTTTCTGGGTCTACATCTGGTGTAATGCCATGACCTAGGTTAAATACATGGCCAGAGCCTGTACCAAAGTCTTCTAGGATAGTCGCAACTTCTTGGCGAATTCGCTCAGGCGTGCCATGCAGCATGGCTGGGTCCATGTTACCTTGTAGCGCTACTTTATCGCCAACACGACGTTTTGCATCACCGATGTTAATTGTCCAGTCTAGGCCTACTGCATCACAGCCAGTTGCTGCAATTGCTTCAATCCACTGACCGCCATTTTTAGTAAATAACGTCACTGGCACTTTACGGCCATCGTATTCACGAATTAAGCCATCAACAATCTTGTGCATGTATTGTAATGAAAACTCGTTGTAGTCACGTGGGCTTAATACACCGCCCCATGAGTCAAATACCATTAACGATTGCGCACCCGCTTTAACTTGCGCGTTTAAGTAGTCAATCACTGAGTCAGCTAATTTATCAAGTAATAGGTGCAGGGTTTGCGGCTCTGCAAAGGCCATTTTCTTGATTTTACCGAATGTTTTGCTGCTACCACCTTCAACCATGTAAGTAGCAAGTGTCCAAGGTGAACCAGAGAAACCAATTAGCGGTACTTCACCTTTTAATTCGCGGCGAATCGTACTTACCGCATTCATCACATAACCAAGCTCATCAGTTGGATCGATATTTGGGATTTTTTTAACATCTGCTAATGAAGAAATCGGACGTTCAAATTTCGGACCTTCACCTGTTTCGAAGTAAAGACCTAAGCCCATAGCATCAGGAATAGTTAAAATATCACTGAATAGAATTGCAGCATCAAGCGGATAACGACGTAATGGCTGTAACGTTACTTCACAAGCAAGTTCAGCGTTTTTACATAAACTCATAAAGTCGCCTGCTTGGGCACGTGTAGCACGGTATTCAGGTAAATAGCGGCCAGCTTGGCGCATCATCCATACCGGTGTGACATCAACAGGTTGCTTTTGTAGTGCACGTAAATAACGATCGTTTTTTAATTCGCTCATGCGTATAGAATCCTAGAACTGAATGAAATTGAGCAGATTGTATCACCATATTGCGCGTCTCACTATGGATAGATAATCAAGGCTAGATATAGATCATGTTTTTTAAGCCAGTCTAAGCCTACCGTGCGTTTTTTGCACAAAAACAAAATAAATTTAAAACTTTTCATTAATAAATTTGCAACATCCAAAAAAGCTTGGTATAACTTACCCCGCGTTAACAAAAACAATAATAAAAATCTTATAACAATAAGAACAACAATCTTCCCATAATAATAAGAACGCTTGTTTAACAAGTCTTAGAAAAAGAATTAAACCACCAATTTTGGTGGTTTTTTCTTTTCTAAATCAGTAATTTACACACCCATTCCTTAGATAAAAATTGCAAAATTAATACTAGTAGTTTTGAATCAATTCCCATACACTGCAATTAGAGAAAAAAAAGTCCACTCTAAAAAACAAGGGTGCTTCTTAGCCTATTCAATGCTAAAAAATATGCCTTTAGGATGACTTTTACAATCTGTTGCAATTAGACACTAAGAATTTAGTTGATCTTTGTGTCATATTTCCTTTTTATATATACAAAGGAAAACCTACTCAGCGAGGAGATGAAATATGCTGACGCGTTTGGAAAAAGCTCAACAAAAGTGGGGCGGTAGTCACTCTGTAATCGACAAATGGCTTACAGAACGTCAAGAGCTGCTTGTGTTGTTCTGCCGTATTGCAGGCTTTTCACCGTATGAAAAGAAAGATCACGCCCTTCCTGATCAACTGCAAATTCAAAACTTTTGCCAAATTCTGATGGATTACCTTTCTGCTGGCCATTTCGAAATTTACGACGACATTGCCAAAGCGTGTGAAGAAAAAGGCCCTGATAGCCAAAAGTTGGCTAATACCTTATATCCTCGCATTTCTGAAACCACAGATGTAGCACTCGATTTTAACGACAAATACGCAGAAGTAGAGCAAGACGACCTGCTTGATGAGTTTGATAAAGACTTATCAACGTTAGGTGAAGCCCTTGAATTACGCTTTGAATTAGAAGATGAGTTAATCGACAACTTATATTCAAATCACACCAGCTAACATCAGTTACACAGCAGAGAAATACTCTCTGCTGAAAGTTTCTTTTTGCCATCTCCGAAAGAATCATCTATTCCATTTCGTAACAAATATTTGAAATATTTTTTTCAATGCGATACTCATACTATAAAAACATGAGGCTCGCTATGAATAAACGGTCATTTTTAAAGTCACTCTCAATCCTTGCAGCAGGCGCAAGTCTAACATCAACTCCCTTAATGGCTGCACAAAATAGCAGTACCCAAACATTAATAAAACCAAAAATACTGGCAAAGGGAGGCACTATAGGTGTGTGCAGTCCATCAGCAGCCACCGCGCAGCAGGCTGATATCGTACTAGCAAAGGGCGTTATAGAAGCATTAGGCTACAAGGCTAAGCTTGCACCAAACATTCTGGCAAGACGAGGGCACTTAGCTGGCACAGATGCAATGCGAGCTGGCGATTTGAATAGCTTATTCAGTGATAAAGAAGTTGATGCCATTTTGTGCTTACGTGGAGGTTCAGGGGCCGCCCGTATTTTACCTTTGCTTGACTACGCGATGATCCGTAACAATCCAAAACCACTGATGGGGTATTCGGATATTACTGCTCTGCACAACGCGTTACTCTCTCAAGCTGGATTAATCAGCTTTCATGGCCCAAATGCATCAAGTGACTGGAACCCTTTTCATGTAGCGCAATTTAAGAACATGTTCGAAGCGCGTAAGCTGATGTATTTCCAAAACTTACCAAAAGCCGAAGATGAGTTAGTTAACACACAATATTTGACCCAAACGATTACTCCAGGTAAAGCTACTGGACAATTAATAGGTGGCAACTTAACGGTGCTGACTGCCCTTGCAGGTTCGGACTATTTACCTGACTTTAATGGCGCAATTTTATTTTTAGAAGATATCGATGAAGCGCCGTATCGAATTGACAGAATGATGAGTACACTAAAACTCATGGGCGCACTTGATAAGATTGCAGGCTTTGTATTTGGTGATTGTAATGACTGTAGGCCTGGCCGAGGTTATGGCTCATTAACCCTTGACGATATTTTTGCAGATCATATAAAACCGCTGGGAATTCCTGCTTATCGTGGAGCCATGATTGGCCATATTAAACGCCAATTTATTTTACCTGTTGGCACTTTGGTTGAGCTTGATGCAAATAACGGCACATTAAAAATGAAAGAAGCGGCATTTAGTTAATAAACTTCACGCGTAAAAAAAGGGCCTATAGGCCCTTTTCTAGTGAGTTAAATATTACTCAGCTGGAACAGCTTTATCATCGCTTTGGATTTCAAGTAATTCTACTTCGAAAACAAGCGTTGAATTTGCTGGGATCTTACCAAGATCACGCTCACCGTATGCAAGATCAGATGGAATCGTGAACTTGTACTTAGAGCCAACTGGCATTAATTGTAAACCTTCAGTCCAACCAGGGATCACACGATTAAGTGGGAACGTTGTTGGTTCGTTGCGTGAGTAAGAGCTATCAAATTCAGTACCGTCAATTAAAGTACCTTTGTAATGTACTTTAACAACGTCAGTTGCTACTGGCTTTTCGCCTTCACCTTCAGTGATTACTTCGTACTGTAAGCCAGACTCAGTTACAGTAACGCCTTCTTTCTTCGCGTTTTCAGCTAGGAATTTCTCGCCTTCAGCTTTGCTCTTTTCAGCTTCTACTTTCGCTTTTTCTTCTTGCTTGGTACGAATGCTTTGATCAAGCGCCGTTAATACTTCACGAATTTTTTCGTCATCAAGTTTAGCGTTACCTGCTAGTGCGTCTTCAAAACCACGCTTAAGAAGTGCTTCGTCTAGTTCAACACCCAGTGCTTTTTTATCTGCAAGATCTTGGTTTAGGAAGTTACCAACCGACGCACCAATACCGTATGCTTGTTGTTGAGCTTCAGTCTCTAGTTTAACTTCAACTTGCTGTTCTTTTTTTGCTTCCTGATTACAAGCTGTTAGCGCTAAAACTGACGCTGCAATCAATGACAATTTAATCGTCTTTCTCATTTTATATCTCCGACACACTTTGCAGTTGTCAATTATTGTATTATTACTAGTTAAAGATTAACGACCTACATGGTAGGCTGCTTGTCTAATAACTAACGTCATGCAATTGCATGATCAGCGATTAGACTAACAACCTAGGCCTTCAACGAGACCTAGTCTAACCTCTCAATCACTAAGAGTTAAGGGGAAATACTCGTAATATGTCGATATTTCGTACTTTTTTGTATCTGCTCAGCCTTTGCTTAGTTGCAGGCTGCTCTGAGCAACATGAGCAATCTACTGCACGCTATGAGCATGCGGCTAGAGGAGCATTTGCTTCCGCGCTTTCGCACGATGGCAAATACAGCCTAATCTCATCAATACACCATGGGGTTGCACTGTGGGATAATCAACAGCAAGTGTTAAAATACCAATGGTTCCAACAACAAGCTCAAGATAGCCTCGTTCACACCGTAGCTCTTTCTTACGACAATAGCCATGCTGTTACCGCCGAGAAGTCCACATTCGCAGTGTGGGACATTGCTACGGGAGACAACACAGGTTATTACAAAATTCACGCCTCAACCATTAGAGATATCGCGATAAGTAACCAAGGGCGCAGCGTATTATACGGCCGCGCCGACGGTGTAGTCGTTTACCTCGACTTAGAAAGTGGAAGGCGCATAGAGTTCCTTGGTCATCAAGAAAAAGTTAATGTTGTTGACCTATCACCTAACGGCCACTACGCCATCAGTGGTTCAAATGACTACGTTGCTTACTTTTGGGATACTCGTACAGGGCAGGTGATCCATCGCTTTAATCATCCAAGTCGCGTTACTCAAGTCGCCCTTGATCCACAAGGTCGTTACGCATTTACCGCAGACAGTATGAAGCAAGCAAATGTATGGCGGCTGACTACAGGTGATCTTGTTAGCAAACTGGCGTATATTGCGCGTCAGAAAATTTTTACCGCCGTCCGTTTTAACGATGAAGGCACTTTAATTGCCACCGGTTCACCCAATCGATTAGTCGATTTATGGCAGCTTGAGTCTGGTAAAAAATTACAAACGTGGCAAGTTATTCCTCGTGAAGGAAGCCGCCCGAAATCAGCCGTGGTGTTAGATGTTGCGTTTACTGATAACAACCAAGCGTTATTAACCGAAAGCTCCAGCGGATTCGCTGAAAGTTTTAATCTAAGAGAATCAAATGAATACAATTGAAAATCGTCTAATGGAACTTGAAGCGAAAGTCGCTTTTCAAGATGAAACAATTGAAATATTGAATGATGAGCTTAAAGCGCACCAACAGCAGTTGGCAAAAATGAAACGCCAGACTGAGTTACTTGCAGAGAAGATCAAAGAATCACAACAGCCTTCTTTGATGTCGCAAATGCAAGAGCCGCCACCGCCGCACTATTAATTAGGTAGGATAGAGCCGGGAATTAATCGCCCGGCTTAAATACACCAATCACTTGCTCAAATTGGCGTGTTGAGGCTTGCACAGCCTGTTCTGGTTGCGTCATTTTGTGGCCACACTGTACGCACTCCACTTTTTCCACATCATGTTCTTTATAAAGCATCATGGTGTCCATAGCCTTACACTCAGGGCATGATGCGCCAGCAATAAAGCGTTTCTTTTGTCTCATAGATGATCTCCCGTGGCATGTAGGTGGCTATTTTAGCCTAATAACTCTCTGTTTGATACGATTGCGAAGCCTAATGTGATCCGTGTTATGATAGCGGCAATTTAATTAGTGCTGTGCAAGTAAACTTTCATGATCCAAATTTCAGACATCGAACTTCTACGTGGTGGTAACGCCTTATTAAAAGGTGCCTCTGCAACCTTATTCCCAGAGCATAAAGTCGGCCTTGTTGGCGCTAATGGCTGTGGTAAATCAACGCTGTTCGCGCTATTAAAGTCTGAATTGCAACTCGATGCCGGTGAATGCCAAATTCCTAAAGACTGGTCAATAGCCTCTGTAAAGCAAGAAACACCCGCGCTCGAAATCAGTGCCCTCGATTATGTATTACAAGGCCATCCTGAATATTATGCGCTAAGAATTGCACTACGCGAAGCTGAGCAAAATAATGATGGCGATGCGCAAGCTAAAGCACATATTGGCCTAGAACATATTCAAGGCTACAGCATTGAAGCAAAAGCCGGCGAACTGTTACACGGTTTAGGTTTTAGTAATGAGCAAATAGACAACCCGGTGAGCGCCTTTTCGGGTGGTTGGCGTATGCGCTTAAACTTGGCGCAAGCGCTTATACGTGATGCCGATTTATTGCTGCTGGATGAGCCAACCAACCACTTAGACCTAGATGCCGTGTATTGGTTAGAACGTTTTTTACGGGCCTACACAGGCACTCTGGTGCTCATTTCCCATGACAGAGAGTTCCTCGATGCCGTGGTTGACCAAATTTGGCACATAGACTCACAAAAAATAAACGTTTATAAAGGCAACTACTCGCAATTCGAACGTCAAAAAGCAGAGCGCTTATTACAACAACAAGCGATGTTCGAAAAACAACAAGAACAGATTGCTCACCTTGAAAAGTTTATTACTCGCTTTAAAGCAAAAGCCAGTAAAGCTAAGCAAGCACAAAGCCGCGTAAAAGCGCTAGAGCGTATGGAAAAATTGGCCCCAGCCCATGTTGACTCACCCTTTGATTTTGAGTTTGCTGAGCCAACGGCCCTGCCAAATCCATTAATGACACTCGACCAAGCCAAAGCAGGTTATGGCGACATCACCATTTTACATAGCATCAAGCTAAATCTTGTTCCCGGTAGTCGCATCGCCCTGCTTGGCCGTAATGGCGCGGGTAAGTCAACACTCATTAAATTATTAGCTGGCGATTTACAGCCTCAAGCTGGTGAAGTATTTCAGCATCAAGGCTTAAATATTGGTTACTTTGCTCAGCATCAGCTTGAGTCACTTGATTTAAAAGCCAGTGCTGTGACCCATTTACAACGTTTAAACCCGCAAGCTCCAGAGCAATCACTGCGTGACTTTTTAGGTGGCTTTGCTTTTTTTGGTGATAAAGCACTTGAGCCAGTTGCGCCATTTTCTGGCGGTGAAAAAGCCCGTTTAGTATTAGCCATGCTGGTATATCAAAAGCCAAACCTTCTGTTACTGGATGAGCCAACTAACCACCTAGATTTAGAAATGCGCCATGCTTTAGTTATGGCGCTGCAAGGCTTTGAAGGCGCTATGGTTACCGTATCGCACGACCGTCATATGCTAAAAAATACCGCTGATGAGTATTACCTCGTTGATAACGGCGAAGTAACACAATTTGGTTATGACCTTGATGCCTATTACCAATGGCTACTCAATGCTAACAAAGAAGCTGCTAAAAGCACTGAAGACAATGCCTCTAAAGCACATTCAAGCGTTAACCGTAAAGAGCAAAAGCGCTTAGAGGCAGAATTTAGAAAGTCAGTACAGCCGTTGAAAAAGCAAATCGAAAAGCTTGAAAAGCTACTTGATAAGTATTCTACAGAGCTTGGAGAAATCGAAAATGCACTTGCTGACAATGACTTATACAATGATGAAAATAAAGCCAAACTGACAGAGCTGCTTAGTAAACAAGCAAACTTAACCCCGAAGCTAAATGACGTTGAAGAAGAGCTACTCATGGCACTTGAAGAGCTTGAAGAAAAAGAGCAGGCCTTTGCCGATGAAAACGCTTAACAGCGAGGAATTTTGGCAGTTTGCATGTCAGCTTTACAGCAAAGATGGCATGCAAACAAAGCTACTAGACTATCAAAACCAGCAAGGCAAAAATGTGAACCTTTGCCTACTGCTTTATTATCTGGACTCATTAGAGCTTGCTGTAACCCCACCTCAACTAAGTGAGCTTGAGTCATGCATAGCCGAGTTTGACCAGCACGCTTTACAACCCTTACGTGCAACACGCGCCTACCTTAAAACTATACAAACCGAGCTTCCAGACTACCCCACTATTCGCAAAGAGTTACTCAGCGCAGAACTCAAGCTCGAAAAACAGCAACAACAATTACTTATAAACACATTAAATAGCATGGCACTCTCTCGGTGTCCTAATACTAACAATATAATGCTATATATAAGCGATAAGCGATAAGCGATAAGCGATAAAATTTCTCCTACCATTTAATTAAAAATCAAGCTAACAACATTAAAAGACCATCCAATCGCTCTGCTTAACTCTCAACGCCCCCATTAAACTTGATCCAAATCAACTATTAAATCGCCTTAGTTAGCATCAGGAAAATTGCTTGATCTGGATCATATCAGCCGTTCTCAAGCCAGCCTATGATTAACTCATAGACATTAGGAGGCACAACCATGAACGTATTCTTCAGAGATTTTTTTAGCGACCCAGTTTTATTTATGTCATTCGGCATTTTGGCAGTTGTTATCGTTTTATGCCTTTTCTATGTTGGTTACTTTATTAAAAAAGTTCACGACGCAGAAGTTCCTAAGTAAGAATTAAGCACGACGCACAAAGCCCCTATTCAATTTATTGTTTAGGGGCTTTTTATTTGTATATAGCTAAAATCTCGCAGCGGTTCTCAAAAAGCAAAAACTTGCTACAATAGGCGCTTATTTTGTTTCGAAAGTGTCAGCTATGTTACCTGAGTTTAAGCCTGCGTGGTGGATGCGCAATCGCCATTTACAAACCATAATGCCGCGCTTTTTTCGCCCTTTTCATAATACCCGCTACGACTTATCGACAATCGATACCCCTGATGGTGACTTTTTAGAACTAGCTTGGGCAATCCCTCATAACGAACAAGCCCCACTCGCCATTGTATTGCATGGTTTAGAAGGCAACATAAATAGTTTTTATGCTAAAGGCATGATGAAAAAACTAAAGCAGCAAGGCTTTGCAGTGGTGTTAATGCATTTTCGAAACTGCTCACGCGAAGTTAACCGTTTAGCACGCGCTTATCACAGTGGAGAAACAGAGGACCTACGCTTTTTCATCAGCCACCTTAAGAGCAAATTTCCAAAACGCCCGCTTTTTGCTGTGGGCTTTTCATTAGGTGGTAATGTGCTTGCAAAATATTTAGGTGAGCAAGGTGCTAAATCGAACTTAACAGGCGCAGCAGTTGTGTCTGCGCCATTTGACTTGTCATCGTCTTGTGAAGTTATTCGCAAAAGCTTGGGCAAAATATATCAAAAGTATTTGCTCGACCGTATGAAAAAATCAATGCAAAGAAAGCTGCCACAAATCGAACAGCAAATTAACTTAACACCTGAAAAACTAATGGCGATTGATGACTTATGGCAATTCGATAACATGCTCACAGCACCACTACATGGCTTTGCTGGCGCTGAAGATTATTATCAACAAGCTAGCGCAAAACCATTTTTGAAAAGCATTGCAACGCCTACGCTTATTGTGCACGCCAAAGATGACCCTATGTTATCAATAAAAGCTGTGCCAGATAGCTTAGATGTGAGTGAACATGTTACGCTGCGCATCTCTGAACAAGGTGGTCATGTTGGCTTTATTAGCGGCAAAAACCCTTTTAAACCCAAGTATTGGCTTGAAAGTATTGTTCCAGAGTATTTTCAACAATTAATTAAGAAAGAGCAGCTATGATCATTCCTCACGACCGCCTTGATAAAGAAACCCTACATAATTTAATCGAAAGCTATGTTTTACGTGAAGGTACTGATTACGGCGAACAAGAGTTTAGTATTGAAAGCAAGGTCGCGCAGGTTCACCAACAACTTAAAAGTGGTGAAGCTATGGTGTTTTTTTCTGAGTTACATGAGTCAGTTACGATTATCTCTAAAGCTGAATTCATCGCTTTGCAAGCCGATCCAGAGTACCAAGCGTCGTTTAACGACTAAACTTGTAAGTTATACAGTAACCCTTCACAATGACTTTTTAACTTAAAGAGCCATTAAAAATGAAAAAACTAAGCTCACTGGTTGCTGCGGTTTCTTTGGCCCTGATTGGTCAAGCAAACGCAGATCAGGTTACTGCATCAGATAAAGCCATTAAGCTGGCAAAAGACACTATTTTAATCGATACCCATATCGATGTGCCTTACCGTATTCATAACAAATGGGCAGATGTAACAAAAGCCACAAGCGACGGAGACTTTGATTATCCACGTGCAGTGCAAGGTGGTTTGAATGCCCCTTTCATGTCAATTTACATTCCTGCAAACCTAGAGTTTGAAGGCAAAGGTAAGAGCTATCAATTAGCAAATCAGCTGATCGATTCTATGGAAGCCATTGTGCAACGCGCGCCAAATAAGTTCGCTATTGCAGACTCTACTGCCGATATTAAAGAGCAATTTAAACAAGGCAAAATGTCGATTGCTATGGGTATGGAAAACGGCTCGCCTATCGAAGGCGACATTAAAAACCTTAAGCATTTTTATGAGCGTGGCGTACGTTACATCACTCTAGCTCACTCACAAAGCAACCATATTTCTGATTCATCTTATGATATTCGTCGTAAGTGGAAAGGCCTGAGCCCATTTGGTAAAGAACTAGTAAAAGAAATGAACAACATTGGTATGCTAGTTGATGTTTCGCATATTTCTGATGATGCGTTTTACCAAGTAATGGAAATTTCAAAAGTACCAGTGATTGCTTCACACTCGTCACTTCGTAAGTATACGCCTGGTTTTGAGCGTAATATGAATGATGACATGCTATTGGCGCTGAAAAAGAATGGTGGGGTTATTCAAATTAACTTCGGCTCAAGCTTTGTTACAGCAAAAGCTGGCTCTTGGTACGATCAACTAAAATCTGCAAAAGCCGATAAGAAAAAAGACGGTACTAAACTAAGCAAAGATTTTGACGCAGCTTATCGTGCTAAAAACCCATTCCCATTTGCAAGCTTAGAGCAAGTACTTGATCACATTGACCATGTAGTTGAACTAATTGGCATCGATTATGTGGGTATTGGCTCAGATTACGATGGTGTAGGCGACTCTCTACCTACTGGCTTAAAAGATGTGTCTAGCTATCCGAACCTAGTGCAAGGTCTAATGGACCGTGGCTATAGCGATAAAGACATCAAAAAGATTTTAAGTGGCAATATGCTACGCGTATGGCAACAAGCCGAAGCATACGCAAAAGCCCATTAATCAGCTTTAACTCTATTTAAAAGCGCAGCTAACTAGCTGCGCTTTTTTATCAATATAAGTAATTGATAATACAAATAGCCTGTTTTAATCTGCTAGTATTACAAAGCAATTTGGGTGATGTGATATGTCGACTTGGCAAGGGAATATTGCGTTGGTTTTTGCAAGCATTGCACTGGGCTTATCAATTTATAGCCAAACAAAATCAACTTCTACTGACAAACCTTTTCTAATTCAACCAGCAAAATCTAGCTTAAAAGAGTTAGCTATTCCTGAGCAAGACCGAGAAAATCTCATTGCTTTACATGGCTATATTTTAGACCTAGAAACACGCATTCACGAGCTTGAGCATCAAACTCCAACCATTGCTCCTGAGCTACTTGCCTCATTGGTAAAGCAAGCAATCGAACAACAAGAAAGTGAGCGACGCGCCGAGATTGAAAAGAGAAACCCAGCTCTTGGTTGGCTAAGTAATTTACCTGACGACTACCGCGAACGCATTAAAGCAGACCCACAATATGCTGACTCTTCGATAAATGAAGCACTCGCAACATTGCTTAATTTAAGCAAATCAGAAAATGAGCGTTTAGCAGCATACGGCCAACTAAAAATGACCTTAAGCATGCTCAGGCGCGACCTAGATGAAAGCCAAGCAAATGCAGTAATCGATGCCATGATAAGCATCAGTGAATACACTAATGATGCCAAGATCCGAGTTAGTGCCCTAGAGAGTTTATCTCGGCAAACAAACGTTTCGCCAAAACTCGCTGAGTATTTTCAGAAGTTACTACAAACGGACGATAATAATTATGTTCGCAATATTTCTGCCACTGCACTGATTGGACAATTTTTCCGTGCAATGCGAGACGGAAATAATAGTTTCGCCACCGATTTAGCAGAACGAATAACTACTCTTGAAAATAGCAGTAATGCAAAAGTTGCCGAAATTATGGCTGAAAATCTAAAAAGCCCACGCTTAAGAGAAGAGCTAGACAAAGCGTTAGGGAAATGAAAAAGCGGCTTAAAGCATACAGCTGATAGCTTTTTCACCCATAAAAAAACCCGAGATTAAGCTCGGGTTTTTCTTAATGCTTGATGCATTACTATAGTTGATTATTCAACGATAGTTGCAACAACACCAGCACCAACTGTACGGCCTCCGGCTCATCGCAGAGCTCTTTGCCTTCAAGCTGCGGGAGTTTCACTCCCGAATTCCCCGCTTTCAGCCTTCACGTATAGCGAAGCGTAAACCTTCGTCCATTGGGAGTTTGAAGGCGGCAGATTAGTCTTTCACTCTAAACTGCTTAAAACTTAAAGCTGATAGCTTTTCTTCACCCATAAAAAAAACCGAGACTAAGCTCGGGTTTTTCTTAACGCTTGATGCATTACTATAGTTGATTACTCAACGATAGTTGCAACAACACCAGCACCAACTGTACGGCCACCTTCACGGATAGCGAAGCGTAAACCTTCGTCCATTGGGAGTTTGAAGGCGGCAGATTAGTCTTTCACTCTAAACTGCTTAAAACTTACAGCTGATAGCTTTTCTACAGATATTAAAAAAGGCCGCCTAGGCGACCTTTTTATAAGCTGTGAAGCTCTATCTGTTGATATTACTCAACGATAGTTGCAACAACACCAGCACCAACTGTACGGCCACCTTCACGGATAGCGAAGCGTAAACCTTCGTCCATCGCGATTGGGCAGATTAGTTCTACAGTCATCTTGATGTTATCACC
>NZ_JAGDEC010000024.1:0-1014 GCF_040148775.1 Pseudoalteromonas sp. NFXS39 | reverse complement strand
GGGTCTATACCTTGCAACTAAACGCGCAGTTAACGCTCGCTTTCACTACGGCTACCCTAATCGGTTAACCTCGCTACAAAATATAAGTCGCTGACCCATTATACAAAAGGTACGCAGTCACCCTCGAAGGGCTCCTACTGCTTGTACGTACACGGTTTCAGGTTCTATTTCACTCCCCTCACAGGGGTTCTTTTCGCCTTTCCCTCACGGTACTGGTTCACTATCGGTCAGTTGGGAGTATTTAGCCTTAGATGATGGTCCACCTATATTCAGTCAAAGTTTCACGTGCTCCGACCTACTCGATTTCACTTAAGATGCATTTTCGTGTACGGGACTATCACCCTGTATCGTCAAACTTTCCAGAATGTTTCACTAACACATAATAAGCTTAAGGGCTGGTCCGGTTTCGCTCGCCGCTACTTCCGGAATCTCGGTTGATTTCTGTTCCTACGGGTACTTAGATGTTTCAGTTCTCCGCGTTCGCCTCGTTAACCTATGTATTCAGTTAACGATACCTGCAAGCAGGTGGGTTTCCCCATTCGGAAATCCTAGTCTCAAGCGCTTTTTACTAGCTTGACTAGGCTTATCGCAAGTTAATACGTCCTTCATCGCCTCCAACTGCCAAGGCATCCACCGTGTACGCTTAGTCACTTAACCATACAACCCAAACGGGTCTTTGTTAGTGACAGCTGTTAACTTCGCCAGAAGTTAATTCATCAAATAATGATGAGAATACTAAAGTAGATACCAATTAATCTTTCGATTAATGGCATATTTTTACTTTTGAAAACTCTTTATAGATACAAGTATCTATAAGAATTTTAATATCAGCTTTCCAAATTTTTAAAGAGCATATTAATTAGTTAAACCAAGCGGTTTAGCTAACTAACAATCATCTGTGTGGACACTACGAACAAATAAGTTCTAAATCGTATAAGGAGGTGATCCAGCCCCAGGTTCCCCTAGGGCTACCTTGTTACGACTTCACCCCAGTCATGAATCACTCCGTGGTGA
>NZ_JAGDEC010000023.1:0-1182 GCF_040148775.1 Pseudoalteromonas sp. NFXS39 | reverse complement strand
AGAGCAAGTCTCATCACAGATAGGAGCGTACCTTCTCCCGAAGTTACGGTACGATTTTGCCTAGTTCCTTCACCCGAGTTCTCTCAAGCGCCTTAGTATTCTCTACCTGACCACCTGTGTCGGTTTGGGGTACGATTCGGTATAATCTGAAGCTTAGAGGCTTTTCCTGGAAGTATGGCATCAACAACTTCACACCCTTGGGTGCTCGTCTCGTGTCTCAGTCTTAAGAGTCCGGATTTTCCTAAACTCTCAACCTACTCACTTTCACATGGACAACCAACGCCATGCTTGTTTAGCCTGCTCCGTCCCCCCATCGCAATTATACCAAGTACGGGAATATTAACCCGTTTCCCATCGACTACGCCTTTCGGCCTCGCCTTAGGGGTCGACTTACCCTACCCTGATTAACATGGGATAGGAACCCTTGGTCTTCCGGCGTGCGGGTTTTTCACCCGCATTATCGTTACTCATGTCAGCATTCGCACTTCTGATACCTCCAGCATACCTCCCGGTACACCTTCAACGGCTTACAGAACGCTCCCCTACCACTCAAACAAAGTTTGAATCCGCAGCTTCGGTGCATAGTTTAGCCCCGTTACATCTTCCGCGCAGACCGACTCGACCAGTGAGCTATTACGCTTTCTTTAAAGGATGGCTGCTTCTAAGCCAACCTCCTGGCTGTCTGGGCCTTTCCACATCGTTTCCCACTTAACTATGACTTTGGGACCTTAGCTGGCGGTCTGGGTTGTTTCCCTCTTCACGACGGACGTTAGCACCCGCCGTGTGTCTCCCGGATAGTACTTTACGGTATTCGGAGTTTGCAAAGGGTTGGTAAGTCGGGATGACCCCCTAGCCTTAACAGTGCTCTACCCCCGTAAGTATTCGTCCGAGGCTCTACCTAAATAGATTTCGGGGAGAACCAGCTATCTCCCGGTTTGATTAGCCTTTCACTCCTAGCCACAGGTCATCCCCTAACTTTTCAACGTTAGTGGGTTCGGTCCTCCAGTTGATGTTACTCAACCTTCAACCTGCCCATGGCTAGATCACCGGGTTTCGGGTCTATACCTTGCAACTAAACGCGCAGTTAACGCTCGCTTTCACTACGGCTACCCTAATCGGTTAACCTCGCTACAAAATATAAGTCGCTGACCCATTATACAAAAGGTACGCAGTCACCCTCGA
>NZ_JAGDEC010000022.1:0-1186 GCF_040148775.1 Pseudoalteromonas sp. NFXS39 | reverse complement strand
ATTACTCAACGATAGTTGCAACAACACCAGCACCAACTGTACGGCCACCTTCACGGATAGCGAAGCGTAAACCTTCGTCCATCGCGATTGGGCAGATTAGTTCTACAGTCATCTTGATGTTATCACCAGGCATTACCATTTCAACGCCGTCTGGTAACTGTACGTCACCTGTTACGTCAGTTGTACGGAAGTAGAACTGTGGACGGTAACCTTTGAAGAATGGAGTGTGACGACCACCTTCATCTTTAGAAAGTACGTATACTTCTGAAGTGAACTTCGTGTGTGGAGTGATTGAACCAGGCTTAGCTAGTACTTGACCACGTTCAACGTCTTCACGCTTAGTACCACGTAGAAGTGCACCGATGTTCTCACCCGCACGACCTTCGTCTAGAAGCTTACGGAACATCTCAACACCTGTACAAGTTGTCTTCGTAGTTTCTTTGATACCTACGATTTCAACTTCGTCATTCACGTTGATGATACCAGCTTCAACACGGCCAGTTACAACAGTACCACGACCTTGGATTGAGAATACGTCTTCGATAGGCATGATGAATGGCTTATCGATGTCACGCTCTGGCTCTGGGATGTAAGAATCTAGTGCTTCTGCAAGCTCAACGATTTTGTCTTCCCACTCTTTCTCGCCTTCTAACGCTTTAAGCGCTGAACCTTGGATTAGTGGTAAGTCATCACCTGGGAAGTCGTACTCTGAAAGAAGTTCACGAACTTCCATCTCAACTAGCTCAAGTAGCTCTTCGTCGTCAACCATGTCACATTTGTTCATGAATACGATGATGTAAGGTACACCAACCTGACGAGAAAGTAGGATGTGCTCACGAGTTTGTGGCATAGGACCGTCAGTCGCAGCAACTACTAGGATTGCGCCGTCCATTTGAGCAGCACCAGTGATCATGTTTTTAACATAATCGGCGTGTCCTGGACAGTCTACGTGTGCGTAGTGACGAGTAGGAGTATCGTACTCAACGTGTGAAGTTGAGATTGTGATACCACGCTCACGCTCTTCTGGAGCGTTATCGATTGATGCGAAGTCTTTAGCTACACCACCGTATACTTTTGCAAGTACGTTTGTGATTGCTGCTGTTAGAGTTGTTTTACCGTGGTCAACGTGGCCGATTGTACCAACGTTTACGTGCGGTTTTACGCGTTCAAACTTTTCTTTTGCCAT
>NZ_JAGDEC010000021.1:0-1317 GCF_040148775.1 Pseudoalteromonas sp. NFXS39 | reverse complement strand
ATGTATGGTACGCCCCGTTTTGCAAGTTAATAATTTAAAATAACGGAGATGGTTTGCGCTAATGTATTCAGAGTCTATTAGAGACTTTCATTAGTCCCAGCTCTACGATGAGATCCGCGCCAGATTGTCCTCATAAACGAGAAAGCATTTTTTATGCTGCTCTGCCCCTCAGGTTTTCAATCTGGTGGTCTAACCGTTTTGTCATCAATAATTATCATTGCAAATCTGACTTTTACACTTTTAATTCGAATGGTTGTTTTGTTGACATCACTGACCACGCAATTCGGGCCAATTTATTAGCTAAAGCAACAACTGCTACATTAAAGGGTTTTCGACATTTAAGGTCTAATAACCACTGTCCAAAAAACTTATTGGCGGTGTTATCTCTCCACATTACTGCTCGTGCTGCATGAACAAACAACTCCCTTAATTCCTTGTTACCTCGCTTGGATATTCCAAGGAGTCTTGGTTTTCCACCTGTACTATGCTGATATGGAACCAAACCTATCCATGCCGCAAAATTTCGGCCGTTCTTGAAGTCATTTGCATCCCCAACAGCAGATACGCAGCATGAAGCTGTCATTGGCCCTATGCCCGGAATTGTTTGAAGTAGTGCAACAACTTCATTCTCTTTATTTAATAGCTTTAATTTAGCTTCTTGCTCTTTAATTAAGTGATTCAAATGATGGTAGTAATCCAATTGACTTTTTAGTTCAGCTATAAGTAAAGCTGGTAAAGACTCCCCCTGATCTGCTAACCATTGAAAAAGGTTTTTCATGTTATGGTGACCTCTAGGAAAACTTAGGCCAAACTCTGTCAAGATAGAGCCAATTCTGCTCATGCAAGCTGTTCGCTCTTTGATGAAGCCAGAACGAATACGTCTAATCACGATCCCTAATTGAGCTTCTTCTGTTTTAGGAGATACAAATCTCATACTCGGTCTAGTAGCAGCTTCGGCGATTGCGTTTGCATCTATAAAGTCATTTTTATGTGTCTTAACGTAGGGTTTTACATACTGGGCGGGTATAAGTTTAGCCTGATGACCCATTTGGATACATTTCCTAGCCAACCAATTTGAACCGCAACAAGCTTCCATTGCAATTAGAGTGCTTGGAAAATTTGAAAGAAAACTAATTAACTTTGCTCTAGAGAACTTGTGACGAAAAACTTCTCGACCAGCGTGATCATGGCCACTTAAATGAAAAGTTGATTTACCTAAATCAATACCTATAACTTTAACAACTGACATAATGGTTTCCTCCAATAATAGCCAACTCTGTTAGTTTAGCTAATGGGTGGGGCGTACCATCTAATTAA
>NZ_JAGDEC010000020.1:0-1397 GCF_040148775.1 Pseudoalteromonas sp. NFXS39 | reverse complement strand
CCTACTTTCACATGGCAAATGCCACACTATCATCGGCGCTGTTTCGTTTCACTACTGAGTTCGGCATGGGGTCAGGTGGGTCCAAAACGCTATTGTCACCAAGCAAATTTGGGTCGTTAATCGCCTTGGCAATCAACTAAAATCTGGAATTCTGATATCAAGTAAATGTCTACTTTAGTTTCTTAACTTCTGTCTGTTACGCTGTCATAAAACGCGTTTGGCGTTGTATGGTTAAGCCTCACGGGTAATTAGTACAGGTTAGCTTAATGGCTCGCACCACTTCCACATCCTGCCTATCAACGTTGTAGTCTTCAACGGCCCTTCAGAGACTTTAAAAGTCTAGTGAGAACTCATCTCGAGGCCTGCTTCGCGCTTAGATGCTTTCAGCGCTTATCAGTTCCGAACGTAGCTACCGGGCAGTGCCATTGGCATGACAACCCGAACACCAGCGGTTCGTTCACTCCGGTCCTCTCGTACTAGGAGCAACCCCTCTCAATTCTCAAACGCCCACGGCAGATAGGGACCGAACTGTCTCACGACGTTCTAAACCCAGCTCGCGTACCACTTTAAATGGCGAACAGCCATACCCTTGGGACCGACTTCAGCCCCAGGATGTGATGAGCCGACATCGAGGTGCCAAACACCGCCGTCGATATGAACTCTTGGGCGGTATCAGCCTGTTATCCCCGGAGTACCTTTTATCCGTTGAGCGATGGCCCTTCCATTCAGAACCACCGGATCACTATGACCTACTTTCGTACCTGCTCGACGTGTCTGTCTCGCAGTTAAGCTGGCTTCTACCATTACACTAACCGTACGATGTCCGACCGTACTTAGCCAACCTTCGTGCTCCTCCGTTACTCTTTGGGAGGAGACCGCCCCAGTCAAACTACCCACCAGGCACTGTCCGTAATCCCGATTAGGGACCAACGTTAGAACATCAAAACTACAAGGGTGGTATTTCAAGGACGGCTCCACAAAGACTAGCGTCTCTGCTTCAAAGCCTCCCACCTATCCTACACATGTAGGTTCAATGTTCAGTGCCAAGCTGTAGTAAAGGTTCACGGGGTCTTTCCGTCTAGCCGCGGGTACACAGCATCTTCACTGCGATTTCAATTTCACTGAGTCTCGGGTGGAGACAGCGTGGCCATGGTTACACCATTCGTGCAGGTCGGAACTTACCCGACAAGGAATTTCGCTACCTTAGGACCGTTATAGTTACGGCCGCCGTTTACCGGGGCTTCGATCAAGAGCTTCGTCCGAAAACTAACCCCATCAATTAACCTTCCGGCACCGGGCAGGTGTCACACCGTATACGTCATCTTGCGATTTTGCACAGTGCTGTGTTTTTAATAAACAGTCCCAGCCACCTGGTCACTGCGGCTCCCGTCCGCTTA